>JBHEKP010000083.1:0-2596 GCA_041859375.1 Candidatus Hydrogenedentales bacterium | reverse complement strand
AGGCCCTCACGAATGACCTCCTCGTCGTTGGAGGCGCAATACATGCCCAGAAGGTACTCCAGCACGTACACGGGCACGTTGGCCCCCTCCTTGACGAGTTTCGTCAGGTCTTTGCGCACCACCCGTCCGGCGAAATTCGTGTTCAACAGGCCGTCCAGTGTTGTGTCCTGCGCCCCCGCCGCGCCGGATGCGCCCGCCGGTATTGCGATATCAGCCGTGACGGCCGTGACGGCGGCGTCCGGTGGGCTGGCGGCTTCGGCCATGCCGGTGGTGTCATTCGTTTCGTCGTCGCTGGTGATTTCAGAAGTCATCGCTGAAGGCCCTGTCTATGACCACCGGGAAGCTGCCGCGCTCGATGTCGTCCGCATCGCGCAACACCAGCCGATAGGCGGTCTTTTTGTTGTAGTCCCGGTCCTGAAGGACCAGCCACACCGATTTCTTGCGGTCGTCCATCCTCTCGGAAGCGCTGTCGAAGGTCACCGTCTCAATGTTGGTCACGGGCTGCGCGCCCTCGTACACGGCAATCTTGAGCGTGATCGGCTTGATTCGGTCGCCCACCCTGTCCGTCTGCAGCAGTTCAAACCGGTGCTGGTTCGTGGTTATCTTGTGCGAGGCGCCGAGCACCTGCACCTCCGCCGGGCGGGGCTTCTTCCCGGTGCGCTCCTCGCGGTCCTTGTTGAACCGCACCGAAACCACCGGGACCACCACCTCCTGCGACATGGCCCCGCCGTGGACAAAGCGCGCCCCGCCGCTGAAGTGGAACAGGTTGAGCCCGCGCGGAACCCAGAATTCCATGTCACCATCGGCCTCGGCGGTGAGCTTCGTGTTGCCGTGCCAGACCGCCTCGTTCTCCGGGAGCTGCCGCCCCAGCAGGTAGCGCTTCTTGGCCAGCATGGTCCCCGCCGGTTTCTCGTCCAGCCTGCTCTTTTCGGTCTCTCCCGGCGGCGTCTCGCTGAACAGGAACCCATGGTCGGCCGTGACCAGCACAAATTGTCCGTTCAGGCTGACCAGGATGTGCCGCACCAGCGCCACCAGTTCCTTGATGGCCTCCCGCACCGCGCTGAAGGTCTGGCTGTCCGATGCCGCCGAGTCGCCCGTCGCGTCCACGCGGTTGTGGTAGATGTAGACCACCCGCTTTGCCTTGACCAGGTCGCGCCCGGCCTCCCGGCTCATCGCCATGAGGTCGGCGGCCCTGCAGGCCACGCCGTCCACGGCGTCCAGCAGTTCACCCCGCTGCTCCAGCGTGGCGGTTGCTTTTCCGTCCACCAGCAACTCGCCGTTGTCCCCGTAGGATAGCGTCTTGTGGGGCAGCAGGCTGGCCATGCCCAGCGCCGTGTGCGACGGAACCACGCCCAACTGGGAGGTCAGCTCGGCTTCAATCCCGTATTGGTGGTTCAGTTCCTCCAACAGTTCCCGGGCCGCCTCATAGCGGAACGCGTCGCTGATAATCACGAAGACCTTGCGCTTGTCGAACTCGTCCAGGCGGGGCTGCACAAAGGTGTCAAAGAAGTGCGGCTGGTTGGGCACCTGCGGCAGGCGCCATGTCCGCAGCAGGTCCGTGGGGCCGGTGTTGTCCAGGAACGCCCCCCAGGCCAGCGCCAGCGCCGGGAGGAAGCCGTTGGTGTAGGCGGCCTCAATCTTTTCCCGCAGCGGCTTGAGGATGTTCCAGCCCTGTGTCTCCGCCAGGTCCGCCGCCTCGCAGAAGTGCCGGTATTCCTGGTCAAAGCGCCACAGTTCCCGCTCGTAGGCCCGGTACAGCGCGGCCGCATCCGGCCGGGCAAGGCGGTCCGCCTGCGTGTCGCGCAGCGCATAGAACTCCGCCGCCGCAACCAGCGCCTGGTAGACCGCGTGGTAGTGTTCTCTGGGAATCTCCGGCGCGCCTCCCCCGCGCCCGTGCGCCCAGTGCCCCGCCTGTCTGCGCGCGGCCGTTTCCCGCACCAGGTCCAGCTGGACCATGTTCTCCATGGTCATCACATGATCGCGAAGCCGCATGGCAACGGCCTTCTCCACCGGCAGGAAGGTCATCACATCGGTGAGCGCCGCCATGTCATAGGCGTCCAGATAGCCGTCCATGCCCAGGAGTTGCGCCGCCGCCTCCGATATGCGGTCATAGCTGAGCCCCCGGCTTGTGCTGTCGCGCCACTGCCCAAGGCACACCACCGTGTTCGCGTGCCCCTGCGGCGAAAGGGCAAAATTCGCCAGCGCCCCCGGCAGGTCGCCCTTAAGGTGGTGCGCAAAGTCCGTTATCAGGAGCCGCAGCATCAGTTTCTTAAGGGAGGGATACTCCTCCTCGTAACAGAAATGCTGCCGCGCCAGTTCCCAGAAGGCCGGGGTCAGTTCCAGTTTCTCAATCTGCTCCCACGCCGGGGGCGGCGTGTCCAGGTCAACGTCCCGGCCCTTGTGGGCGAACCCGTCATAGAGCGCGCGGACGATGCTGAAGAATTCCGGCTGCTCCGCCCTCACCAGCAGCGCCAGCATCTTGAGGTCCAGCGTGTCGGCCGTGTCGTCCGGCTGGATCATGGCCTGAAGTTGCTGCACGCGGGCGCGGCTGTCAAAGAACTTCCGGCGCAGTGCCAGGTGCGCCCGCAGCGACTGC
>JBHEKP010000151.1:0-3383 GCA_041859375.1 Candidatus Hydrogenedentales bacterium | reverse complement strand
TACAGGATTGACGGGATTGGGAGGAGGAGATTAACCACAAGGGGCACAAGGGGCACAAAAAAAGAGGGGAAATTTTGACCACGGAAGGGACGGACCACACGGAGGGAAGAGGAGGGAGGGGAAAGAAGTATTGGACAGGATTACGGGATTGACGGGATTGGGAGGAGGAGGGGGGCTCCGGGCCCGGCGGGGGGGCGCCGGACCCGGAGGGTGATTGGGGGATGGGGGGCCGGGGTTTACCAGCTTTCCTTGTCGTGTTCGATGCGGCGGATTTCTTTGGCGATGCCTTTCCACCGCTTGCGCTCGATGTAGCGGGCGCTGTGCTCCTGGCGCAGCTCCTGGTATTCGACCTCGCGGCGCAGTTTTTCGTGGGCGCGGAGGCGTTCGTGGGAGAGGGTGCCGTCCTCTAGGGCGGCGCGTACGGCGCAGCCGGGCTCGTCGGCGTGGGTGCAGTCGGCGAAGCGGCATTGGGCGGCGATGGTTTCGACGTCGGCGAAGACGGTTTCGAGCCCGTCGACGTCGGACCAGAGCCGGAGTTCGCGCATGCCGGGGGTGTCGATGATCATGCCGCCGCAGGGCAGGGGGATGAGTTCCCGGCTGGTGGTGGTGTGGCGGCCGCGGCTGTCGGCGGCGCGGACGGCGCGGGTGGCCTGGCGCGCGCCGCCGAGGAGGGCGTTGACCAGGGAGGATTTGCCGACGCCGGAGGAGCCGAGGAAGGCTCCGGTGACGCCGTGCGGCAGGAGGGCGCGCAGGGCGTCCAGTCCCGCGCCGGTGGCGGCGCTCACGGGGAGGACGGGCGCGCCGAAGGCGACGGATTCCGCCCCGGCGACGCGGTCGGCGACACCGGGGCAGAGGTCGGCCTTGTTGAGCAGGACCACGGGCCGCGCGCCGCCGTCCCAGGCCACGGCGAGGTAGCGCTCGATGCGGCGGAGGTTGAAGTCACCGTCGAGTCCGGAAACGAGGAAGGTGACGTCCACGTTTGCGGCGGCCACCTGCTCCTCCAGCCTGTCGCCCGCGGCGCTGCGGGAGAAGCGGCTGCGCCGGGGGAGCACGGCGTGGATGGTCGCGGCCTCCCCGTCGGGGCGGGGCGCGGCGGCCACCCAGTCGCCCACGGCGGGCCAGTCGCCGCGCGCGGGGTGATCATGGCGGAAGCGGCCGGACACGCCGGCGCGGCGCTCGCCCGCCTCGTCCGCGAGGTCGTAGGCCCCGCGGTGTTCGCAGATTACCCGGGCCGGGGTCCATCCCCGTCCGGAAAAGGGTTCAAACAGTTCCGCCCAGCGGGCGTCCCAGCCGAGCGCGTCCAGCGCGGGCGTGGGGAGGTCGTTGTTCATGGAGGGGTCGTTCTTCTGAAAGAGGCTCATTGCCATTCTCCGTTTTTTTCAAACAAAAACACTTCTTCTGCGGGGGACAAACGGAAAATGTGCGGCGGCGCGGATGCGGCGAAAAAAAAGACAGCCGCCCCGGACAGGGCGGCTGAGGAGTGATAGGGTTACACGGACCTCAGCGGCCGGACCGGGGGCGCGGCACCGCACACTGTGCGACAATGACCATAACGCCTCCGTTGTTGTTTTGGCCCCGTGGGGGCCGCCGCCGTTGATTGACTGATGTGTTTATTTTACAGCATGGGGCGTGCGCGCGCAAGCCCGTGTTCCGCCCCAATCGCCAGTTAAGTCATCCATATGCGCGGAGGGACGTGGCAACGGCATGCTGTCTGTCCGGTATGGAGTGCGGTGGCAGAGCGCAGCGGCGACACCGCTTTGGCTGGAGGCATGGCGGACACCTGGAGACTGGCTTTTTGTGTCAACAGGAAAGCGGCGTCGTTGCCGCCGCACTCCAAAAAAAGTGTGACGGGGCAACGCATCACCAGGCCTGTATGCCTTCACACCTGTTATTCGGAGATTGAGGTTCCGGAGGCTACGCCTTTTTGCGTTTTTTCGGGGGGGCGAAGAGGGGGACGCCGCATTTGCGGGCGGCCGCCGCCAGTGTCTGGTCCTGTGTTGCCAGCGGCAGGCCCGCGCGCATGGCAAGGTCCAGATAGGACGCGTCATAGGTGGAAAGCCGGCATTCGCGGGCCAGCGAAAGGATGTCGGTCAGCATGCGGGCGGGGCTTTCCTGCTCCACATAGACGGGCAGTCCGGCCACAAGCTCAAGAAAGCGGGCCACATCGGCCTTGCCGAGGCGGCGTTTGCGCTCGGCGACAAGCAGCACATTGCCCACCTCCAGCGGCCAGATTGCGGGCACCAGCGCCCCGCTGTCCGCCAGGCTTTCAAGAACCGCGTCGGCGTATTCACCGGCTTCGTCCTCGAAACACCATGCCATGACCACCGAATTGTCAACGACAAAGCGCCCCGTATTCACCGCCGCCCCTCCGTGATCATTTCCCGGATGGTCAGGCCGTCCAGACGCCGCCCCGCGCGCAGCCGTTTGAGCTCCGCGATGACCTCCGCGGCGGGCTTCCGCCGCGAGGAATCGGCGGGCGCGAGGATTGCCACGGGAACCCCGTGTTTTTCGATGATGAACCGCTCCCCCCCGGCCACCCGCTCCAGCAGGCGTGACAGATGCGTTTTCGCCTCGAAGGCCCCAACGGTGTTCATGGCTTCGCTCCTTTCAACCAGTCTTAAACCAGTTTATACCGCCGGGCCTCACAAGTCAAGGCGCGGCGCCGACGACAAGGGGCGGGCGGCCGCGGGGCTACCGCATGGCGGCACGGAGATGGCCGTCCGCGTCGAAGGCGACGGAAACGATGCCGGGCCGTTCCTTCTGGGGGGCCTGGTCGTCGTTGCCGAAGAAGGTGGACCACCACGCGCCGTCCAGGTCGCGGAAAAAGGTGACATGACCGCCGTCCGGCACGGCGATGTGGCGGGGTCCGTAGGGGCCGAGCAGGGCGGGGGACTCGGCGATCATGCAGTGGTAGCGGCCCTTGATGGACTCCGCCGCGGCGAGGTAGTAGCGGCCGTTGGCCTTGAAGAGGGTGGCCCCTCGAAGCCCACATGGTCGAAGGAGCCGGGGCCGAAAATTCCCGCGCACAGGCTGGAATGGTGGTCCGGTGCGGGGTCGGCGGTGCTTGTCCTGAGCCAGTGGCACGGTCCGGCCAGCCCGTCCATGCCGGGTTTCATCCGGGCAATCTTTCCGCTGTGCCACACGAAATAGACGGAACCGTCGTCGTCCTCGAAGAGGGACGCGTCAATCGCGTCGCCCATGCGCGCACCGGGCTGCACGTCCTCATAGGGCCCCTCCGCCCTTCCGGAGACGCTTCGGAGCAGCCCCGAGCCGGAGGTTTTCGCGGTGCCGTCCCAGCCGGGCATGCTGTAGGTGAGCCAGAAGGTGCCCTTGAGGTAGTGGATCTCGGGGGCCCAGAGCGGTTTCTTCGCCTCCAGATAGGG
>JBHEKP010000188.1:0-6862 GCA_041859375.1 Candidatus Hydrogenedentales bacterium | reverse complement strand
CCGCATGGTCCCGGCCTCCTCTGGTTTCAGGCTCTTCCCCAATAATAGCCGCCCCGCGCCCCCGGCGCAATTCTCCCCGCGGGTTGACCCCATTTTGCACCCCTTATAATCCCCTTCGTCATCCCTCCCGTGCCTCCGTGTGAAAATTCCCTCACTCCTTCGCGCCTCCGCGCCTTCGCGTGAAATCTTCCGAAATGCTCACGCAAAGACGCAAAGAAAAAAAACACGGACAGACATGGGATTCGTTTTTTCTTCCCCATATTTTCCTCTGTGCCTCCGTGCCTCCGTGTGAAAATTTCCTTTCTTCTTCGCGCCTTCGCGTGCCCCCCCGAATCCTCACACATAGACACGGAACCACACTGGAAAATTTCTTGCCGGGGCGAACGCACGGAACCACGCTGGAAAATTTCTTGCCGGGGCGAACGCACGGAACCACACTGGAAAATTTCTTGTAGGGGCGGACCCCCGTGTCCGCCCGTCTTCTTTCCTTCGCGCCCTCCGCGCCTTCGCGTGAAAATCCCCGGAATGCAAACCGTGACACACGCCAAGTCCATGTCCCATCACTTTGGATCGCGTCAGGCAGATTGACTGTCCCGGCCATATCCGGCGATTCAGTGCTCGCATGCCGGGTTGCCGCGTCCCCCGCCCCCTGCGCTAAAATTGGCGGAGCGGCGGTTTGCGCCAACAACACGGGAAAGGACACCATGGCGGACGGAATCGAGCCGATACATTTCCGAACAAGGAAGCGGACCCATTACGGCCCCGTGACCCAGTGGACGGGGCGGACCCTGTTGCGCCTGATTGGCTGGCGGCTGGTGGGGGAGAACCCCGGCGTGCCAAAATTCGTGGTGACCTGCGCACCCCACGCATCGAACTGAGACTTGGGGCTGGGACTGAATTGTTAATTCACACTGTTAGAGGACAATGCAAATGAACACAACGCTTATCATAGCCGCAATTGCCCTATTTTTGTTTATGTTTATGAGCGCAGGCTCTATTTTTGATAATTTTTCTGCGTGCTTCGTTGGCATGCTCTGCATTGCCGCTTCTCTAAAGGATAAGTATCCACTTTTTATCACAGCATTTTATTGCTATATGCTTTTTATGGGCGCGTTGTATATAATAATATCATTAAGAGGCATGAAGTATAAATCTACAATTATGGATATCGAAAGCCGCCGATTTTCTTGGCTTGTTCGGCGAGTAGACACTAAACAACAAAAAATAAGGAAAGCAAATATATATATTTTATTGGAGGGGGTCGTTTGTGTTTTGTTTGGCATGATTGGACTTGCTTTTCCAGAGTCCGCGTTTGCCTTAATTCAATGACTATTTCAATTTCTATTATTTTTTATGGCTCTTGCATACTGTAACAGAAAGTGCTAATATGGCTTGAAGATATTGGAGGCCTTTGACAGTCGAATCATGAGGGGTTTGAATGGCTGGCGATGGAATGGCGGGGACGGGCGTCCAGCATCCCCCTAAATCCCCCTGCACAAGGGGGACTTAAGGGATGGTCAACCCAGCGGGTTGTTGGCGCTTTGGCGTGTCTCTGCCTCCCCGCTGGCGGCGAACCACTTGACGATTATCAGTAAGAACAGGACTGTTCTCGACGGGTATGCATGCGAATTTGAACTTCGCATTTGTTGTTGATCCGGAGTTTGCCACAGCGGCAATCCATGGAAACAAGCAAAGAAACTCAAATCATAGCAGAGCCATAAGGGAATAACATCGGAAGGTCATATAATGAACGGCAAGATACAATATTCTGGCGGACCATGGCCGTTTGGTATGAAATTTTGTTTTGGCCGTCATAAATATATATTATATTCACTATACTATGAGGAGTGCGAAGAGCTTGGTTTATTAATTGACACGCCAGCGATGGATGAAGAAGGTCACTTTTTATGGTGCACCAATGTGCGAAAATTTAAAAGTTTGCATAAGCACTTGTCAAAGAAATTAGCACGTTTAGGGGTGGCATCTGGCAAGGGAGGAACGATTAATGTTAGTTTGGTGATTTATGGGCTAAGAGATAGCAGCGAGGACCCATATTTTAAACGTGAGGCAGAATGCCTCTCTAATACTATAGTAGATTACTTGAATTCATTAGAAAATGATACTGATGATCAAAGAGCAATATCCTTGCTTGAAAATTTCAGCGACACCATGTTTGAAGGAGATAGTGTTGCTACATTTTATAACAAATTTAATACTAATCTTAAAGAGATGGAAAAAATTATATCTTACAGCCTATATAGGATTTTAGAAAATTCACGAATTTTTTGATGTGCTTTTGTGTATTGTTCTCGTCACCAAGTTGCACTTGGTGACGAGTATGCATTCGAAGTTGAACTTCGCTCTTATTGTTGAGTTTGTATTCTATCTTTGGGAAGTTCAAATTTAAAGACAAAATCAACGATAAACAAAGAGGCAAAAAATGATTAAACTCGTGACAAAAATTATTATTTCGCCAGATGAAATAATAAATAATCATATCAAAGAAATAGTTTATGATTGCGGAATGACCGCAAGCCGAGATGCGTATAGATATATAATCAGCACAGATCATATATTATTTACTATTTTATCTGAAACAGCAAGTCAAGAGTTGATTACCGAAGAAAAAATATTATGGGGTTTTATGTCAAAAGAAGAGCCGCTTTGTTATGAAGGCGGTTTTTTAGGCTTGATTGAGTATATAAAAATAAGAAATAACTCATATGTGGCATTTGAGGATCCAAAATATTCTGGGGCAGAGTATGGGTATAAATACAAGATACATGCCCATACAAGCGACCATGACATTCTATATTACACAAATACAACCGATATGAGCAAGATGCAGGATATATATGAGAAAGTATTTATAGGATATTTATTTGGAATCGTTGGCATTAATGCGGACAATAAAAACGCATCTGTAAACAATAGAATAAGTTATTGTGATTACGTAAAAACCAAGCCTATTCCAGAGGGTTTGTTTATGAATGCATTTGATGATGAAGGCATTTTGTTCCTTGTAACCAAGAAATGTTATGCAGAGGTATTTAATAATTTAATATTCTATAAATAACGAATCGATTATCCACGTCATCAAGTCCGTCCCGGCAGACTTTTTCCTCACCCCCCGCCCCCAAGCCCCCCTAGGGGACTCTTGCCTTTGGAAGCCGCACAACCCCGCTGGAGCGTCAATACAAATATTCGGCCACCTGTCCGGCAATCCCAGACGCCGCAACCGTGCGATTGTCGGCGGCGATGGGGCGTTTCCAGTTCTTTTGGGGTGACACACGCCAAGTCCATGTCCCATCACTTTGGATCGCGCCATGCAGATTGACTGTCCCGGTCTTATCCGGCGATTCAGTGCCCGCATGCCGGGTTGCCGCGTCCCCCGCCCCCTGCGCTAAAATTGGCGGAGCGGCGGTTTGTGCCAACAACACGGGAAAGGACACCATGGCGGACGGAAACGAACCGATTCATTTCCGGACCAAAAAACGGACCGCGTACGGGCCGGTGACGCAATGGTTCGGGCGCACGGTGCTGCGCCTGATCGGCTGGCGGCTGGTGGGGAAAAACCCCGGCGTGCCGAAATGCGTGGTGGCCTGCGCGCCCCATGCGTCGAACTGGGACTTCCCCCTGACGGTGCTGGCCGCCATGGCGCTGAGCATCCCCTGCGTGTTCATGATCAAGGACACCGTGTTCTGGTGGCCCCTGGGCGCGCTGCTGCGCTGGATGGGCGGCATTCCCATCAACCGGCGCTCCCCGGCGGGGATTGTTGGGCAGATGGCGGCGGTGCTGCGGGAGAGCGGGCGGATCAACGTCATCATCACCCCCAGCGGCACGCGCAAGAACGTGGAGTACTGGAAGCTCGGCTTCTACCGCATCGCCGTTGAGGCGGGGGTGCCCGTGCTTTTCGGCATCATCAACTACCGGGAACGGTGGATTGGCGTGTCCGAGCTGTTTTACCCGACCGGCGACCTGGAGCCGGACTGGGAAAAAATCACCGAGGGCTACCGGAAGACCATCGGCGTCACGCCGAAATACAACCCCAAGGACGGCGAACTGTACAAGGCGTCCCGGGCTTAGCGGACTCAACGGAAAGGGGCGCCCCCCGGGCGCGCCGGGAGCGGTGTCATGCGCGGTATGCAAGTTGTCGTGGGCGTCCTGCTGGCGCTGGGGTTCGGATGCGCCGCCGCCACGGAGGACGGCGGCATGAAACATGTGAAGGTGTGCTTTGAGAAGGGACGCTTCGCCGGATGGCCCGCCAACCACGGCATCTGGAGCTGGGGCGACGAGATTCTGGTCGGGTTCAGCCGGGGCTGGCACAAGAACCTCGGCCCGAAATTCCACAACATCGATCGGGAGAAGCCCGAGGAGCACCTCCTCGCCCGGAGCCTGGACGGCGGCGAAACCTGGACCATCGAAAACCCCGCGGAGAAGGGCCAGCTCATCCCCCAGGGAAGGGGCGCGCTCCACGGGACGGAAACGCCCGGCCGGACGGCCCCCGAACCCCGCGCATGCCCCGGCGGCATCAACTTCACGCACCCGGACTTCTGCATGACCCTGCGCATGTCCAACATCCAGGGCGGCCCCTCGCGCTTTTATTACTCCCACGACCGCGGCCGCAACTGGGAGGGGCCCTTCCGCCTGCCCGCCTTCACCGCCCACGGCACGGCGGCGCGCACCAGCTACCTGGTGGAGGGAAAACACGAGTGCCTGCTCTTCCTCACCGGCGCCAAGCGCGACGGCGGCGAGGGCCGCCCCTTCTGCGCCCGCACCCGCGACGGCGGCGCAACGTGGGACTTTGTGTCGTGGATCGGCCGCGAGCCCAGGGGCTACGCCATCATGCCCTCGGCGGCGCGCCTTTCCGCCACCGACCTGTTCACCGTAATCCGCCGCCGCGACGGCGCGCCCGGCTGGCTCTCCGCCTACCTCTCCCGCGACAACGGCGCGTCATGGAAAAAGATGGCGGACCCCGTGTCCTACCTGGGCACGGGCAACCCGCCCAGCCTGCTCCGGCTCAAGGACGGGCGGCTCTGCCTCATGTACGGTTACCGGGCCGAGCCTTTCAGCATGCGCGCCAGGATTAGCGCCGACGGCGGCGTGTCCTGGGGCGCGGAGATCATCCTGCGCGACGACGGCGCGGGCACCGACATCGGCTACCCCGCCAGCGTGCAGCGGACCGACGGCAGGGTCGTCACCACCTACTACTTTCACGACAAGACCTCCGGCCCCGAACGTTACATCGGCGCGACCATCTGGGACCCCTCAAAATACTGAGCCCGCGCCGCGCGCCGGATGATCAGTTCCGGAGGAGCCAGATTTCGGCGATGCGGGATCGCTGACGCCAGGGGGTGTCCTCCTCGCCCTTGGGCGCCTCCCAGGTGACGACGAGTTTCCGGTCCTTCACGAGTTCGGCGGGCACGGGGTATTCCTTGACCTCGCCGATGCCGCGCCCGTCGCGCACCGGCGTCACCCGCTCACCGTCCATGAGCAGCACCTCCGCGCCGTAGCCGCAGGTGCGCACAGTGTGGGCCGCGCCGGGGTCGAGCCCCTCGTAGACCGCCGCCTCGGGCCAGTCCATGGTGCTCTGCCAGGAGAGGCGCTGGCGGCTTTTGCCGTTGTCAATCCACCAGAACAGCGGCTCGGGATGGGCGTTTTCCGCGGGGTTGCTGTAAAACACCTCGCTGCGCCGTATGCGCGGCGAATTGGCCGTGTTGCCGATGTCGTCGTAAAAACTGCCGGGGCCGGGATTGTCCCACCGGGCGATTTCCCGGAGCCGCGCCGTCTTTTCCGCCTCCGTGCCGAGGGCAGCCACCTTCTTGAACTCGTCCTCCAGCCACCACCGGTTGTTCAGGGGCATGTCGATGAAGTCCAGCGACGCGCCGCGCTCCGCGCCGCTCGCCTGGTATTTTTCCACGCTGGACTGGAGGCCGATGGAGCGGAAGAGGTCGTCGTACAACTGGACGATGCGCGCACGCAGTTCCGGCGCGGCGGGTTCGGCGACGGCGCGGTTCAGCACCGCCGTTGCCTGTTCCATTGCCTTGTCCGCGCCGAGGGTCTCCGCGCGGAGCAGCAGCGCGTTCGCCTCGCGCTCCAGCGCCGTGTCCTGGATCAGCCGCGCGCGGACATAGGCGTCGTATTCGGCCCGCACCAGGCACATCTGCCAGCGCCAGTTGTCCGCGAGGCGGGGCGCGGCGGCCTCCAGTTCGCGCCAGAGCAGCAGCGAGCCGTCCACCGCGCCGTTCTCGGCGAGGGGTCCGCGCCAGTTCCGCTCCAGCGCCAGCAGGCCGTCCGCGGCGCGCTCCGCCACAGCGGGGCCGAAGAAAACGCGGGTGTAGTCGGTGAGGATGTCCCGGAGCAGCGTCGCCGGATCCCAGCCGAGTCCGCTCCAGACGGTTTTGTTCACGTCGTCGTGGACACCGTCGGAGTAGGAGATGAACCCGTCGCAGTAGGGGGCGAACCAGTTGTGGATGTAGGCGTACTGGGCGGGGCGCGGGTTGATCGCCTCGCGGCCTAGGGTCAGGGCGTAGGCCTGGTCCCACCAGGGCACGGCGTACTGGCAGAGTTTGTTGTGGGTGATGTCCGGGTACATGCGCAGGCCGTATCGCTTCGGCAGGCGGTTGCGCAGCAGCGCGATGGGCGGACTGGACGGCCCCTCGCACAATCCGCCCAGCCAGGGCAGGTCGTTCTTTTGCAGATGGTCCAGCACATACCCGGTTTGTTCTTCGTTGAAGCCCTGGAGCGACAGCCAGACGCGGGCCCTGGGATGGACGGGCAGCAGCTCCTTTGCCAGGTCCTCAAGGAAGGGCAGCACCAGTTCGGGCGGGTTGTCGCCCGGATCGCCGCCGGGGAAGAACAC
>JBHEKP010000353.1:0-22990 GCA_041859375.1 Candidatus Hydrogenedentales bacterium | reverse complement strand
TGGCGTTCCTGCCAGAAGCGCGTATCCGACTCCAGCACCGCCGTGAGCAGGTCGGCGGGATGCTCCCCCGCCCGGGCAAAGGGGTCCGCCTCCAGCCGTTCAATGGCCAGCGGGACGAGCCAGGGCAGGCCCACATTGTGGCGGATTGCGCCGTAAAGGTCGCCGATGCCGTAGCGGCGCAGGGGCTTCGCGGCGAGCCGCGCCGCGAGCTGCGCGACATAACCGTCAAACTCCGCATCGTCAAAGCAGGACGGATCCAGCTCCGGCAGGGTCTTTCGGACGTCCACATCCGCTTCGAACGGCATGCGTCGGCCTCAACCCAGCAGTTTCGCGGCCCGCGCGAAACCCGGCGCGAGCGCCCGGTAGGCCGCCTGGTATTCGCGGAACCAGCGTCCGTATTCGGCCACCGCCTCCGGTTGCGGGTTGATCCGGTCCGTCTCGCGGATGATTGCGTCGCAGGCCGACTCGACGTTGCCGTGGAGGCCCGCCGCCACGGCGGCAAGGATGGCCGCGCCGTAGGCCGGCCCCTCGTCCACATTGATGGTGACCATGGGCGCGTTGTTGGCGTCGGCCATGATCTGACGCCACAGCGCGCTGCGCGCGCCGCCGCCTGAGCAGCGCGCCTCGGACACCTCCACGCCCATGCCCCGGATGATTTCGGTGCTGTCGTTCATGGCGTAGGCCACGCCCTCCAGCACGGCGCGGCTCATGTGCGCCTTCGTGTGGCGCAGGGACAGGCCGATGAACGCGGCCCGCGCGAAGGGGTCCTTGTGCGGCGTGCGCTCGCCCGTCAGATAGGGCAGGAAGAGCAGGCCCTCCGCGCCGCGCGGCGCGTCCGCGGCGGCGGCGGTGATTTCCTCGTAAACCTCGCGGCCCGCCGCTTTTGCGGCGGCCCATTCGCCCGCCCACAGCTGGTTGCGGAACCACTGGAGCGAGCCGGCGGCGCTGAGCACCACGCCCATGATGTGCCATTTGCCCGGCACGGAGTGGCAGAAGGTGTGCACCCGGCCCTCCGGGTCGGTGCTGACGTTTTCGGCGAAGGCGAACATGACGCCGCTGGTGCCGAGCGACGCGGAAACCACACCCCTGCGCACGATGCCGCAGCCGACGCCGTTGGCCGCCTGGTCGCCGCCGCCCGCCACCACGGGGATGCCGGCGGGCAGGCCGGTCCGGGCCGCCGCTTCGGCGCTGAGCACACCCGTCACCTCGGGGCCCTCGTATGACTTCGGCAGCATTGCCGGGTCAATGCCCAGAATGGACAGCAGTTCCTTGTGCCAGCACCGGTTTTTCACGTCAAAGAGCAGCGTGCCGGAGGCGTCGGCCACATCGGTGGCGTATTCGCCGGTGAGCACCCAGCGGATGTAGTCCTTGGGCAGGAGCACCTTGCGCACCTTCTCGTAAACCTGCGGCTCGTTGTCGCGCAGCCAGAGGATCTTTGGCGCGGTGAACCCGGTGAGCGCGGGGTTGGAAACCATCTCGATCAACCGCGCCGCGCCGACCTTTTCCGTTATCCAGTCGCACTGCGCCGCCGTGCGCTGGTCGCACCACAGCAGGGCGGGACGGAGCACTTCGTTGTTTTCGTCCAGGAAAACGGAGCCGTGCATCTGGCCTGTCAGGCCGATGCCCTTCACGTCGGCGGGATTGATTGCGGAGGCCAGCTTGGACAGCGCCTCGAAGGCGGCGCGCCTCCAGTCGGCGGGGTCCTGCTCCGCCCAGCCGGGTTTGGGGCTGTGCAGGGGGTATTCCACCAGCGCCGATGCCAGCAGCCTGCCGGTCTCATCCATGGCGATGGCTTTGGTTCCGCTTGTACCGACATCCAGTCCCAGCACAATACTCATGGTCTTTTCTCCCGGTTTGGATTCATGAAACACAGGTTCAAACAATGCGGGGGACATTGTGGCACGGGGAGGAGACGGGGCGCAAAAGCACGGCGGGGACTGGAATTGTGGGGATGGTCTAATAAAAAAAGGCTTCCAACACGTCAAAGGGCAGCAAAATGGTGGCCATCACCATATCCAGCGCCTGCCGCAGCCACAGGGTCAGCACCCCCAACGATTCCACCACGCCCTTCTCCATGTGAAGCGCTCCTTCTAATTTCCCTGTCCCAATGCCGTGACACCGCGTCGTGCCGCATGCACGGTCACAGTAATTTGCGAAACAATCCGGCAATCCTTTCCACGCTCAGCACGTCGCGTATGTTTCTGGAGCGGAGCGTTTTAACCGTCCGGACCGGACTGCCAAAGTAAAATTCCATGTACAGCCGGAACTGCCAGCGGCGCAGTTCCCGCGCGGTAACCCCCTGGTGCTTCAGGCCCAGTCCGCTGTGTTTCGTGTACAGGCTCCAGTCGGTGGTGGCCAGTTCCAGCCCGTTGCGGCCGCACTCGGCCATACGGAACACCTCCGTGCCCGGGTAGGGGGTCAGTATGGCGAAACTGGCCATGGTGGCGTGTCGCCGCATCCTGTTGGCGTAGCGGCGGGTAAGCTCAAGTGAATCCCGGGTTTCGCCGGGCAGTCCAAGAATGAAGCACAGCTCCGTCTCCAGTCCGCCCTCGTTCAGCAGGCGGATGGACTCCGCGGCGCGCTCCAAATTGAGTCCCTTTTGGCACCGGGATAAAATTTCCTGGTCGCCGGTCTCGATGCCGAGGCTCACATAGCAGCAGCCGGACCGTTTCATCGCCGCGATAACCTCGCGGTCAAGCCGGTCGGCCCGCGCGGTGGTGAACCATTTTATCCCGGGTGCGCGCTGTTCCAACCCCTCCATGATGGCCAGTGAATTATCCCGGTGCAGGGGAAAGGAGCCCGCGCTGGCAAAACTGAACTGGTTTGCCCCGAATTTGTCCCGGAGCAGGCACACCTCGTCCACGAATTTTTCCGGGCTTTTGTGCCGGGTCTTGTCGCTTGTGGCCTGGTAGCAGAAAAGACATTTGGAGGGGCAGGTCCGTGACGCCTCCACGGAAAGTCCATAGGTGTACTTGGAGAGGTCGTAAAGTTCCCATGCGGGAAGCGGGAGATCATCCAAGCCGTAAAAGAGTCCGTTGGGGGCGTTCCTGCGGATGGTTCCGTCAGTGTCCCGCCAGGCAATGCCGGGGATCTCCGCCGGGGAAACGCCCCCGGCGATGGCCTCCATGGCCGCCTCCCCCTCGCCAATCACCGCAATGTCAAAACCCTTGAACTCCCCCAGGGACCGTTCCGGCAGCGCTGACACATGGTAGCCACCCGCCACCACAAGGGTATGCGGACGCTTTTGTTTTACCCCTTCGGCGATTCCCGCCGCGTCCAGCACCTCTTCCGTGTAGGTTGGCAGCCCCAGCAAATCGGGTTGAAACGCGCAAATCGCCCCCACCACCTCCCCCATGGGCAGATTATGGGCCAGGGGATCAAGGATGCTTACCTCATGCCCCCCGGCGCGGAGCACCGCCGCAATGGATGCCACCCCAACACGCAACGCGGGGACGTTCCGTTGCAGAGAGTCCTTGGGCGCGGAACACTCGGCGCTGTTCAACAGGCAAACACGCATAATCGACGACTCCGGTAAAAAAAAGGGGGTTCGAAGGTTCCCGTCCTGTTTGTCTTGTTGGCCTAGAGCGGTTTGCGGTCGGTTCGCTTGCCCAGTTTGGGTATTTTAAGGGGTACTCCCTTGCCCCCGTATTCGGTGCACCGCATGCAGCGCGGCGGCACTTTTCCCCTGCAAAATCCGCGCATCATGTCCTGAAACACCCCGCCATCGAGAATTTCGCGTAGCGGTTGCTTGTTCAGGTTGCCTATCGCCAGTTCCCCCTCCACGTCCAGACAGCAGGGCGAGACCACTCCGTTGGTTTGAATATTCATGTTTCCCCGCCATATCTCGCTGCAGCTTTCCCGCACGCCGCACGACTGGACGTTCAGTTCAATCATGGGCGCCACCTTGACCCGGTCGACAATGCCCCGCCACTCCTCATGCACCCTTTCAACCAGGGTTTGGTTTCCGGGATGGATGACCACGGACAATTGAAGGTCCATGCCGGGGCGTCGCATGCCGGAAAAGGCCTGGATATTTTTCCGCACCTGCCCATAATCAATTCCGCGGAAGTCCCGCGCGGTTTCCTCTGTCGGTTCCATTGAGACATTCAGCACCGACAGGGGGGAGCGGGCAAGTTGTTCCGCCTTTTCCCCATGCAACAACGTGCCATTCGTGTACATGGCAACACGCCGGCCTTTTGAGGCGGCGTATTCAATCATGTCAATAAGACGGGGGTGGAGAAGGGGCTCGCCGACACTGCCGAAGGTTACCGTTTCAACCGAGGCCGGAAGCTGGTCGATAACACTGGTGAAAAGCTCCCAGGACATCAGCTTCTCGCGCTTTCCGGAAAGCGTGGGCTCAAAACGGCCCCAACAGTAGGCGCACCGCAGGTTGCACCCGAACACCGGCTCAATGCCAACGGTGATAAGTCCCGCCAGACGGGGAACGCGCAGTTTAAAGTTGAGCATGTTGCGGGCGGCAAGCCAGGCCGTGCGCGGGCGGCGTATTTTTTCAAATATCCAGTCCACCTGCGAGCCGTCCCCGTAAAACACACGCGCCCCCATCCGCAGGAAAAACCGAAGCGCTTTCTCTGAAAACTTCATATGGGCACTTCCCAAAAGGGTTTAAGCCGGCCGCCGCCGCCAAATTTCTGTCTCCAACGCAACGCGCAAATTGTATCATAACCGGCCGGACTCTTCCCTGCGGCGTCCGCGCCCAGTGGCGTTTGCGGGTTTGTTGCCCGCCGCCTCTTCGGGTATTATGGTTGCGCTTTGGTGGTACCACGTCCGGCGGGGGCGTGTTCGCCCCAATTTACTTCCGCACAGAAGGAGACGCGTCTATGGGCATGGGATGGGTTGATATTGTCATCTTTTTCGCCTTTATCGGCGGGGTAATCACCTTTGCCCTTTGGGGCAGCCGCAGGAAACAGGAGGGGGGCACCGAGGACTACTTCCTTGCGGGGCGTTCGCTGGTGTGGCCCATGATCGGATTCTCGCTCATCGCGGCCAACATCAACTCGGAGCATTTCGTGGGCATGGCGGGCACGGCCTTCAAGGAGGGGGGGCCCGGCCTGGCCATCGGCAGTTATGAGTGGATGTCCGCCATCACCCTGGTCATTGTGGCGTGGTACCTCCTGCCCCGGTTCCTGTCCGCGGGCATTTACACCATGCCCCAGTTCCTGGAATTCCGCTACGACTCCGCCACGCGCACCATCATGGCCGCCTATCTGATGGTGGCCTATGTGATTGTGCTGCTGGCCACGGTGCTCTTCAGCGGCGCCATCGCCCTGTGCAACGTGCTCAGCCTGCCGGATGTCTTTGCGAACAACTTCGGCATGACCCCGGAGGCGGCCCAAAATTGGTCCATGATCGCCGCCATTTGGTTTATTGGCATTGTCGGCGGCGCTTACACCGCCTACGGCGGCCTGGGTGCCGTGGTTTGGGCCGACCTGATCCAGGGTTCGGCGCTGCTCATCGGGGCCGGTATCACCGGCTATTTCGCCCTGCACCTTATCGGCGAGGGCAGCATCATCGCCGGATGGAAGTCCTTCACCACCGTGAGCGCGGACAAGCTGCATGTCATCCGCCCGTGGAATGATCCCGATGTGCCCTGGCTGGCCGTGTTCATCGGCGGCCTCTGGATTCCCAACCTGTTCTACTGGGGCCTTAACCAGTTCATCACCCAGCGCACGCTGGCGGCCAAGAACCTTGCGGAGGGCCAGAAGGGCATCCTTTTCGCTGCGGTGATGAAGCTCATGATCCCCTTCCTCATCGTCATGCCGGGCATCATGGCCTACCAGCTTTATGGCAACACGCTGGGCCGCCCGGAGGAAGCCTATCCCCACATGATGAAGACCATCCTGCCCGTTGGCTTCCGGGGCATCATGTTTGCCGCACTCGCCGGCGCCATCATCTCCACGGTGAATTCCGGCCTCAATTCCGCCGCCACCATATTCACCATTGACATTTACGCCAAGTACATCAACCCGAAGGTGGACGCCCGCACCGAAACCCGCATAGGCCGGCTTTCAACCGCCATCATCGTGGTGATCGCATGCCTCTGGGCCCCGATTATCAACCATTTCCCCGGCGTGTTCCCCTATATCCAGGAAATCTGGGGGTTCATCTCCCCGGGCATCGTGGCGGCCTTCCTCGGCGGTATGATCTTCAAATTCGCCCCCGTGGCAGCGGGCAAGGGCGTGCTCATCCTTGGCCCCATACTTTACGGCTGTGTGCGCGTGCCCGGCTGGTTCATGAAGGCCAATCCGCCGTCGGAGGGGGTGCTGTACTATGTGAACCAGTTCAGCACGCTCGCTTTCCTGCACCATATGGCCATCATTTTCCTGGTGCTCTTCGCGTTCTTTGCCGTTGTGGCGAAACTGAGGCCCATGGCCGCCCCGGTGACCATGCCCAAGTCTGATCTTGACGTCACCCCGGACCCAAAGGTGCGGGTGCTCGGCTGGGCGGTCATTGCCGCCACCGTGGCGCTCTATGTCATATGGCGTTAGGCCCGAACGAAGGATTCCGGCATGAATAAGGAAAAAACCGCGATGACCGCCGTGATTTGCATGACCCTGCTGCTTGCCCTTGGCGGCGCACTTGTTTGTCAGGGATTCGCCCGCGCCGACGGGACGCCGGACTGGGAAAACATTGATGTGACCCAGAAGAACCGGGAGCCCATGGGCTGCACCCGCATGCCCTTCCCGGACCCGGAGGCGGCGCGCACCCAGCCGCGCGAGGCGTCCCCATGGTTCCAGACCCTGGACGGAGACTGGAAGTTCAACTGGGTGGCCAAGCCCGCCGACCGTCCGCAGGGTTTTCAGGAACCCTCCTTTGACGTGTCCGGATGGAAAACCATCCCCGTTCCCTCCGTGTGGGAGATGGAGGGCTACGGCACGCCCATCTACACCAATGTGCGGTATCCCCACCCGGCGAACCCGCCTTATATCCCCCATGACAACAACCCGGTGGGCTCCTACCGGCGCACCTTCACCGTTCCCGCGGAATGGGCCGGGCGTCAGGTGTTTCTCCAGTTTGGCGGTGTGTACAGCGCCTATTACGTCTGGGTGAACGGGAAGGAGGCCGGCTACGCCGAGGACAGCAAGCTGCCCTCGGAATTCAACATCACCAGCCTGCTTCAGCCCGGTGAAAACACCCTTGCCGTGGAGGTATACCGGTGGAGCGACGGCAGTTATCTGGAGGACCAGGATTTCTGGCGCTTCAGCGGCATCTTCCGGCCCGTGTTCCTCTATTCCACCGCCCCGGTGCAGGTGCGCGACTTCTGGGCGCACAGTGACCTGGACGGGCAATACAAGGATGCCGTCCTGAACGTGTCCGCCACAGTGCGCAATCTCGGCGGCGCGGCGGCTGAGGGTTGCTCGGTGGAGGCGGTCCTTTACAGCGCGGACGGTGCCGTTGTTGCGGGACCCGCCGCCATGAAGGTGCCCGTCACACCCCCCGGTTCGGAGAGTCTTTTGGAAACGTCCCTTCCGGTGGCCGCGCCGCTGAAATGGACGGCGGAGACCCCCAACCTTTACCGGGTGGTGGTCACGCTCAAGGACGCCAAGGGTAAAGTTGTGGAGTCCATGGCCTGCAACCACGGTTTCCGCAGGGTGGAGATAAAGGACGGCGTGTTCATGGTCAACGGCGTCGCCGTGCGCGTGAAGGGCGTCAACCGCCATGAGCATGATCAGCAGAACGGCCGCGCGGTTCGTGTTGAGGACATGGAAAACGATG
The DNA here is from genome assembly GCA_041859375.1 of Candidatus Hydrogenedentales bacterium. GTDB lineage: Bacteria > Hydrogenedentota > Hydrogenedentia > Hydrogenedentales > CAITNO01 > JBHEKP01. The sequence continues at coordinate 15,256 of JBHEKP010000353.1, read as the reverse complement.
TGAAGCTGATGAAACAGCTCAACATGAACATCGTGCGCACCTCCCATTACCCGAACCGGACCGAGTGGTACGATCTTTGCGACAAATACGGCCTTTATGTCATGGACGAGGCCAACATCGAGTCCCACGGCATGGGCTACGACATGGACAAGTCCCTGGGCAACAACCCCGCCTGGGAGAAGCAGCATGTCGAGCGGACCATGCGCATGGTGGAGCGCGACAAGAACCATCCCAGCATCCTCTTCTGGTCGCTGGGCAACGAGGCCGGGCCGGGATGCAACTTCAAGGCGTCCTCCGACGCCATCCGCGCGAGGGACAAGAGCCGTCCGATTCATTACGAACGGTTCAACGAGGTCACTGACATCCACAGCGAGATGTACCACCGCATTCCGCAGATGCTTGAGTACGTGCAGAGCGGGCAGAAGAAGCCTTTCTTCCTCTGCGAGTACGCCCATGCCATGGGAAACAGCGTCGGCAACCTTCAGGACTACTGGGATTTGATCGAGGCGCATCCTGTGCTTATGGGCGGATGCATTTGGGACTTCGTGGATCAGGGCGTTCAAAAGCCCTTCAGTGACACGCGCGGTCCGAAGGTGTCCCCTGCGGCCAATTACACCAGGGACTGGTTCTACGCCTACGGCGGCGACTACGGCGATGAGCCCACCGACTGGAATTTCTGCTGCAACGGCCTCTTCCAGCCGGACCGCCGCCCCTCTCCCGCCGCCACCGAGGTGAAGAAGGTCTACCAGTATGTGCGGGTGAAACCCGTGGACCTTGCCGCCGGTGTCATCTCAGTGGAAAACAAGTACGACTTCATCGGCACCGGCTTCCTCAAGGGAACCTGGAAGGTGGAGGCCGACGGCGTGGTTGTCCAGCAGGGCGAGCTTGACCGGCTGGACATCGCCCCGAAGACGGCGCAAAACGTCACCCTGCCCCTGGCGCAGCCCGCCCCGCAGCCCGGCGCGGAATATTACCTCACCGTCACCTTTGTGCTGGCGGAGGATGCGTCCTGGGCCCAGGCGGGACATGTGGTCGCCTGGGAGCAGCTTGAGCTTCCGTGGAAATCGCCCGAGGTTGCCCCTGTGGCGGTGGCGGGAAAACTCGCATTGGACAAGGAAAAGGACGCCTATGTCGTCACCGGCGAAGCCTTTGAACTCCGTTTCAGCAGGGAAACGGGCGTGCTGGAGTCATGGAAGGTGGATGGGCGGGAACTGATGGCCGCCCCGCTTGCGCCCAACTACTGGCGTTCCCCCACGGACAACGACCGGGGCAACGCCGCGCCGCGCCGCGTGGGCACATGGCGCGACGCCTTCAAGAACGCCAAAAAGTTCAAGGTGGACGCGGACGAAAAGGACGGCGTGGTGGTGATCACCGCCAGATGCGAACTGGACACCAAGGAAGACGCGGTCCAGACACTCGCCTACACCGTCCACGGAAACGGTGACGTGGTGGTGGACAGCGCCATTGACCCCGACAAAAAGCTGCCCGAACTGCCCCGCTTCGGCATGCAGATGGCCATGCCCAAGGAATACGACACCCTGGCATGGTACGGGCGCGGCCCCCATGAAAACTACTGGGATCGCAAAACCGGCGCGCCTGTGGGCCGCTATTCCTCCCCGGTTGCCGAACTGCCCCACCCCTATGTGCGCCCCCAGGAAACGGGCAACCGCTGCGATGTGCGCTGGGCCGCCCTCACCAACAGCAGGGGCGAGGGCCTTGTCGCCGTGGGAATGCCCCTGCTCTACACCAGCGCGTGGCCCTTCGTCCAGGATGACCTGGAGCTGAAGCACCAGTGCGAACTGCCCCTGCGCGGCGTCACCACCTGGAACATCGACTTCAAGCAGACCGGCGTGGGCGGCGACGACAGTTGGGGCGCGCGCCCCCACCAGCAGTACACCCTTGTCAGCCAGCCCTACCGTTACCAGTTCCGGTTGTCCCCCCTGCTCGGGGACAAAACGCCCCTTGAGGAGACGGTCAACCGTGTGCTGAAGTAAGCCGGAAATCGGCGACGCCTTTTTTCGCGGGTTCCGGTGAGTCATTCACCGGAGCCCGTTTTTTCAGTTCTGTGGCATGGTTGTGATTTTTTCCAAAATCTGCTTGAATCTGTCTTGTCTGCGGGTGTGAGCTTCCCGTTTAAAGGGTATGGTTTATGAAAATACATTTCAGCGGCATAGGCGGCACGGCGATGGTGGCGGGGGCGCGGCTGGCCATCGAGGCGGGCTGGGAGGTGCGCGGCAGCGACAATCCGCTCTATCCGCCCACCTCCGGCATGGTTGCGGACCTGGGCGTGCCCGTGGCTTCCGGATATGCCGCGGAAAACCTGGACTGGAACCCGGACGTGGTGCTGCTTGGCAATGCGCTGAGCCGGGGCAACCCCGAGGTGGAGGCGGCGCTGTCGCGGCGGATGCGTTTCGCCAGCCTGCCCGAATGGCTCAAGGAGCACGTGCTCCGTGATCGCAGGCCCGTGGCGCTCTGCGGCACCCACGGCAAAACCACCACCACCGCGCTGACGGCGCACATCCTGGAAAAATGCGGGTTCAACCCCGGCTGGCTCATTGGCGGGCAGCCGCTCGGCCTTGACCATTCGGCGCGGCTGGGCGCGCCCGGCGCGCCCTTCGCCATTGAGGGCGACGAGTACGACACCGCCTTTTTTGACAAGCGCGCCAAGTTTCTCCACTACCTGCCCGAGATCGCCGTGGTCACCTCCGTCGAGTTTGACCACGGTGACATCTACCGGGACCTCGCGGAGATTGAGCTCGCCTTCCAGCGCATGCTCCGCCAGATACCCCGCGACGGCTGGCTCCTGTGCTGCGCCGACAACCATGCCCGCAGCCTGCGGCCCCACGCATTTTCAAACACCGCCACCTACGGTTTCGCGGAGGATGCGGACTGGCGCGGTGTCTACGGGGACGATGGACGGTTGGAGGTGTGGCGCGGCGGCATGCCCTGGGCCGTGCTGGAACCAACCCTCGCAGGGCGGCACAACGGGCAGAACACCCTGGCCGCCGTGGCCGTCGCGGCGCTGCTGGGCGCGGGACCCGATGCCGTGGCGGAGGCCGTGCGCACCTTCCCAGGTGTGCGCAGGCGCATGGAGGTGTTCCTGGAGCACCACGGCGTCACCTTTGTGGATGATTTCGCCCACCATCCCACGGCCATCCGCGAAACCATCGCGGGCGCACGGGCGCGCTGGCCGCAGTCGCGGCTGCTCGCCGTGTTCGAACCCCGCTCCAACACCACCGTCACCAACGCCTTCCAAGGGGAGCTGGGGGAGGCCTTTTCCGCCGCCAACGGCGTCTGGCTTGGCCCCATTCACCGCGCCGAAAAAATCCCCGAAACCGAACGGCTTGACCGGGCGGAAATCGTGCGCCAACTGCGGGGGCTTGGGAAAGAGGCATCCTTCCACGACGACATCGGCGCGATGGCCGCGGAAATCTGGCGCGGATCCCGGCCCGGCGACGTTGTGCTCATCATGAGCAACGGCGCCTTCGGCGGCATTTACCGGATGTTTCGGGAAATGGCCGGGTAGAAAGTTTATCAGGACCGGTTCAGCCTTCCTGTCTTGCCATGACAACCAGCGCGCCCAAGGCCAATCCAGCCAGGAAAAGGTCGCCAAGCCATCCTTTGAAACCCCACGGGCCTTTGGCACCGGTGATGCAATTTCCGCACCCGCAGCCTTCCTCCCCGCCGGAAAGGCCCATAAATGCGCGGAGTTCCGCCTCGGTGGCCTGGCCGTCACCGTTTTCATCCAGCCGCACGAAAATCGCCGGATTCATCCCGGCCAGCCGCGCGCTTGCCTCTGCGCTGGATATACCGCCGCTGCCGTCTGCGTCTGCGTCGGTGAAATGATCTAGCAACAGGCGCGCGGCCTCTTCAGCGGTCAGAAACGCCACCTCGCCCTCAGATTCGCCTTCCAGATGGGGCTCACCCTCCAACTGTGGCTCGCCCTCGGGTTCGCCTTCCAGGTGTGGCTCACCCTCCAACTGTGGCTCGCCTTCGGGTTCGCCTTCCAGGTGTGGCTCACCCTCCAACTGTGGCTCGCCTTCGGGTTCGCCCTCCATTTCCCCCTCGCCCTCTTCTTCCTTTGGAACAAATTCATAAGCGCCCATGTCGATACGTTGTCCCTGTGGGCGGGGTGTGCCGTTCATGTCCATGTCCGGCGCATTGGCGGCTGTTCCCGAATCCACACAGGGAGAACCTGCTAGCAGCCGAAAATCACCCGCCCCGGCATTCGCAAACAGGGGATCGGCTGCAATGTTGCCCAGTTGGTTCACCGGGGTGGAGAGACAAGAGTAAAAGATGTATGACCCTGAGAAATCGTCGGGCGTGTTTCCCCAGAGGATGCAGTTGACCACTTCTCCATTGCTGTACGCCAGAAAACCGCCCCCGCCGTTGTCGGAATGGTTGTCAACAAAGGTGCAGTTTATTGCAGCCCCCTCCGCCATTCCCCCGCCGTATTCCGCGTTGTTTTTATGGAACACGCAGTTGACAGCCGTGCCCGCCGCCATGCCCGCACCGGAGCGGGCGGTGTTGGCCAGAAGCAGGCAGTTGCGCGCGGCGCTTTCAAACAATCCCCCGCCGGTTGCCGCCGAGTTGGCGGTGAAGGTGCAGTTTACGGCGTTCCCCGTGTAAAGCCCGCCCCCCTGCGTTCCGGCTGTGTTGAGGGTGAACCTGCAGTTGGCCGCCGTGCCGAATATCATGCCTCCGCCAGATTCCGCGCGGCCGTTTTGCAGTGTGAAGCCGTCAATCAGGCATCCATGGGACGCGGTGACGCACCGGCGACTATCCATGCCGTCTATAACCGTTTCGTGGAGCTGCCAGTCGCGTTGTTCCAGTTCCGTCTCATGGCCGCCAAAGCCGCCGTAAAGGCGCATGGATGCCGCCAGCGTCACCACAGCATCGCCCGCCAGTGCGGCATACACGCCCCCCGTCACCCAGAACACATCGCCGGGCAGGGAGTTGTCCACGGCGGATTGGATTGTGTTGAAGGCGCTTTCCCATGAAAGTCCGTCCGGTGCGGCGGCGGTTGATGCCGCGCTCACCCGGATTGCCGCCGGCGGGGGGATGTCAGAGTCGCGTTCGGGACAGTGCTCAAAGGCTCCGATGTCCACCCCAGCGCCCTGGGGACGCGCCACGCCCCGCATGTCCGTGTCCGGTGCGTGTTCCGGTGTCCCCGTGTCAATGCAGGAGGAGCCGGAGCGGATGCGAAAATCACCATTTCTTGGATTGGCAAATGCGGGATTGGCCGTGATGTTGTTGTCGCCCGGCCCGGGCTCGGACAGGCAGCAGTGGGACAAGCCGGAGGAGAACGCCTGTCCGCCGAAATTGTTCCAGACAATGCAGTTTTTTGCGGTGCAATAAAACACACCGCCGCCTGATGAGGCGCTGTTGTTGAATAGGGTGCAGTTAACCAGCGACATTGAAGAGGCACCCCCGCCGTCTTCGGCAAAATTTTGCTCAAACACGCAGTTCACGGCCTCTCGATAATAATCCCCGCCGCTCAGTTCCTTGGCCGGGGGGGTGTCATAGGGTGTCTGGGGGGGGGCTGTTGAAGCGCCTCCACCTTCACGGGCATTGTTGCGGACGAACAGGCAGTTTAAGGTTGTGGCATCCACCACTCCTCCACCATAATCAACGGCGGTGTTTTCAATGAAGGCGCAGTCCTGCGCCGTTCCAGATGACATGGCCCCGCCGTTGGGGGCGCTGTTTTGTGTGAACACAGAGCCGGTTGCCTCCGTGGCAAACAATCCACCCCCCGCCGCAACGGCATGGTTTTGTGTGAACATGCAATCGAACGCGTCGCCGCCGGCCATTGCCCCGCCCGCTTGGGCCGAATTGCCGGTAAACACACAGTTGAAAGTCCGGCCAGCAAAGATGCCCCCGCCGTCATAAAGGGCGGTGTTGTCCTGGAACAGGCAGTCTTCGGCGGAGGCGAACGCCGCCCCGCCGCCGCTTTGCGCATGGTTGCTGATGAGGACGCAGGTGAAGATGTTGCCGCCGAACACGCCGCCCCCGTACGACTCCGAAAAGCCGTTTTGGATGGTGAAACCATCCAGAATGCTGGCGTTGTCCATGGTGACACATTGTCTGCCGCCTTGCCCGTCAATAATGGTTGGATTGGCCGCCGCATCGCGCTGTTCCAGGCGGGTTTCTGTGCCGTTGAAGCCGCCGTACATCCGGGTGGCTGCCTTGAGCTCCACGACCGTGTCTTCCAATGGCGCGGTGTACACCCCCCCGGCCACCCAAATTTCAACCCCATATTCCGCCAGCTCCGCCGCCTCCCGCAGGGTGGGAAATGCGGTTTCCCAGCTTGATCCGTCCGGGTTAGATGCGGTGGAGGCGGCATTCACCCGCAGGGGGCCGGGGGTGGCAACCACATCATCGTCATCCGCGGGGGAGTGCTCATGGGCGCCCATGTCCACCCCCATCCCCTGGGGGCGGGTCCGGCCCTGCATGTCGTCCAAAGGCGCATCCACAACCGTGCCGGCATCCACGCAGGGAGAATCGGAACGAAGCCTGAAATCACCCGCCCAAGGGTTTACAAAACCCGGATCGCCCGCAATAATGTTCCCCTCATTGGCGCTGTCATTTGAGACAAATGAGACATAGGAGGGGGAAGATAAACAGGAATATGAGATTCGGGCGATATGGCAGTCACTCACACCATTTCCCCAAATGATGCAGTTGACTGCGGTTCCACCATACATGCCACCGCCATAAGAGCAGTGATTGTTCACAAAGGTGCAATTGTATGCGGAGCATTGATATGCGCCGCCGCCCCTCATTGTGCTTTTGTTGCCCGAAACAACGCTGTTCACAAGGGTGCAGTTATATGCCCCCCCGCCACTGCGCGCGGAGTTGTCGGTGAAAACACATTTAACAGCCTTGCCAAAGCTAAGTCCGCCGCCCGAAGACAAGGCATTGTTGAGCAAAAACACACAGTCCACGGCGCTTCCCAGGTATATTCCACCGCCCGAGACGGCGTTTCCATTTTGAAGGGTAAAACCGTCCACCAGGCAGGAGTCTTCCGACGTGATGCAGCGGCGGGCGTTATCTCCGTCCACAACGGTCAAATTGGTCCTTGAATCGCGTTGTTCCCGTGCGGTTTCCGTGCCGTTGAAGCCGCCGTACATTGCGGTCTCCTGCCGAAGCATCACCACCTGCGCCCCGATTGCCTCAGTGTACACTCCGCCGGCAACCCAGATTTCCACACCGTATCCGGCGTGATCCGCACCCGCCTGCAGGTTGGGAAATGCGGTTTCCCAGCTTAATCCGTCCGGATTGGAAGCGGTGGAGGCCGTGTTTACCCGTATGGCGTCGGGATGCACACTGACTATTCCATCATCAGGCGCATAGTGTTCATAGGCGCCCATGTCCACACCTGCGCCCGCCGGACGGGCGCGGCCCAGCATGTCCGCGGGCGGCGCCCCGGAAGGGGTGCCTGTGTCCACGCAGGGCGAATTGGAGCGGAGGCGGAGATCTTCCGGCCATAGTCCGACAAAACAGGGATCGGCAGAGATGTTGCCCGGGCCTTCAGTTGGGGTTTCAAGGCATGAATGGGACACCAGAGTGCTTGATGTGTCATCCGGCTTGTTCTTCCAAAAAACGCAGTTCACCGCTTCGCCCAGGCAGCTTCCCCCGCCATAATAAGAGGAACTGTTTCCAAGAAAGGTGCAGTTGACGCATGTTGCGTTGAACGCCCCGCCTCCTGCTATTCTGCTGAAGTTGTTGGAGAAAACACAATTAACCGCTGTGCCGGAATAAATTCCCGCCCCGTCTGAGGAGGCCATGTTATTGGTGAAGAGGCAATTCCGCGCCATGCCAAACAACATGCCGCCGCCATCTCTGGCATACCCGTTCTGCAGGATGAGGCCATCCACCGTCACGGTGTAATCCGCAGTGACACACCTGCGGAAGCCAAGTCCGTCCAGACGGGTTTTATTGGTTCTCCAGTCCCGTTTCCTGCGGATGGTTTCCGTGCCGTTGAAACCGCCATAAATATCGGTCACAGGGTTTGGCCGCACCACCTCCGTTCCCGTGTCCGCCGTGTACACGCCCTTTGCAACCCAAATTTCCACCCCAAAGCCCGCATGATTTGCGCCCTCTTGGAGGTTTCGGAAGGCTGTTTCCCAGGAGCGTCCGTCCGGCGCCGATGCGGTCGAGGAGGCGTTCACCCGGATTGCGTCGGGTGGCGGCAACGCCCCCTCATCGTCCGGAGGGATGTGTTCATGGGCGCCCATGTCCACCCCTGCGCCCGACGGGCGGTTTCTGCCGGTGATGTCCTGCCATGGGGCCCCGGTCTGCGTGCCGGCGTCCACACAGGGAGAATCGGAGCGCAGACGGAAATCATCCGCCCACGGGTTCACAAAGCAGGGGTTCCCGCTGGTATTGCCCGTTCCGGAAATTATGGTGGAGAGACAGCAGTGGGTCGCCGCAGTGTTTACGGTGTCCGTTGGGCTGTTTCCCCAGATGATACAGTTGACTGCGGTTCCATCATGCATGCCCCCGCCAATACTGGAGGTGTAATCCGCATAGATGTTCAGGGTGTCTGCGATGTTTGCAGTTATAGTGCAGTTGACCGCGGTTCCGTAGTAACCCCCCGCCCCCTCCGCCGCCTTGTTGCGTATCAATATGCAGTTGGAAATACTTCCGAAGCATGATCCACCACCCTCTTGGGCAGTGTTGCTTTTCAAGACGCAGCATTCGGCCGAAACGTCATAGATCCCCCCCCCGTTGGTATCTGCCTCGTTTTCCGAAAAGACACAATTAATGGCGAATCCCTCAGCTGCCCCACCGCCACGGTAGGCGTTGTTTTTGGTGAAAGTGCAGTTGGTGGCGTTTGTCCTGAAAATACCGCCGCCATAACTGGCTGTGTTTTTTTCAAAGACGCAATCCGCAGCCTGGCTGTCAACCATTCCGCCGCCCCAATTGGCGGAATTTTCAATGAAGGAGCAGTTGACGGCGCTGCCTTCATGCATGCCGCCCCCCCAGTATGCGTCGTTTCCGGTGAAGATGCATCCCTCGGCGCGGCCCCAGCACATTCCCCCCCCGAAATCGCGGGCATAATTGCCCAGGAAGACGCAATTTACCGCACTTCCGTCAAGCAGGCCGCCGCCGGAGTTTGCATGGCCGTTTCGGAGGACAAAACCGTCAATGGTGCAGCTTTGGTCAGCCGTCACACAACGGCGGAGACCCTCCCCGTCAATAATGGAAGGGTTGGCCCCAATCTCACGCTGGCCTGGATCGGTTTCCATGCCCTTGAAGCCGCCATACATGCGGGTGATGTTGCGGATTGTAACAACGGTGTGGCCCATTTCAGCAGTGTAAAGCCCTGCGGCCACCCAGATGTCATCACCCGGGACGGCCCTTTCCGAGGCTTGCGGGATGTCCGGAAATGCGTTTTCCCAGGAGGTGCCGTCGGGTGCGGACGCGTTTGATGCCGCGTTCACATGCCAAACCGCCCCGTGGGCGGGGGAAAGCAAGGCAATCAAAAACGGCAGCATGCACACCGCCGTCCCCTGTGCGTGGCGCATGCGGCAAACTCTCATGGAATAACCTCCCGATCATGCATGAAACGCAGCCCAAACGTTTCAGCCCTTCCTGGCCGTCGAGGCAAAAAAACCGCATTCATTCCAGCGGAAACAATTCAATTCACTATGGATAATAGTACCGGATGTTAATTTTGTCAATTCTTTCCGGGGGAGGTGTGCGGGTGATATTTTGAGAAAGGACGCTTATTCCTCCGGGGGGTCGAAGTGGATGCCGGCGGCCTCGAGCATTTTGGTCAGCTCCTCCTTGTTCGGCGCTTTGCGCCATGCCTCCAGCGGGTCCACCACATCCTCCTTCACGAGGCGGCAAAGCTCGTGGCTCAGCAGGGTCATTCCCTGTTTTTGGCCGGTCTGCATGATGCTCATGATCTGGGCGTTTTTTGCCTCGCGGATGAGGGCGCTCACCGCGGAGTTGACAATGAGGATTTCCAGCGCGGCCACACGCCCGCCGCCCTTTTTTTTGAGCAGGTTTTGGGCCACCACCCCCTTGAGCGAGGAGGCGAGCATGGTGCGAATCTGCTGCTGCTGTTCCGGCGGAAACTGGTCTATGAGGCGGTCTATGGTGGAGATGGCCGTGGTGGTGTGCAGCGTGCCGAACACGAGATGCCCCGTCTCGGCGGTTTCCAGGGCGATGTGGGTGGTTTCCAGATCGCGCATCTCGCCGACCAGCACGATGTCCGGATCCTCGCGCAGCGCCGCGCGCAGGGCCGACTTGAAGGAGGCGGTGTGCGTGTGCACCTGGCGCTGGTTTACCAGGCAGCGCTTGTTGGGGTGGATGAACTCAAGGGGATCCTCGATGGTGAGGATGTGTTCCGCCCGCGTTTCGTTGATGTGGTCTATCATCGCGGCGAGCGTGGTGGACTTGCCGCTGCCCGTCGGGCCGGTCACAAGCACCAGGCCCTTTTGGAGGTGGCACAGTTTCTTGACCGCCTCGGGCAGGCCAAGCTGTTCCATGCCGATGATTTCCGACGGAATGAGGCGGAACACGCCGCACATGCCCCGGTGGTCCTGGTACACGTTCACCCGGAACCGCGCCAGGCCGGGAATCTCATAGGCGAAGTCCGTGTCGTTGGATTTGTTGTACTCGTCCTCGTTCATGCGGGGCATGATTTCATACAGCATGGTTTTTGCGCGCTGCGCGTCCACCTCCGGCTCCTGAAGGCGCATGATGGAGCCGTCCTTCCTGAATGACGGCTTGCAGCCGGTGCAAAAATGCAGGTCCGACGCGTTGTGGGTGACCATCATTTGAAGGTATTGATCAATCAGTGCCATGCCGCTTTCCTCCTTTTGCGTGCCTAACCGGTCGACTGCTCCTGCAAAATTATACAGGAAAAGAGGTTTTTGCGCGGAAAAAGAACGCCGCGTCCGGCGGGGCTTCCCACCGCCGGACGCGGCGCGCACAATAAGCGCCGGGGCCTTTCGCTCAGTCCAGGCCCGCGAGCGCGCGCAGGTATTCGCGGTTCATCAGGGTGATGTTCTCGACCTTCACCTCCTTGGGGCAGGCCGCCTCGCACTCATACTGCTTGGAGCAGCTGCCGAAGCCCTCGGCGTCCATCCGGCGCACCATGGCGACAACACGCCGGTTGCGCTCGGGATGGCCCTGGGGCAGTTTGCAGAGCTGGGTGATCTTCGCCGCGGTGAAGAGGCTGGCGGAGGCGTTGGGGCACGACGCCACGCAGGCGCCGCAGCCGATGCAGGCCGCCGCGTCCATGGCCCGGTCCGCGTTGTCCTTTTTGACGGGGGTGGCGTGGGCGTCCGGGGCCTGGCCCGTGCGCACGGAAACGTACCCCCCGGCCTGGATGATGCGGTCCATGGCCGACCGGTCCACCGCGAGGTCCCTGATCACCGGGAAAGCGGTGGCGCGGAAGGGCTCTATGACCAGCGTGTCGCCGTCCTTGAACTTGCGCATGTGGAGCTGGCACAGGGTGGTGGCCTTCTGCGGGCCGTGGGCGCGTCCGTTCACCACCGCGCCGCAGGAGCCGCAGATGCCCTCGCGGCAGTCATGGTCGAAGGCGACGGGCTCCTCGCCCTTCTTCTCGAGATCGGCGTTGATCACGTCGAGCATTTCCAGGAAGGAAATGTCCGTGGACACGCCCCCCGCCTCGATGGTCTGGAACGCGCCGGGCGCGTCCGGACCCTTTTGCCGCCACACTTTCAGGGTCAGGTTGATTGTTCCGCCGTCCATCACTTGTAACTCCTCTGGGAAAGGTGCACTTCCGTGAACTCAAGGGGCTCCTTGTGCAGCGCCGGGGCCGCGCCCGCCCCCTTGTGCTCCCATGCCGCGGCGTAGCAGAAGTTCTCGTCGTCGCGGAGCGCCTCGCCCTCGTCCGTCTGCGACTCCTCGCGGAAATGGCCTCCGCAGGATTCCTTGCGGTGCAGGGCGTCGGTGACCATCAGCTCGGCGAATTCCATGAAGTCCGCCACGCGCAGCGCCCGCTCCAGCACCTGGTTGAAGGTGCCCGGCTCGCCGGTGACATTGATGTTGCCCCAGAACTCCTCCCGGATTTCCGGGATTTTTGCCAGGGCCTCGGTGAGGCCCTTCTCGTTGCGGCCCATGCCGCATTTGTCCCACAGCAGCAGGCCGAGTTCGCGGTGCAGCTCGTTCACCGTGCGCCCGCCCTTGAGCGACATTATCCTGCTGATGCGCTCCCCGGCCTCGCGCTCGGCGGCCTTCGCCTCGGGCGCGTCGGGGGAGACCCTCGCGGGGCCCGCCTGGGCCAGGAAGTCGCCGATGGTGTAGGGCAGCACGAAATAGCCGTCCGCGAGCCCCTGCATGAGCGCGCTCGCGCCGAGGCGGTTCGCGCCGTGGTCCGAGAAGTTGGCCTCGCCGATCACGTGCAGTCCGGGAAGGTTGCTCATGAGGTTGTAGTCCACCCAGAGGCCGCCCATCGTGTAGTGGACGGCGGGGAAGATGGTCATGGGCTCCTTGTAGGGATCCGTGTCGGCGATGCGCTCGTACATCTCGAAGAGGTTGCCGTACTTCTCGCTGATCACCGCCGCGCCGTCGCGGGCGATGGCGTCCCGGAAGTCCAGGTACACCGCGTTGCCGCCGTCCACGCCCAGCCCGGCGTCGCACATGGACTTTGCGTTGCGGGAGGCCACGTCGCGCGGCACGAGGTTGCCGAAGCTCGGGTATTTCTCCTCCAGGTAATAAAAGCGGTCCTCTTCGGGGATGTCGTTCGGCGCGCGCCGGTCGCCCTTCTTTTTCGGCACCCAGATGCGCCCGTCGTTGCGCAGGCTCTCGCTCATCAGCGTCAGTTTTGACTGGAGCGCGCCGTGCACCGGGATGCAGGTGGGATGGATTTGGGTGTAGCAGGGGTTGGCGAAGAAGGCGCCGCGCCTGTGGGCGCGCCACGCCGCCGACACGTTGCAGCTCTTGCCGTTCGTGGACAGGTAGAACACGTTGCCGTAGCCGCCCGTGGCCAGCACCACCGCGTCCGCCGTGTGCCGCTCAAGGGCGCCCGTGAGCAGGTTGCGCGCGATGATGCCGGCGGCGCGGCCGTTCACCACGATGAGGTCCATCAGCTCGCGCCGGGGGAACAGGGTCACATTGCCGGAGGCGGCCTCCTTCATGAGCGCGCCGTAGGCGCCCAGCAGCAGCTGCTGGCCCGTCTGGCCCCGGGCGTAGAAGGTGCGCGACACCTGCGCGCCGCCGAAGGAGCGGTTGTCCAGGTAGCCCGCGTAGTCGCGGGCGAAGGGCACGCCCTGCGCCACGCACTGGTCGATGATGCAGGTGCTCACCTCGGCGAGGCGGTGCACGTTCGCCTCGCGGGCGCGGTAGTCGCCGCCCTTGATGGTGTCGTAGAAGAGGCGGTGCACGCTGTCGCCGTCGTTCGGGTAGTTTTTCGCGGCGTTGATGCCGCCCTGGGCGGCGATGCTGTGGGCGCGGCGCGGGCTGTCGTTGATGCAGAAGGTCTTCACGTTGTAGCCGAGCTCGGACAGCGAGGCCGACGCGGACGCGCCCGCGAGCCCCGTGCCCACCACGATCACGGTGAACTTGCGCTTGTTGGCCGGATTCACCAGTTTCATCTCAAACTTGTGGCGGGTCCACTTCTGGGCCATCGGGCCGCCGGGTATTTTTGGGTTCAGCATGGGTTGTCGCTCCTTGTGGCAAAGTCCGCGGTTCGCGCGGCTCAGGAAAGCAGATGCGTCTTGACCAGCACAAACACCGGGATGGAGGTGAACCCCAGCGCCACCAGCAGTCCCGCGGCGAGGGCCGTCTTTTCGGCGGCGGCCGTGGCGCGGTCGCTCAGCACGCCCGCCGTCACCCAGATGCTGGAGATGACATGGCTGAAGTGCAGGCCCACGGCCCACACCGCGCAGGTGTAGAGCAGCGCGCGGACGGGGCTGGCGAAACCGTTGAACACCACCCCGTAGAGGCCCAGGCTTTCGCCGCCCACCAGCGAGCGCGCCCCGGCCTTGTCCGCCAGGGTGAAGTCGTGGATGTGCAGCACCAGGAAGCACGCCACGGCCACGCCGGTGTAAATCATGGTCCGCGTGCCCATGCCCCGGTCCGCCCGGCGCACCGCCACCGCATAGCGGGAAACGCCGCCCGCCGCCCGGTTGATCAGCTTGAGCCACACCGTCATGGTGACATGGACGGTGAGGGCCGCGAGCATCACCAGCCGCACGAGCCACAGCCCCGGGCCCAGCGCCTGAAGATGCTCCGCGTAGGCGTTGAACGCGTCCGGGCCGAGAAACAGCAGGAAGTTGCCGCCCAGGTGCCCGAACACGAAGAGCGCCAGCGCAAGCCCCGAAAGGGCCGCCAGCAGTTCCATCGCCAAGGTGGTGGTCAGTTTGTTTTTCCAGGAAAGCACGTCGTTCATGGTGCCTTGTCCACTCCTGTCCTGTAAGCGCCGCGCGGCCCGAAAGGGCGCCGCAGGCCAATCTTACCATGTTTGCGTGCCGGAATCGGCTTTTGTGGGGCGGCCGGCGCCGGGTCATAGCGGGACTCCGGCGCCGGACCGCCCAAAACTGCGAGGTCGGTCGGGACGGAGTATACCAAGAAAAAATTCCTTATTGCAACTTTTAAGGAATTATTTCTCTATATGCCCCCGGAGGGGCTCAGCAGCGCTGCCGGTGCAGCGCGGGATCCACCGCCGCGGCCATCGCCGCCCCGTCAAGCCCGCCCCCGAGAAATTCATTGATGCGTTCCGCCGTCCCGGGTGGGTTTTTCAGCGCGTCCCTGTGCCCCACCTCCAGCACCGGCCATGCCGGGCGCCCCCCCAGCCACTCCTGAATCTGCGCGAGGTGCTTTTCATACAACCGCGCCATCCGCCGCGCGTCGGCCTCCGGGTCGGCGACGGGCATGCCGCGCTGTTCCAGCATTTTCCGCTGGGAGGCCAGCACCTCCGCCAGCGAGCGCCGCACGAAAATGATCCGGCAGCGCGTCTCCGGGGGAAGTTCGGGCAGCAGGAACGAGATGATTTTCACCGCCCTGCCGCGCGCGAGGGGAAGCCATTCCTTGTCCTCCCTCAGGCGCTTCACCCGCTCAAATTCAAAGTATCCCCTGGGGTTGCTCTCGTCGGCGGTGCGCACATGGTCGGTGAGCACGGCCATTCCGCCCGCCTCCAGCATGCGCATCACCATGGACGTTCCGGAGCGGGGCAGCCCCGAGACGACAACCGTTTCCTCCGGTGACAACGGGCTCATGCCGCCCCCGCCTCCCCGAAGCGCAGGCTTCTGTAATCCGCCACCCCCAGCCCCCGGTC
>JBHEKP010000331.1:0-11108 GCA_041859375.1 Candidatus Hydrogenedentales bacterium | reverse complement strand
AGCTCGAAATTCTGCCAGAGCACAAACCCCGCCACCACGGCGAACGCGCACGCCGCGAGAAAGAGGGCGTCCTTTTTGCGGCCCGCGAACAGCATCAGCACCAGCCCGGCGAGGTCCAGAAAGAGGAAGCGCTGCTCCATGTACAGCCCGACCATGACTTTCGCCTGTTCCCAAAGGCGGCCGAAACCTCTGGGATACTGGGTCACCATGAAGTCGAACTGCTCCCGCCGCAGGTGCCGCCACCAGTTGGCCAGTGTTTCCGGGTTTCCCCAGTCCAGGGGCGGGTTTGCGGCGGAGCGCAGCGGAAGGTAGAGGCAGACCGCCCAGAACACGGCGGCGGAAAGGAGGGAGAGCCCCGCATAGACCGCCCACCGCCGCGGCGCGGGCAGCAGCCGCGCGGCGCCCCCCCCCGGAGCGCGCCGGTCAACGCAGACCACAAAGGCGGCGAAGAGCGGCGCGAGCAGGGCGAAGGTGTTGTGCACGGTCATGCCCAGCCCGAAGACCACGGCAAACCACGCGAGGGTCCGGTCCCGCCGCGAAGTCCGCCACATGAAAAGCAGCAGGAGCGCCAGGGCCACGAAAAAGGCGTTCATGGAATAAACCTCGGGCACCACCGCCTGCCGCGCGAATTCCGGCCTGGTGGCCATGACCAGCGCGGCCGCGGGCGCCGTCACACTGTTTTGAAACAGCCGGGCGGCCAGCAGCGACACCAGGGCCGCCGCGCCCGCCGCAAACACGGCGGACATCAGGCTTACCCGCCAGGGGAGCGTGCCCAGGGGGAGTCGGGTGAAGGCGTGGCCGATCATGCAGTAGAGGGGGTAGCCCGGGGGGTGGGGGATGCCAAGCACGGCGGCGGCGGTGACAAATTCGGGGCCGTCCTCGCCCGTGATGTCACCGGCAAGCATGGGCACGAACAGGAGCAGCGCCAGCAGGAAAACCAGGACCGCCGCGGCGCATTCATGAGTCGAGAACATTGACGCTCCCCCGCTGTCCCTCTAGAACCTGTTTTCCTCGCCCCGCAGGATGCGGCCGATGTTGGCGCGGTGCTTGTAGACCACCAGCACCGCGATGATCACCGCCACCACCGTGACGGGCGTGTCCGCGCCGCCCGCGAGCACCGCCGCCAGCAGTGCCGCGGCGGCGCTGATGGAACCCGCGCTCACCATGCGCGTCCGCCAGACCACGAGGCCGAACACCGCCGCCGCCAGCAGGGTCTGCCAGGGCGCGAGGGCGAGAAAGACCCCCGTGCTGGTGGCCACGCCCTTGCCGCCCTTGAACTTCAGGAAGAGGGAGAAGGTGTGGCCGAGGATGGCCGCCATGCCGCAGAGCACCGGGAGGAGCCCCGGCGCGAGGGGGGACGGCACGAAACCCGCCGCCGCCACGGGCAGCAGGCCCTTCAGCACGTCAAAGGCCAGGGTCATGCCGCCGAGTTTTTTGCCCAGCACGCGCAGGGTGTTCGTGGCGCCGATGTTGCGGCTGCCGTGCTCCCGGATGTCCACGCCGCGCAGCCAGAGGCCGAACCACAGGCCGGACGGAATGGAGCCCGCCGCATAGGAGGCCAACAGGGCCAGCACCGCCGGTAGATGGGCCGTCATTTGTCCCGTTTCTCCTCGCGCAGCTCGATTTTAATGGGAACGCCCTCGAAGCCGTAGGCCTCGCGGAGCTGGTTTTCCAAGAAGCGCACATAGCTGAAATGGAAGAGGCGCGCCTGGTTCACAAAAAAGACGAACACGGTGGGGTTCACGCCCGCCTGCGTCGCGTAGAGGATTTTCGCGTGCTTTCCCTTCTGGCTGGGCGGGTTGTGCTTCGCCTTGATTTGGTCCACCAGGCGGTTGAGCTCCGCCGTGGACACGCGCCTTTTGGCCGCCGCCGCCACCTTGTCCACGAACTTGAAGGTGTTGAACACCCGCTGGCGGGTCACGTTCGAGATGGAGAGCCAGGGCACGAATTTAATCTGGGGCATTTTCAGGTCAATGTCGTCGTTCAGCGCCTTGAAGCGTTTTTCCTTGTCATGCACAAGATCCCACTTGGTCCAGACGAGCACCAGCGGGGTGCCGTTCTCGATGGCGTACCCGATGATCCGCTTGTCCTGGTCCGCCAGGCCCTCGGTGGCCTCCACCATGACCAGGCAGACGTCGGCGCGGCGGATGGCCCGCAGCGAGCGGGCCACGCTGAAGCGCTCCACGTCCTCGTGGATGCCCGCCTTGCGGCGCAGCCCGGCGGTGTCAATCAGGAGGTATTCCTTCCCCTGCCAGTGGAAATCCACGTCAATGGCGTCGCGGGTCGTGCCGGGGATTTCGGACACGATGGCGCGCTCCTCGTTGAGCAGGGCGTTGACGAAGGAGGATTTGCCCACGTTGGGCCGCCCCACGATGGCCACCCGCACCGGGCGGTTTTCCGCCTCCCCGGCCTCGGGCTCCCCGGCGCCGTCCCCGTCGTCATCTTCCCCGCCGGCGGCGGATTCGGTGGTTTCGGCCTCCGCGGCGGTGGCCGCGGATTCCGGGAGGTGCTCCGTGACGCGGACCATCAGGTCCTCAACACCGAGGTTGTGCCCCGAGGAGACGGCCAGCGGCTCGCCCAGCCCGAGTTCGTAAAACTCGTACTGGTTGACCGCAAGCTTGTGGTTGTCCAGCTTGTTTGCCGCCACCACCACGGGCTTGCCGAGGCGGTGAAGCTCCTCCGCCACCTGGAAATCGGTGCGGGTCAGCTCCTGCTGGCCGTCGAGGACGAGAATGACCACGCGGGCCTCGTCCAGGGCGGCGCGCACCTGCTGCTGCATCTTTTTGGAGATTTCGTCCAGCGGGTTTTCGATGATGCCGCCCGTGTCCACCACCCGGAAGGACTTGCCAAACCAGGTCGCGTTGCCGTAGAAGCGGTCGCGGGTGATGCCCTCCTCGTCATGCACTATCGCCCGGTGCTTGCCGATTATCCTGTTGAACAGGGTGGACTTGCCCACGTTTGGCCGGCCGCAAATGGCCACGAGGGGCGTTTTTTTCCGTTTTTTAGCGGGAGAGTCAGTCATGTTTGTCCCCGGCCGCCCCATATTTTCGCCCAAGCCCGACAACCGGAACACGCTTTGGGGGCGGCGGTGTTGGGATTATACACCAGAAGGGGGGGTGAATTCTGAAAAGGCGGCGTTGGACGGGCCGGCGCGGTTTTCTTTTTTGTCCGGACGGAATTTTGTCAACCAAAGGGTTAAATGCTTGCATTATTTCCTGAAAATAAGTATTCTGCCGTTAGGGAAAGAAAGTGACAGTTGACGAAGGGAATCGGGCGGAGTGAGCGGGCCGCAGGAGCGGCCGCCGCCGATTGTGTTGCCCATGAAGTAGAGGGGTATTTTTCAGGATATGGCAAACGAATCGGACTACAAAGGGTTGAACAAGGATCCCATGCGGCTTTGCCCGGAGTGCCGCATGGAAATCAGCGTCATGGCGAACCGCTGCCGCTACTGCGGCACGATTGTGGGCCGCCCCAGGAAAGAGACCGAGCGGCTGACGGTTGAGGATTTGGGCGGGGAGTCCTCCTCGAACTACACCGTTTCGGGCAATGTCATGGAGGCGCTTGAGCAGTTCATGACGGAGGAGCGGGCGTCCATCGAGGCCGAGCAGCGCGAGAAGGAGGAGCGCCAGCGGTCCTGGTTCGCCAAGAAGGGCGCGCCCCAGGCGGAGCACGGGGGCGGCGGGTCGCTTCCCGCGCTTGACCCCGCGCACCGCGATCTGGCGGGGGTTTCCTTTGACGCGGGCGGGCCGTCGCACCGTTCCACGCCCAGACCCCGGCAGGCGGGCCCCTCCTTTGAGGTGGGCAAAAAGCTGTTCATCCTGGGGGCCGTGATCGCGGGTCTGGTGCTGCTGTACCTGGGCACGGATTTCGCGCTGGCCCGCATCAAGGAGATGAAGTCGAAAAACACGGCCGAGGCCTTTGTGTACCCGAACCGCGCGCTGGACATGCTCGCGGGCGGCCAGCCGCCGGTGGCGGCCCTTGAGGAGGCGCTGACCGCCCTGCGGCACAACAACACGGCGGAGAACCAGGCCATCGCGGAGACGGTGCGCACGAAGCTGATGGAGGACGTGCAGGCCCGCCTGAACTGCGTGCCCTACAACCGGGAGACCGTTGACGCGGCGTCCACCGACATATCCCAGGCGGGGCTGAAGGACACGGACTCGCGGATCATCAAGATGATGGACCAGGTGAACACCGAGCTTTCCTATTACAAGTTCATCCTGGTGAAAATCGATCCGGACGCGAAGACCGCCACGTTCAAGCTGAACAATCCGATGCTGACGGAGAAGGAGCAGACCGTGTCGGAGGGGGAAGAGCTCCAGGGCCGGTTCATTGTGAAAAAGATAGGCCCCGATTTTGTGCGTTTGGAGGATCCGAAGGTGGTTTCGCCGGCCGGCGTGGCCCGTTCCCTCACGGCGCGGATAATGAACCAGATATCGGGGTAAGGGGCGGCGCATGCCCTCCGGGTGTGCGAAAGGTGTAAATATTTTGTTTTTCCCCCTCCAAGGGAATAGTATTTTACCGTTCAGGATGTTCAACATAAACAGTGTTTCCGGCAGTATCTCAAAACCATGCGGGACGGTTGTCCTGTTTAGCGCGGAGGATTAGGTTGATGAGGATGATGCGCGTGCTCTTTACCGTGGCGGTGGCGGCGGGTTTTCTGACTTCGTGCAGCACCATTGGCGGGTGGTTCGGCGGGGGCAAGGACGCGCCCGCCGTGGAGCAGGGCGATTCCGCGGTGAACGCGGCGAACCAGGAGGAGGCGGAGGCGCGCCTGAGGGAGATGGTTTCGGGGTACGTCAACAGCGAGCTTCGCGCGGGCACCAAGGACCAGCCGGAACTGGTGCACAAGCGCCCCTATTTCTACAGGCAGTTTGTGGAGTATCCCGGCGGCGCGGACCAGTTTGAGGTCACGCTGCAGGAAAACGAGTCGCGCACCCGGCCGATGGCCGCCGAGGTGCGCCTGGACAAGGTGCGCTTCAGCACGCAGATGCACCGCAAGCGCGATCTTGCCCTTGAGGACACCGCGTTCCTGCGCGACACGGGCACGGAAACGCTGCACTACGAGCTTCGGAACGGGCGCTGGCACCGTTCGGGGAGCCTCTTTGTGGCGGACAAGACGGAGGAGTACCTGGAGGGGGAATGGGTGCCGCGCCGCGAGGAGACCGTGCGGGTGAACCCGGATGAAAACAGGCCGGGATGGTTTTCCCGGACCATGTCCAAGATTTTCGGCAGCGACACCGAATAGGGATGCCCTTATCCGTGCCCCAGCAAGGACAGGACGCGGGGGGAACGACGGCGGAGCGCCGCCTGCGGGCTGTTCTCCAGTCGGCGGTGGTGTTGGCGGCCATGGTCGCCGGTTTTCTCGGCAGCCCGGGCCTGTTTGTGGGGGACACGGTCACCAGCCGGATGGCGACGGTGTACGCGCTGACCCATGACGGCACCTGGTTCATCGACCGCCCGCCCGAAGCACCCCCCAACCCCTTCGAGCCGCAGACCATCGACAAGGTGGTGCTGCCGAACGGGCGGCTGATCTCGAGCAAGCCGCCGCTGCTTCCCCTTTTGATGACGGCGGAATACGCCGCCCTGCGCCGGTTCGCCGGATGGGATTTGGACAATCCGGGGGACTTGAAGCCCGTCCTGCGGGTGATGGTGCTCACCCTGGCGCAGCTGCCCTTCTGGCTGGGCCTGGCCGGGTTTGCGCTGCTAGTGAACCTGTTCATTGCCCGCCCGTGGCGCGCGGCCTTTCCGGTGCTGCTGCTGGGGCTGGCGTCGCCCGTGCCGGGCTATGCGCAGCAGTTGAACAACCACACGCCCGCGCTGGCGGCGCTGATCTGGGTGCTGTACCTTTCGGCGGGCCTGGCGTCAAACCGGCTGCGCCCCGCGGGCTGGCGTTTCGCGCTGCTGGGGCTTCTGGCGGGGCTGGTTTTCTGCATGGACATGCCGGTGACGATATACGCGGCGCTGGCGGGGCTGTTCGTCGTGGCGCGCCATCCCAAGGCGGCGCTGCTTTGGGGCGGGCTGGGGGCGCTTCTCCCGCTGGCGGTCCATTTCGGGGCGATGTGGATGATTACGGGGGACCCCAGGCCGGTGCAGGTGCGGGGCGAGACCTACCTGTTTGAGAATTCCTACTGGCGGAACCCCCTTGGCATTGACGCGCTGAACGAGCCGCGTCTTGTGTATCTTTTCCACATGACCTTCGGGCGCTTTGGGATGTTCCTGCTGTTTCCGGTGCTGCTGGCCGCGGCGCCGGGGGCGGCGGAGGCGGTCCGGCGCAACACGGGGGGGATGCGCCCGGCCGTGCCGGCGCTGCTGGCGGGTTTCGCGGTGCTGACCCTTTACTATCTTTTCAGCACGAACAACTACGGCGGCGCGGCCTACGGTTTCCGCTGGTATCTGGGGTCGGTGCCGGTGCTGCTGGCGCTCGGCATTCCGGTGTTCGCGCGGGTTCGGTCGCCCTGGGCATGGGCGCTGATCGCGGCGGCGTGCGCGGTCTCGTGCTATTCGGCGTGGGAATGCCTGCGGGCCCCCTGGGGCGACTCCCATGAGTGGACCTGCCGCCTGCTTTTCGGCCCCGCGGTGTGACGCCTAGAAGTTGATGGGCGGCTTTGAGAACGCGGCCAGCCCGAGGTCGAAATTCACGTCGAAGCCGCTTTCGCGGTCGCGGAACTGCAACGCGGCCTCCATGCAGTGCAGCCTGCGCCTGATTTCGTAGGTCTGGCTGCGCAGGTCGCCCTCCTTGACGTCAAAGATGTGCTCGAAGCCCACGGACCAGTTCTCGTCCAGCTTGTAGCCCAGGCCGTAGAGGACGTCCTTGTTGTAGACGTCGCCCTCGGTTTCGGTGTGGGAGTAGCCGACGCGGGCGGAGAATCGGCCGCCGCGCGCGGTGCCGTCGTAGTAGACCTGGCTCAGCAGGCGCTGGTAGTCCGCGTATTCGTAGTTGCTGTCGTAGACGCCCTCGCGGAGGGGGGAGCCGGTGACGGACTCGTAGGCGTTCTGGAAGAGGCGGCGGAAGGGTTTCTCCTCGTCCAGCAGGGAGTCGGGGTTTTCAGCGACGTGCTTTTCCCCGACGATCTGGAAGCCCCACCAGGAGCGGGGGCGCACGTCCAGCTCCACCTCGTAGTCGTCGGTCTGGCGCTCCTCGTTCCAGAGGTCGTTGCCCTGGTAAAGGCTGAGGCGTCCGACCTGCCAGACCTCGCCCGATTCGGCGTCCCTGCCGTAGAGGAGGTTGGAGATTTTCGACTCGACCCGGCTGCGCCCG
Source organism: Candidatus Hydrogenedentales bacterium (assembly GCA_041859375.1). Classification (GTDB taxonomy): domain Bacteria; phylum Hydrogenedentota; class Hydrogenedentia; order Hydrogenedentales; family CAITNO01; genus JBHEKP01. The sequence continues at coordinate 3,847 of JBHEKP010000331.1, read as the reverse complement.
TAGACGCTGTCGAGGGCGTCGAAGAAGGGGGTGTCGTCCATTTCCAGCGAGGTGGAGGGGCGGTAGGAGTAGGTGAGGGACGGGACCACCACGTGCTTGAACCCGGAGAATCCCAGCCAGCCGCCGTAGGTCTTGTTGAAGCGGGTCTGCAGGGTCGCGCCCGCCAGGTGGGACACGCGGGAGGCGCTGTCGCCGTCGAGGCGCTCGTGCTCGTACCATGCGCCCTCGATCTCGTAGAAGGGGGTCAGGGAGAGGGCGGGGGAGAGGTCGGCCTCGTAGGTGAGGCGGGCGATGTTGACGGAGCGCATGCCGTGGTCGTCCGTCTGGTTGCGGTCGTTGTAGCCGTCAATGGTGTCGAAGGACGCGTGCAGCCTGTCGGCGAGGGGCCTTTCCAGGAGGTGGAAGGTGCCCTCCGGGAGGCGCTCGGTTTCCGGGGTCCAGCCGTGGGAGTGCACGCGGGCGGTGCCGGTGGCGATGAAGTCCTCCCTGCGCAGGGTGACGTTGGCGAAGGTGCGGGGCGCGCCGCGGTGGCGGTACTGGTCGTAGAAGAAGTCCTTGTAGAAGGTCTCGTCGGACCACTGCTCCGCCTGCATCCGCAGCACGAGGTCGTTGTCGTACTCGTAGCGGTGGTACCACTCGTAGTAGCCGCGCCCCCTGGTGGTTTGGAGTCCGTGCATCTCGCCCTTGGTGCGGTACAGCGGGGAGGCGGGGTTTTTCATGTAGTCGTAGTAGGCGTCCGCGCCGAAGCCGACGCCCTGCTTGTCGGTGGGCATGATGCGCGGCCCCAGGGAAAGCTCCCTGGAGACCTGGAACTGCTGGCCGATGTTGAGGTAGGAGCCGGTTTCGGCGTGGCGTCCGCTGTCAAAGTCGAGCCGCCAGGGCACGGGCTTGCTGCCGCCCCAGAGGAAGGGCACCATGACGGGGGTTTTCATCCGTCCGATCTGGAGGCGCGCGCCGCTGCCGGAGACGACCTCCCCGTTTCTGATTTGGAGGTCGTCCATGAGAATCCGGTAGTGGGGGTCGTCGTCGGGGCAGGTGGTCATCCACACGTCCTCGGCGATCATCTCGTCCGGGCCGAGGATGTGCAGCTTCCCGGCCCTGTAGTGGAACAGGGCGGCGCGGCCGCGCGCGTTGACCAGCTCGCCCTTCTGGGTGGCGAAGTCGTAGTCAATCTTGTCCGCCCACATTTCGCGGGTGGGCTCCTTCACGTGGATGTACTCGCCCATCAGGCGGCCCATGGAGAGGCGTCTCTTGGCGACGTTTTCCTCGTTGGCGGGCTCGAGGATGAAGGTTTCCTCGACGGCCTTTTTTTCGGGGGTGACGTAGTTGAGGGTGTTGGCGGTGAGGCGCGACTCGTGCTGCTCCACCAGCACGTTTCCGGAGGCGCGGTAGTTGCCCGCCTCGTCGGAGTAGGAGAAGTTGTCGGAGCGGAAGTACATCTCGCCGAGGCGGAGGCGCACGTTGTCCCTGAGCACGGTCTCGCCGGTGGTGAGGTCGGTGTTCATCACGTCCGCCTCGATGTCGCGCAGGGGCTCCGTCCAGTCGGGCGGGGAGAAGCCGAGCCCGGGCTCGCCGAATTCGATGGGGCGGGTCAGGGCGTCGCGCAGGGAGCGCTTGTCAAAGTTGGCCAGGGGGTTCGCGTCGGGCCGTCCGGTGCTGGGCGCGCGGACGCCCCCCACCGCGAGGGGGTTGGCGCGGTACTGCGCGGCGGGGGTCTTTTCTTCGGCGGGGGCGGCCTCCGCCCCGCCGGACGCTTCGGGCGCCGCCTCCGGGGCGGGCGCGGGCTGCGCGTCGGCGGCCTCCTCCCTGGCCACGGGCGGCGCGTCCTGCGCGGGGGCGTCCATGCAGGGGGCGAAGAGCAGCAAAGCAGTTCCGGCGATGATGAGATGTGCCAGGCGCATGATGTTTCGGGCGCTCCAGTGTTATTGAATTTTGGGTAAAATTATCCAAAAAGCGCCCACCCTCGCCGAGCCGCCGGCCGGACGGGCCGGCGCGCTTGCCGCCTGTGGGGGCGCGTCTGTGTTCATGACCACTGTTTCCCCCCTGGGCTGCGCCGCGGGGGCGGGTTCGTTTTTCCGCACGGTTTGGGCCGCGCCGGAGGGGGCGGCCTTCGGCTGGTTCTGGGGGGCGGCCGTGCCGGATTTGGGCGCGGCCTTCACGTCTTCGGCCTCCACCTGGACCGGTGCGGGGGTGTCCGCCGCGGGAGCGGCGGGGCGGGGGCTTTCCACGGGGGCGCCCAAACCGGGGGGCGGCGCGAGCTCGCTGGTGCTCATGGAGCCGCCCTGCCCCTGTCCGAGGGCGCAAAGGGTTATGAAGGCGCCGAGTGCCAGGCTAAGCATCGAGTGTCTCCATGAAGGCCAGGGTGGCCTCCAGGTTTTCCACGCCCCCGGCGCCGCCCATGCACTGCACGGTCAGGCCGCCGACCGCGTTGGCAAGGCGGGCGCAGCGCTCCAGGTCCCAGCCCTGGAGGAAGCCGTAGAGGAAGCCGCCGCAGGAGGCGTCGCCCGCGCCGGTGGTGTCCACCACCCTTGCGACGCGGTGGGCGGGAAGACGCAGCGACTCCCCGCGGCCCTTCACGAAAAGGCCCTCCGCGCCGAGCTTGATGACCGCGATTTCCACGCCGTAGGAAAGGTAAAAGTCGGCAATGTCCCCCACGGCGCTTTTGCCGGTGTAATTGCAGGCCTCCTCGTAGCTGGAGAAGACGATGTCGAGATGGGGGAGGGACGGCTCGATGAGGGGCAGCCACACGCCCTTGCCGTCGTAGCAGGTGTCCATGCTCGTGCGCACGCCCAGCGCGCGGGCCTTTTCGAAGACGCGGCCCATGGGCGCGCCGTCCAGCTTCGGGGTGATGGCCGGTCCGCCCCAGTGCAGCACCTTCGAGCGGCCCACCACGCCGAAGTCGATGTCCCCCTCCGAGGTTTCCGCGTTGGTGCCCATGTGGTGCAGGAAGGTGCGCTCGCCGTCGCCGCTGATGAGCACCACGGTGGCGGAGGAGCTGCAGTCGTCCACGCGGCGGACCCCGCCGGTGTCCACGCCGTTGGCGGAGAGTTTGGACAGGAGGAAGTCGCCGAAACTGTCGCGGCCCAGCCGGCCCACAAAAGCCGAGGAGCCGCCGAGGCGGCTCATCACGATGGCCGTCACGCCCGCGAGGCCGCCCAGGTGCATTTCCAGCGTCGGCACCAGCCCGAGCGTTCCCCGCTGCGGCACCGCGTCCACCGGGCGCACCATCACGTCCGCGCACACCACCCCGACCGTGACCAGGTCAAAGCCCATCCGACAAACTCCTTCCCGAGAATAGAGGTTTCAAATGCGAGGGCCGGATTTTTTTCGGACGCCCGGGCGGAATGGCCCGAAAGACGGAAACGCCCGCGGACGCGGACCCGGAGTCAGTCGGTTTCACCAGCCCAAAGCGCCGGAAACGCGGCGGCGGCGCAGCCCATGCGCGCACCACCGGAAAAGCCCGGCACGGGAAAAAGTATAGCAAGACAGGCACCGTATCTCAATGCGGAAAAACAGGCCGAAACAGGCCGGAATTCCGGGGCGAAACCGGGGGGAAGTGGAAAGGGCGGGGCCGCTTGTGGAATACTTGGCCTTTCCCCGCGCGCCCGTAGCTCAGGTGGATAGAGCGTCTGCCTTCTAAGCAGAGGGCCGCTGGTTCGAGTCCAGCCGGGCGCGCCAGTTTTTTTTCGCAGCTGGGGGCGGGGCCGGGGCCTACCAGATGCGCCATTTTTCGCGGAAGGGCCGGGTGAGCATTTTGGCGGCTTCGGGGTCCCCCACAATCTGCTCGGCTTTGGGATCCCAGTTGATGACCCGCCCGGTTTGCGCGGCGGTGTTGACCATGTGGGAG
>JBHEKP010000105.1:0-3268 GCA_041859375.1 Candidatus Hydrogenedentales bacterium | reverse complement strand
GGGCGAACATACGGGTGAAGGGGAAGAAAGATGGAGTGGATTTTTGGGGGTGCCGGGGGGTAGTGTTCACGGGAAGGGCCGGGAGACAGGAGCGACTGCGATGGGCATGACGCGAAGGGCGTTTTTGGGAACGGCAGCGGCGGGACTGGCGGCCGGGACACTGCCGGGGAAAAGGACCATGGCGGCGGCATCCGCTGCGGAAGGAACGCCGAGGATTATTTATTACAACAACTTCGCGTCGCACCTGCTTTGCGCGTACAACCCGAACATGTACCATCCGGGGCTGCCGCACCGCTGGACGGACGGGGACTGGCGCGCGCTGGTGGACATGATCGCGTCCTTCGGGTTCAATGTGTTTGAGTTCTGGCTGGAACCGCGCCTGTTCTGCCGGGAGGGGCTGGATTCGGACACGGGCCGGGAGTTCACCCGCCAGATGAACGCGACCATGGCCCACGCCCATGAAAAGGGGATGCGCTGCGAAATGCTGGCGTGTTTTGCCACCACGGGCGACAAATGGCGGACGCTGTGCCCGAATGTGGCGGAGGAATGGGCGGAAATCCGCCACCTCTGGACCACGGTGGCGGAACGCCTTGATCAGGCGGACATTTTCGGTATTTTCCCCGGCGACCCGGGGGCCTGCTCGCGCAACGGATGCACGGCGGAAACATACATTGACAAGTCCATTGACGTCGCGGCGGCAATACACCAAAAACGCCCCGAAGCCGGATTCGATTTCGGCACCTGGGGGCCGCCCTTCTTCGGCTGGGGCAACATCCACATGCCGCCGGAAAGCAGGGGGGAATTCATCCCCGCGGATCAGGCGACAGCGTGGACTTTTTCCAAGGAACGGGCGGACCGGTCGATGCGGCACCTGCTGGACCGGCTGGACGATTTTCCGCCGGACACGGCGGTGTCGATCAACATGGGCTTCAACCCCGACGGCAACCCGCGCGGGGACGAGGACGGGCGCGGCTGGGCGCGGGAGATCGCGAAGCGCAGAACCATCCTCACGTGGGATTTCAGCCTGACCGAGGGGGAAAACGCGGTCTATCCGCACTACCGCTTCGACCGGCTTTTCGCGCGGCGGCGCGAGGAGCGGGAGGCGGCCCCCTACGGCGGCGGCATCTGCTTCACCATGACACCGCTGCTGAACCAGCTTTCGCTGTACGAATCGGCGGTGTCCTTCACCCGGCCCGACGCCAACTCCGACACGGTGGCTTCGGACTTCTTTGAGCGCGTCTTCGGCCCGGCGGGCCGGGAACTGCCGGGTTTGTACCGGCTCCTTGAGTGCATACCGGACTGGGGCGCGTACAACACCGTGACGATGGGCCGCGCCGAATACAACGGAAAGATGGTCCTGCTCGCGGAGGCGCTGGCGGATTTGAAGGGCGCGGAGTCCGCACCGGCCTTTCATCCCGCGCCGGAACGGTACCGGGAGGAACTGCTCTTTTTCGCCAGGCTTTTCGGGGAATTGACGGGGCCGTCACCGGACTATGACTCCGCGAAAAAACGATACTGGGAGCATGTTTACGCGATTTACGACCAGCTTCCCGACCATGTGGACCCCAGGCCGAGGGGAAACACGGACCGGTTCATACGTCATTTCATGGAATGGAAATAGCGGAGGAAAAAGAAACGGGGGAACGGACCAAAAATGCGCAAGAAAAATAAGAATTGACCACGGAAAACACTGAACACACTGAAAATAGAAAGGGGAAAGACGGGGGAAGGAAAAAGCAGGGGCGGTTGGCGTTGTTGCATTTTGGCGGCGCTTTCCCCAGAATAGCCGGACCATTTTGGAGGTCAAACCATGAAAATCAAAGAAACCCTTTCCCGGCGGTCGTTCCTGAAACGGGCGGCCGCAGCGGCGGCCGCACCCGTCGCGTTCCCGTACATCGTGCCCGCGTCGGCCCTCGGCCTCGACGGCACGGTGGCACCGAGCAACCGTATTGTCATGGCGTCCATCGGTGTGGGCGGCCAGGGCAGCTATGACACGCAGGCGCTGTTCAACATCCCCGAGGTGCAGTACGTTGCGGTGTGCGACGTGGACCGCCAGCACGCGGAGAAGGCGCAGAAGATGGTGTCGGACTACTACGCGGGCAAGAGCCCGGACGGCAAGTTTGACGGCATCAAGATTCACCACGACTTCCGCGAGGTCATCGCGCGGGACGACATCGACGCGGTGATGGTGGCGACGCCGGACTTCTGGCACCCGCCGATCTGCGTGGCGGCGGCGAAGGCGGGCAAGGACATCTACTGCGAGAAGCCGCTGGCGAACTCGATTCCCGAGGGGCGCGCGGTGGTGGACGCGGTGCGCCGTTACAAGCGGGTGCTGCAGACGGGCAGCCACGAGCGCAGCCGCGACAACGCGCGCTACGCGGCGGAGCTGGTGCGCAACGGGCGCATCGGCAAGCTGCACACGATCTCGGTGAACCTGCCGCTGCAGACGATGCCGATCCCGAACCAGCCGGTGATGCCGGTGCCGGAGCACTTCGACTACGACTTCTGGCTTGGACCGGCCCGCGAGGCGCCGTACACGGAGAAGCGCTGCCACTTCTACTTCCGCTACATCCTGGACTACAGCGGCGGCGAGATCACGGACCGGGGCGCGCACATCCTCGACCTGGCGCAGCTCGGCAACAACTCGGACCACACGACGCCGATCTCGGTGCAGGGCACGGGCAAGTTTCCGGAGGACGGCCTGTTCAACACGGCGATGGACTACAACTTCGAGTTTGAATACGCCACGGGCGTGCGGCTTACGGGCATCTGCGGCGGCAACCGGGGCCTGAAGTTCGAGGGCGACGAGGGCTGGATTTTCATCCACGTCCACGGCGGCAATCTTGAGGCGTCAAACCCGGCGCTGCTGAAGGAGGTCATCGGACCGAACGAGGAGCACCTGGGCCGGAGCAAGGGGCATCACCTGAACTTCATCGAGTGCGTGAAGTCGCGGGGCGAACCCACCGCGCCGGTGGAGGTGGGCCACCACTCCGCAACGATGTGCCACATGGCCAACATCGCGATGCGCACGGGCAAGAAACTGAAGTGGGACCCGGACAAGGAGCTTTTTGACGACGATGAGGCGAACCGCATGATGCAGCCCTCCATGCGCGCGCCCTGGCATGTTTGACGGGAAAAGGAGCAACACAATGAAACACCTGACATTCACCACCGCCGCGCTGGCCGCGGCCCTGTTCCTTTGCCCCCTTGCCGCCGTGGCGGACCTTGACGCGGACATTGCGGCGTTGTCACGCTATGAATTCGGGTC
>JBHEKP010000082.1:0-6136 GCA_041859375.1 Candidatus Hydrogenedentales bacterium | reverse complement strand
ATGAGCGCGGCGCCGTCCTCGGCCTTTTTGACGGTGTCCACGAGCACATGCCCCGCGTCCACCGCGGCCAGCGCGCCCGCGGGCGGCAGGGCGGCCCCCGCCTTCGCGGGGCGGACCTCCGGCGCGGCGATCACGCGGAGCGGGCAGTTCAGCATCAGCCCCTCCTCCACGGTCTCCTCGCGCCAGGAGCCGCCGTGGGGCAGCAGCGAATAGGTGAACTCGTGGGCGCCCTCGTCGGCGCGCGGATCGGGGTCCACCGCGCCGCGCAGCAGCGAGAGGCGCAGCACGCTGCCCCGCACGTCGTAGCCGTACTTGCAGTCGTTGAGCAGGCTCACGCCGAAGCCCTCCTCGGAGAGGTCGGCCCAGTTGTGGCCGGTCACCTCGAAGCGCGCCCGGTCGAAGGCGGTGTTGTCGTGGGTGGCCCGCTCCACGGCGGCGAACTGGATGTCGAAGGCGGCGCGCGCGCTGAGCACCTCCACCGGGAAGGCCACCTTCAGCAGCGTCCGCTTCTCATGCCAGTCCACGCGGCAGCGCACGTCGATGCGGGGCGTGGACGCGTGCATCGTGATGTCCTGGGTGAACACGCTCTTTTCGGTGCGGCGCACCACGCGCACCACGGCCCGGACCGGGCCGTTTTCCACCAGCGTCATGGACTCCGCCGGACCCGGCTCCCAGGCGATGTCCGCGAAATTGTGGTCGAAGTCCCACGCGTCGTGCTCGGCGGGGCGGTCGTCGAAAAGCTGGAGCACGTTCGCCGGACTCCCCTCCGGGAGCACCTCGCGCTCGCCAATCTTGTCAAAGAGCCGGGTGAAGCGGCCCCGGTTGTCCAGTTCCAGCAGGAAGAAGTCGTTCTCCATGCGCCTGCGCGAGGCCCTGAGCACGCCGCTCCTTTCCGCCCGTTTCGCGCCGGGCAGGAGCCGGTACACCGCATGGCCCAGCGGCGGCAGCACATCGGTCTCGAAGAGCAGCGCGCCGTCCTCCGCCACCTGGTGCGGCACCGGGGCGCCCCCCTGGTCCGCCACATGGAAGGGCGTCTCCGGCAGGGCCGCCTCCACCCGCGCCACGTCGTAGCGGGGGAAGGAGAGCGTGTTCCACACCACCAGCGGCGCGCCCGGCCCCGACAGGTCCATCCGCGCGAGCAGGTGCGCCTGGGCGCGCCCCAGCAGCGCCTCCGCGCGCGCCCGCAGCTCCGCGTAGTTGCGGTCCGCGTCCTGGTAGACCTCGTTGATGGACGAGCCGGGCAGGATGTCGTGGAACTGGTGGGTGAGCAGCACGCGCCAGATCGCCGCCAGCTCCTCCTGCGGATAGGCTGCGCCGTGCAGCAGCGCCCACGACCACAGCAGCTCCGTGTCGTGCAGCAGCCATTCCATCTTGCGGTTGTTGCGCTTGGTCCGCGCCTGGGTGGTCTGGCAGGCGCGGTGCAGCTCCAGGTACAGCTCGCCGTTCCACACGGGCAGGTCGGCGTCGTCGGCCTGCGCGCGCATCCGGTCCAGGCAGTCCTCGGTGCGGCTGAAGGCGCAGCGCGGCATGCCCGTGAGGTTGTTCAGGCGTTTTCCGTACTCAAGCATGCGCGGGGACGGGCCGCCGCCGCCGTCGCCCCAGCCGAAGGAGAAGGGGACCTCGTCCACCAGATCCTTCTGGGCGAAGCCGTCCCACTGTCCCAGCAGCTCCTCCGGCACAGGGTTGCCGTTGTAGTTCAGCGGCGGGATGACCGCGCGGATGCGCGTGCCGTCCGCGCCCTGCCACAGGAAATAGCTGTGGGGGAATTTCGTGAAACGGTTCCATGACAGCTTGATGGTGTGGAAGGTGTCAATCTGCGCCTTTTTCATGATCTGCGGCAGCGACCACGGAAAGCCGAAGGCGTCGGGCAGCCACGCGGTGCGCGAGCGCATCCCGAATTCCTTTTCCAGAAAGCGGTTCCCGTAAAGGAACTGGCGCACGAGCGCCTCGCCGCAGGGCATCTGGCTGTCCTGCTCCACCCAGGTCGCGCCGCAGGGCTCCCAGCGCCCCTCTTTCACGCGCCGCTTGAGCCCCCGCCAGATCTCCGGGTGGTTCTCCTTCACGAACATGAACAGCTCGGGCTGGCTCATGGAAAAAATGTATTCGGGGTACTGCTCCATCAGCCGCAGCACCGTGGAATAGGTGCGCCCCACCTTGCGCCGCGTTTCGCGCAGCGGCCACAGCCATGCCACGTCGATGTGGGAATGGCCGATGAGCGCGAGCTTCCCCGCGTCCGGCCCGGCGGGGAAGGCCTTCAGGCCCTTTTGCAGCAGCGCCCGCGCACGCGCGATGGATTCGGCGAATTCCGGCCCGTCCCTGTGCTGCAAATCCACCCGGCGCACCGCGTCAAAGACCAGCTTGAAAAGGCGCTTCCGCGCCGCGCCGCCCTCCGGCAGGTGCTCCACCACGTCCATGAGCACCGCGCCGTCCCAGTAAAAGTCCCACACGTCCCGGTTCATCACCGCCAGGTCCGCCCACGCGAAAACGTGGGTGGCGTCGTAGCGGATGCCGGGGCAGGCCTCCAGCGCGATGTCGAAGACCTCGCCCGCCTTCGCCTTTTCCGTGAGCACCATGAAGTCATGGTGGCGGTCAATGCCCTGGAAGGGCTTGCCGTTCACATAGGCCAGCGCCTCGCCCGACTCGTCATGGCGGCCCATGCCGGGGATGTCCGTGTGCGCGCAGGGGTTGATAAGCGCCACCACGCGCCGCCCCGCGAATTCCTTCGGCACCACCGCCCGCATCCGGAACCAGGTGGTCTGGTCGTGGCGGCCCCAGCGCTCCATCACCTTGAAGGGTTGCCAGCCCGCCTTCGGTATGGCCTCCGGTCCGCGGCCGGGCCCGGTCACGCACCGCCACAGATCGCCCACGGGCCGGCGCGGCGAGAAAATTGCGCCCCGGATTTCGTTCAGCCGCACCCGCAGCTGCATCAGTTCGGTGCGCCAGTCGGCTTCAAAAAATGGGGGCATGACGGGGGTTCCTTGGGGGTTGCTTTTCGCATGCTTCCTGACGGCGGCAGATTATACCGCCGTGCCCGCGTTCCCGTCCAGAGGCGTCCCGTCCGGTTGCCGGTTTGCCCCCGGTTCCGGCTATACTGCGGCGGAACAACCCAGGAGGCCCGCCATGACGCATGCTGCCGCGCGGTTTTTGTGCCTGATGCTGACGGTTGCAGGAGGGACGCTTTCCATGAACCCCATGACGCACGCGGAGGGGCCGGACCGGGCCGCCGCACTGAAGGCCGTTGACGACGGTGTCGCCCGGGGGCCCTTTGCGGCGGACTGGGCGTCGCTGGAAGCGTACACCGTGCCGGACTGGTACCTCGACGGCAAGTTTGGCATCTTCATCCACTGGGGCGTGTATTCCGTGCCCGCCTTCGGCAGCGAGTGGTATCCCCGCAACATGTACCGGGAGGGCTCGCCCGAATACAAGCACCATGTGAAGACCCACGGGCCCCAAAACCGGTTCGGCTACAAGGATTTCATCCCCGGACTCACGGCGGAAAAGTTCGATCCGGACCACTGGGCGGAGGTGTTCCGGAAATCGGGCGCGAAATACGTGGTGCCCGTGGCGGAGCACCATGACGGTTTCCCCATGTACGACTGCTCCTATTCGGAGTGGACGGCGGCGAAGATGGGGCCGAAGCGGGACATCATCGGCGAGCTTTCCAGGGCGGTGCGCGAAAAGGGGCTGGTCTTTGGCCTGTCCAGCCACCGCGCCGAGCACTGGTGGTTTTTTGACGGCGGCATGAAATTCGACTCGGATGTGAAGGATCCCGCCTTCGCGGGGCTCTACGGCCCGGCGCAGCCGGAAAAGGAGTCCACGCCGGACGCGGCCTTTCTGGACGACTGGCTGCTGCGCACCTGCGAGCTGGTGGACAAGTACCAGCCGCAGCTCGTCTGGTTCGACTGGTGGATTGAGCAGCCCTGCTTCCAGCCCTACCTCCAGCGCTTCGCCGCCTACTATTACAACCAGGGCGCGGCGTGGGGAAAGGGCGTGGCCGTCAACTACAAGAACAAGTCCTTCCCGCTCAAGGCGGCGGTGTGGGACATCGAGCGCGGGCAGCTTGCGGAGATTCGCCAACCCTTCTGGCAGACCGACACCTCCGTGTCAAAGAACTCCTGGGGTTATGTTGAAAAGCAGCACTACAAAACCGTGGCCTCCCTCGTGGGCGATCTTGTGGACATCGTGAGCAAAAACGGCGCGCTCCTGCTCAACATTGGCCCCAGGCCCGACGGCGTCATCCCTGAAGAGGAGGAGCAGATGCTGCTGGAGATGGGGCAGTGGCTTGCCGTGAACGGCGATGCGATCTACGGCACCCGACCGTGGAAGGTCTTCGGCGAGGGTCCCACCAGGGTGGCTGACGGCTCCTTCTCCGACACCAAGCGCAAGCCCTTCACGGCGGAGGACGTGCGCTTCACCACGAAGGACGGCGCGCTCTACGCGGTGCTGCTGGCGTGGCCGGAAAACGGCAGGGTCGCCGTGAAATCCCTGGGCGCCAAGGCCGGACTGGCCGACGGGGAAATCACCGCTGTGTCGTTGCTGGGTTCCCGGGACGCGCTGCAATGGAAACAGAAGGCGCGCGCCCTGGAGGTGAGACTGCCGAAGGCAAAGCCCTGCGATCATGCCTTCACGCTGAAGATCGAGTTCGCGCGGTAAAGCCTCCGGCTATCCGGCGATTTCGGTGTTCCAGTAGGCGAGGTCCACGAATTTCTGCCAGGTCATAAGCTCCTCGCGGGGGATCTGCGCGCCGAACCGGGGCAGCCAGCGCGGGGCGGCGGGGCGGCGCAGCAGGGGCATGCCCGCCTCCTCGGGGAGTTTGCTGCCCTTTTTCAGGTTGCAGGCCATGCACGCGAGCACCAGGTTGTCCCACGTGTCGCGCCCGCCGCGCGAGCGGGGCACCACATGGTCAATGGTCAACTCGGGCTTGCCAAAGCGGCGGCCGCAGTACTGGCAGACGTGCCGGTCGCGCAGGAAGATGTTGCGCCGGGACAGGCGCACCTCCCGCTTGACGTAGCCGTTGAACTCGGACAGGACGATCACCTCCGGCACGCGGATGTCCATCTTGGGCGTGTGGATTACCCGGCGCGGATCCGCGGGGACGCCGCCGTAGGCGGACAGGGCGCACCATGAGGGGAAATCGTAGAGGGTGTAGTCGGAGGGGTGCACCACCCGCGCGTGGTTGTGAAAGAGGAGCATGATCGCCCGCTTGAGTGGCGTTACGTTCACCGCCACCCAGGACTTGTTCAGCACGAGCACCTGTGCGTCGATCATGGGCGGTCTCCAGGCCGCGCGGGGGGGCCTGTCTTCGCCTGTGGAGTATACGCCCCGCCGGAGTTCCCGCGCAAAAAGCCGCCCCGGCCTACTTTTGCGGGGAATCAAGCGCCTTTGTGATCGCCGCGGCGACGGCATGCGCCTGGAGGGCGATGCCTTCGGGGGCGAAATGAACGCCGTCCTTGGAGAAATGCTCCGGATGATCCGCGGACAGGGCGTGCAGATTGTTCACGGGGATGCCCTCGCGCGCTGTTTTTTCGGCGGCGATGGCGTTGCGCGCGGCCACGCGGTCACGGTCCTTTCCCATGCCGGAGCCGGGCTGGACGGGGGTGGTGCTGGCCCACACAAGCCGCGCACCACGCCCCTCCGCGCGCAGCACGGCCAGCAGTTTGTCGAAAGCGGCGGCGTATTGCTCCTCGGTGTAATCCCACCCGTGCAGGCCGTGGTTGAAGTGGATGACGCCGTATTCGTACTGGCCAAGCACCAGCGACAGCTCCTGAAAGAACACGGGGTCGCAGATGCTGCGCGAGGTGGTGTAGCGGCTGCAGTGGGCCTTTCCCCCCAGTTCTTCCTCCGCCTGCGAGAAATAGCCGCGCGTGATGGAGTCGCCGATCATCAGCACCCGGGGCTTGCCGGTCTTGTCCGCGTCGGTATGCCACACGTCGCACCATTCGATGCGCTCGCGCTTCAATGCCGGGGCCGCATCCTCCGCCGCCGACAGGGGTGCGGCGGCAAACACGCACAGGACAAGGCACACGAAGGAAACGATGCTGCGGATCATGGCGGGTTCTCCTTGACGGGGCGCGGAATGCGCCGCACGGGGGTATTATTGCCATACTCCCGACCACACACAACCCGCACACCGGGG
>JBHEKP010000092.1:0-4359 GCA_041859375.1 Candidatus Hydrogenedentales bacterium | reverse complement strand
CCCTTTTCATCCCGCATAATGTCGTCCGGAACGGCTGAAATTGGGTCCATCTGGCGCGCAAGCTGGTTGCCCACGTACATGGAGATTTCCTGAAAAGCCACGGCGGGCGGCTTTATTTTTTGGAAGGCCTCAGTTCTTAGGGGTGGATTGAGTGTGCAGCGAAAGACACCGCAATCACAAGAATCATGATTTACCGTGTTTTCCAATTTGTACACGTGTGCCGACGGTGTACGGTGGCCTGTTTTGGAGTTTGCCGTTTGCGACACTCATGCGGTGCGGAAATTCTATCTGGTCCCCAAAATCAACCCTTTGCCAACACCAATGTTGACACCTTGATATTTTGCTTGACATTGCACAACGTCTTAGAGTACTCTGTTTCATAGAGTTTAAAAAGAAAGGAACCACATATGAACGTATCTCCTGTTGAGGCGCGGAAAACTCTGGATGAGGTTGAGGCACTGTCAAACGCCACACGAATGGTGGCTGAATTCACCGGTACCGACATCGTTGTCATGGCATGGGGGGGAGTCTGGTTTTTGGGTTTCCTTTGGAGCCATCTCGTCGAAGCGAACACCTGGCCAAACATTCTACACGGCGTGTGGTTTCCCCTAGTTGCGGCAGGAGTCCTGTTCACCATATTCACCGAACGGCGTCGTGGGGCGCCTGTCAAAAACGCGACCGGCAGGAGAATCGGATTCTTCTGGTGGACAATGTACGGATATGCATACCTCGGTCTGGCGATACTTGGGGCGCAAATGGACGATTCCCTTCTTGTCCGGACGCATGACAGCGCCAGGGCCATCGCCGCCCTCAACACAATCATCCCGATGTTTGCCTATGTGGTGATGGGACTCTGGCTTGAGCAGGACCATTTTATTTTCATGGGCCTGAGTCTGACGGTCCTCACCTGCGTGGCCTATTTCCTCCTTAACCCGGCGTTCTTTCTTGTCATGTCCCTCGCCGGGGGCGGCATCCTCTTTGGATATGGTGTTTGGATGAGAATGCGCTGGAGCCGCGCAATGGCCGAAGTGAAAAAACATGCCCACTCTTGACGCCACCATACACCAGCCAATCCGCCTTCAGATTATGGCGGCGCTTTGCGCGTTGCATCCGGATGAGTTCCTGAATTTCACCTATCTGCGCGGTGCCACCGGAGCCACGGACGGCAACCTCGGTGCCCATTTGTTCAAACTGGAAGAGGCCGGTTACCTCTCCCAAGACAAGACCTTTATTGACCGCAAGCCCCGCACCCTCATACGGGTGACCGTTAAAGGGCGGGCCGCCTTCCAGGAACATGTTGCGGCGCTTAAGGCACTTTTGGAACCAGGCCTTCCCACGTCCAACGGTGCCTGATGGCTTAAGGATCTTCCAACCTTATCCCAGCCGGACTTTCACCACGGCCTTGCGAACCATCACGGGGCCGCCGTGCTCAAGGCAGGGGGCGTGCGCGTCCTGCGGAAAGAGCACGCAGAAGATGCCCGGTTTCAGCACCAGATCCGTGGCGGAGGGGATTGCCGCGTACATTTCAATGTCGGGTTCGTAGGGCTTGATCACGGCAAGCGACGGGGTGGGGGCCCAGAGGATGGACTCCTCGCCCGCCAGCAGGTATTGGATGTCCGCGTAGTTTCGGTGCGCCTCATACTCGTGGCCCTCGCGGGAACGGGTCGTATAGGCCTGAATCATGCAATAAACGTTGTCTCCATCAATATCGTGGCGGCCGTCGGCGATCCCGTGACCGATGCTTTCAAGAAACTTGAACGCGGCCGTGAACCGGCCGTCCTGCCACTTGTAATCCTTCCAATTTTTCAATGTGTCGAGAATCATACTTGCTCCTCCTCGGTGCCGGCATTTTCCGCCGGGTCGGTATTTCTCTGTTCCGCGAGCAGGACAACGGCCCGCCCGGCGTCCGCTTCATTCACCCAGACCTTAATCTCGCCCAATCCGTCGGCAATAATTGGGTACACAGAGTGATCGATCTTCGAACTTGATACTGCTTCAATTTCATTGGATGCCAGAAAGCCAATGATAATGTCCGCCTCGGCGTCGGACCAGCAGGCGTGAACCCGCACAAGCCGCCTGCCGTCATGTTCCGATGTCATGGCCGGATTCTCCCGTTGCGGTTCCCTTCATCGAACCACGGCTTGAGTATATCAGTTTTGAACAGGTCCAATGCTGACGCCGCGCACAATTGGCCGCCTATTTCCAATCCCTGATCAACCTGTGGCTTTCGATGGAAAAAGCGCCCACCTCCGCCTCGTATGATTCCGGACCTGCTTCCAGCGCCTCCCGGCTTTCCTCCAGCAGATTCGTCGCGTGGACCGCGTCAAAGGCTAGCCCCTTTGCAAAATGGAAGAAGGCCCTGCAGGGTGCGCCCTGCGTCTCATAGGACCGCACCACCAGGTCGTTTGAATCCTCCGCCTTCTTCAAAGCGGACAGGACCACGTTTTCCGGTTCCACCCGGACAAAGGAGTGCGCGGGGGGCAGGCCGCCTTCATGGGGTGAAACCGCGACGGCGATTGGCGGGTTGTTGAATTCCAGTCCCCGGCGCACCAGGTTGGCATCACGCCAGTCCCCGGCGTGGGGCTGAAGCGCATACCGGAGCCGGTGCGTTCCCGCCTCGTCGGTGGCCCTCACCGGATGGTCAGGACTGCGCAGCAGGCTCAGGCGGATGACACCGGGGGTGATGTCGTGGCCGTAACGCCCGTCGTTGAGCAGTCCCACCCCATAACCTTCCCCCGAAATGTCCACCCAGTTCTGGGCGGCGCATTCCTCCCCGTTGCTTGCCCGTGTGATGACCCCGTAGGGGATTTCACACGTGCAGTTGGGGGAGGACACGGCCAGGGGAAAGGCCAGCTTGACCATTTTTTCGCTGCCCGTCCAGTCCACGGATATTTCGAACTCAATGCGGGGCACCTTCCGGCACAGAATAATCCGCTGGGCAAAACGCGCCAGGCCATGGCGCTGTTTCACCTCCATCACCATGCGCACCGGCCCGTTTTCCACCAGCCTTATTTCAGGATTGGTGTTGGCCGTCTCGAAGGGTCCCGCCCAGACATTATGCTCCTCGCGGCCATCCTGTGACTTCAGAAATCCCTCAGAATCGCCGTAATCGTCATGAATCTGCACCGCGTTTCCCCCGCCGCCGGAGGCAAGAACATCCCGCCCGTTCACCTTGTCATGCACGGCGGCAAGGCATCCCGTTTTCTGATCGATCATCACCTTGAAATATTCGTTTTCAAGCACACCGGGTGCCGCATCCGAAGGAGGGGGGGAGGGGGCCGTTCTGGACGGGGACGCATGATAGGTCCGGTAACCAAGGGAGGGGAGATGCTCCGCCAAAAAGACGAAGCGCAGCAACGCCCCCTTCCTTTCCAAGGGTTGGTGCGCCACCGCATTCCCCTGATCGTCCACAAGGCTGATATCTTGCGCATCCCGGTCAAGGGCCACTTGCGCCTCCACCCAGTCGGTCCGCTCCCATGCCAGCGGATTGAACACCACCAGGGGTGTTCCGGGACCGGTCGTGCTTGCCTGTTCCGCAATGGCCAAAAGCGCCGCGTGAAGCTCCGCCCCCGCACCGGCCCGCACCTCCTCATACCGTGTCAGCGCGTCCCCTATCGAGACGGGAATGTCCGTGCCGGAAATGGTGTCATGAAACTGGTTGAGCATCACCTTTTTCCAGGAATCCTCCAGCACGCGGGCCGGATACTCCCTCAGTCCAAGCCACGCGGCGATGGAGGAAAACTTTTCCGCGGTCAGCAGCAGGTTCTCGCAATCCCTGTTGCCCTTTTTTATCCCGCTGACCGAGGTGTAGGCCCCGCGGATGGTCGCCTCCAGTTCCGTTTGCACCACGGGGAGGGTTGGATTCTGGGCAAGCACTTTCTCCACAAAACGGGCGGGGGTGCTGAACTCCATCAGGGGCTGTTTGGCGTCCCCCTTCTTCATTGCCGCCCGCATGCGCTCCACATCGGCGCGGATGGCGCCGCCGCCGTGGTTGCCCACGCCAATGAGGGTGAAATCGTCCGCCACGCCGTATTTTTTCCGGGTTTCCTCCAGCCTTTCCCGGATTTCATCATCCCCGGGCAGGGACTCCCCGTCGGCAGTGAGGGGCTTGTGGGCAAAGACACGCGAGCCGTCCGGAGCCTCCCACCAGAACATGCTTTCCCCCCCGCCCCGGGGCCGTGTGAACATGTAGGTGTCCATGCCGCTTTTCTTGAGTATTTGCGGGAGCGTCCACGGATGGGTCCATGCGTCCTGAAACCATGCGGTGCGCACATCCATGCCAAAGGCTTTCCGGAAGTACCGTTTTCCGTGCAGGCACTGGCGCACCAGCGATTCCCCGCAGGGCAGGCACCCGTCAAA
>JBHEKP010000001.1:0-2750 GCA_041859375.1 Candidatus Hydrogenedentales bacterium | reverse complement strand
CCCCATGACCGGGCGCAACCAACTGCTGCTGGTGGGCGACGGCGAGATGAACGCCATGGGCGTGCAGGCGTTCCAGCAGGTGCTCACGGAGGAGCCCGTGTCCAAGGATCCTCAAAAGAACGCGCTGGTGTCCGGTGTCGGGCGGCGCATTGCCCAGGCCGCCGAACAGTACCTCGCCGGACAGGGCCGTCCGGAGCAGTTCGCCTGGGAATTCGTGGTCATTGAAAACGATGAGACCGTGAACGCCTGGTGCCTGCCGGGCGGAAAGGTGGCCGTGTACACGGGCATTCTGCCGGTCACCGAGACGGAGGACGGCCTGGCCGTGGTGGTGGCCCACGAGGTGGCCCATGCCATCGCCCGGCACAGCAATGAGCGGATGAGCCAGGGCCTGATTGTGGAAATGGGCGGCCAGGCGCTGTCAGCGGCGCTCCAGAGCCAGCCCCAGCGCACGCGGGAAATGTTCCTGCAGGCCGTGGGACTCGGGGCCAATGTGGGCGTGGTGCTGCCCTTCAGCCGCACCCAGGAATATGAGGCGGACCGGATCGGGCTCAACCTCATGGCCATGGCGGGATATGATCCAAGGGCCGCCATACCGCTCTGGGAGCGCATGAACAGCATGGGCGGACCGCGCCCCCCGGAATTCCTGTCCACCCATCCCGCGCCGCAGCACCGCATCGAGGCGCTGAACCAGATGATGCCCGAGGCCCTGGGATATTACCGGGGGGCGGCGGGAACGCGGCAGACACCTCCCGCACCAGCCGCAGCGCCCGCGCAACAGCAGCCGGCTCCCCCGCCCGCCCGGGTCCAGCCGGCCCCACCGCCCCCGGCGGGGCCGGGTTTCTCCGCGGGACCATCCCGTTCATACCGGATCAAATAAGGCGGGCCGGGAAAGGGACTCCAATGGCGACCTTCAACAACCCGGTGCTGGTGCTGCTGAGCGGGGGGCTCGACTCCTCGGTGCTGCTTCATTATGTGGCGCAGCGGACGCAGCACGGCGCGGTGCACACGCTGAGCTTCAACTATGGCCAGCGCCACGACCGCGAGCTGGAATGCGCCCGGTGGCAGGCTTCGTCGGCGGGAGCGGCGCACCACACCGTGCTGGACATTTCATTTCTCGCCGGACTGGTTGGAAATGCCACCGCGCTGGTGCGGGGCGGCAGGGAGGTGCCGGACCTCGCGGAGCTTGCCCCGGAGCAGCGCGCCCAGCCCCCCACCTATGTGCCCAACAGAAACATGATTCTCATCGCCATGGCCGCCGCCCATGCGGAATCGGCGGAAATCCATAACCTCTTTTACGGCGCCCAGGCGCAGGATGAGTACGGGTATTGGGACTGCACAAAGCCCTTCCTGGACGGAATCAACGCCGTGCTGTCCCTGAACCGGGCCGCCCCGGTCCGCGTCCACGCGCCCCTTATCGCCAACTCCAAAGCGGACAATGTGCGCCTTGGGCTCGAACTGGGCGTGGATTTTGCCCAAACCTGGAGTTGCTACCGCGGCGGGGAGCTGGCCTGCGGCACCTGCCCCACCTGTGTGGAGCGGTTGAACGCATTCAAGGCATGCGGGCGGCGGGACCCCCTGCCCTACATGCGGCTGGATTCCTGAACCTCTTACCGCCGCGCACCATGCCGTAATCAGGGAAGAGCGGCCACCCTCTTTCTGTTAACCAAGGCATTATTGTCCAAAATTTGGTAAACTTAAAATGACGCAGATTGAAAATTCTGCTTTTTTTTGGACGACCACGGTTTCAAATTGAACCGTCAGTGGAAAAGGGGTCAGAGATGTTTCGATTGTTGGCGCTTGTGATGTTTGCCGCCCTTTTCGCCCCTGCCGGGGCGTTCGCGGCCCCTGCCCCAGAAAAAGCCACCGCCACCATTCCGGACGCCCCCACGGTGGAGTGGCGCACCGGCACGGCAACAGCCCCGTGGATTGGCAGGGCCTACCATACCTGCGTTTCCTTCGGAACGAATGTGTTCATGCTGGGCGGACTGGGACAGGATGCCACGTGGGGCGGTGTGTGGCGCAGCAACGACACGGAAAACTGGTCACAGATTGTGGTGGACGCCCCTTGGGCGCCGCGCATGAACCATGCCTCCGTGGTGTTTGATGGAAAAATCTGGCTTCTTGGGGGGTCGGATCCGATTAATTCGTATATCCAAAAAAATGATGTGTGGTTTTCCGCCGATGGCGAAACCTGGCAGGCCGCGACATTGAACGCGCCCTGGGAAGCCCGGGAGTCGCATTCCGTGGTGGCCTTTAATGGGAAAATGTGGCTCTTTGGCGGCTGGCATTACTCCGGCCTTGAGGGGGAGGAATATCCCCACGCGTTCAACGATGTGTGGTCTTCCACGGATGGTGTAACCTGGACCCCCGAACCCCAGGCCCCCTGGGAAACCCGCTATGGCTTCGGAACGGCGGTGTACCAGGATAAAATCTGGGTGGTGGGCGGCGAAATCTTTTCTTCAGGAGGGGTTAAGGCCGACGGCGAAAGCAATGATGTCTGGTTTTCCTCCAATGGCACGGAGTGGACCCAGGCAACCGCCTCGGCGGCCTTTCCCGCCCGTTTTGCCCACCAGTGCGTGGTGTTTGACGGGGCGCTTTGGCTCATGGGCGGACTGGACGGCTCCACCACCGAAACCAACGATGTGTGGCGGACCTATAACGGAACGGACTGGACGCAATACACAGGCACGGTTCCATGGGCGGCCCGTTCCTACTTTGCCGCGGTGAACCACAACAACCGCATCTGGGTG
>JBHEKP010000308.1:0-15528 GCA_041859375.1 Candidatus Hydrogenedentales bacterium | reverse complement strand
CACCGGGGATGCTTTTTCAGCCAGTCCGAACGCGCGGCAAGAGTCGCCTTCAGGAGGGCCAGCCGCCGCTCATAATCCTCCTCCCGGACGATGCGCAGGAACTCCCGGCCTGCTCCCAAAACGGTAAACAACGCCTTTTACCCCTCCCTGCTTTGCTTCGCCCGCGCACTCCCGGCAGTCAGTATTCAAGGGGGCGCAGGGTGATATTCCTGAACTCAATGGGGGTGCCCTCGCTCTGGAGGGCGATGCAACCGCGGGTCACGGTGCAGCCGGTGGCGCGGTTTTGAAGCACACCGTTGACGTAAAGCTCCATCAGATCCCCCCGGCAGACGATGCGGTACCGGTTCCAGTCGCCCAGCGGTTTTTCGCTGGAGCTTTCCATCTTGGCCACGCGCCTGTCGTCCTTGTTGGTGTGCTCCCGGAAGTCGGTGCCGCCAATCACCCAGATGTCGCCCGCCGACCCGTGCTGGAGCTGGGCTTCGATGGACTTGGGCCACACCATATCCCCCTCCTGGACATGAAGGAGCACGCCGCTGTTGCCGCCGCTGGAACCGGGCCAGCGCCATTCCACCGTCAGTTCATAATCGCCGAAAATCTCGTTGGTGCGGAGATACCCCGCCGGGCTGCCCGTGCAACGGATCACCCCGTCCCTGACGGACCAGGTGTTGAAGGGGTCCGCCCCCTTGTCGGGGAGGAACAGCTTCCAGCCGGTGAAATCCACGCCGTTGAAAAGCGGCGTCCCCGCGGGGGGGGGCTGGTCCGCCCCCGGCGCGGCCATTCCGGCTAGCACCGCCACAACACACACCGTGCCCGCGCGCCAAACCCGCAGATTCATGATGCCGTGCTCCTGTTCATTTTCGCGGTTTTAATGTTTCGTTCAGAATAGCATAAAAGGGCCCGCCCGGCCCACATTCCCCGCGCCGCGCGCGCAAAAGAATCCATAAACTGATTGACACCCGCAATTTGCGTGTGCTAGACTACGGCCCGATTTTGCGTCAGTGTGTCGCAATGAAGTTGTTTCCGCCGGAAGTCTCCCATATTTCGGAGAAAACCGCACAGTTTTCGCGGACACGGGGTCTGTTCCCGGACGCGGATTTTCCGGAGGCCCATGGCCGCGATGAGAGTTGGACTGGTTGGATGCGGCAATATCGCGTCCGATTTGTGCGCCGCCATGGCTGACGGCCGCATCAAGGCGGAAGTGACCGCGCTGCATGACGTGGACGCCGAACGCGCCGACGCGCTCCGGCGTCAACACAATTTGAATAACGCAACCATCGGCGGGCTGGATGAGGCCGCCGCGAACTGCGATTTCCTGGTGGAATGCGCGGTGGCGGCGGCGGTGCCCGGTGTGGTCCGCGCCGCGGCGCGCCACGGGGTGGACTGCCTGGTCATGAGCCTGGGCGGCCTGATGCTGAACATGGACCTCTTTGACACGGCCCGGCAGAGCGGCATCCTGATATGCCTGCCCTCCGGCGCTATCTGCGGCCTCGACGGTGTCCGTTCGGCCCTTCAGGCCGGGCTGGACTCGGTGACCCTGACCACGCGCAAGCCCCCCGCCGGCCTGGCCGGCGCCCCCTACCTCAGGGAAAACGGCATCGTGCTGGACGGGCTGACGGAGCCGCTGGTGGTTTTCGAGGGCAGCGCGCTGGAGGCCGTGAAGGCCTTTCCGGCGAACGTGAACGTCGCCGCCGCGCTGAGCCTCGCGGGCATCGGCCCCGAGCGGACGCGGGTGCGGGTGGTTGCCGATCCGGCGGCCGTGACGAACTCGCACGAGATCGCGGCCTCGGGCCCCTTCGGCGAGCTGCGGGCGGTGACAAGCAACCGGCCCTCGCCGAGAAACCCGAAATCGAGTTATCTGGCGTCGCTTTCCGCAATCCATGAATTGCGTTCGGCGGCGGCGCGGTTTGACGCGGGGGAAACCCCAAACCGCGCATGACCCGGCCATAAAAGACGCGCCCCGGACTTGGGCCCGGAATGCGCAACGGTGAATGGAGAACACGACATGTACGCAGTGGTTACAACAGGCGGAAAACAGTACAAGGTCGCCCAGGGCGACAGCATCCGCGTGGAAAAGATTGACAGCCCGGTGGGTGAGCTGGTCGAGCTGGACCAGGTTTCGCTCATCGCCGCCGACGGCGGCATCGTGGCCGACCCGGCCGCCCTTTCCTCGGCGAAGGTGACGGCGGAGGTCACGGGGCACGGGCAGGCCAAGAAAATCCGCGTGTACAAGTACAAGCGTCGGAAAGGCTACGAGCGGACCCAGGGCCACCGCCAGCAGTACACCGATCTGACCATCCGCGAAATCCAGGCATAAGGAAGCAGCATCATGGCACACAAAAAAGCAGGCGGAAGCTCGCGCAACGGACGCGACAGCAACTCACAGCGCCTCGGCGTGAAGCGGTACGGCGGCCAGCTTGTGAAGGCGGGCAACATCATCGTGCGGCAGCGCGGCTCCTGGCTCCACCCCGGCGTCAACTGCGGGATGGGCAAGGACCACACCCTTTTTGCCACGGCGGACGGCATTGTCCAGTTCCGCTATTTCAAGAAGGACCGCCAGTGCGTCGACATCGTCCCCGTTTTGGCGGACTAAATGTGACGCCCTTTCCGCCGGTTCCCCTCCGGGATCCGGCCGCATCAAGGCTCCGCAACACCCTCAACAACGCTTGAGGGTGTTTTGATTTGGGTGTGTCGTCGGGACGCGCCCGCACGCAGGGAACAATTAACATGTTCATAGACAGGGTCCGCATCAAGGCCACCGGCGGCGCCGGCGGAAACGGCTGCTGCAGTTTCCGCAGGGAGGCCTTTGTGCCCATGGGCGGCCCCAACGGCGGCGACGGCGGCGACGGCGGCGACATCTGCTTCGTCGCGGTGAAGCGCCTCAACACCCTCATTGACCTGAGCTTCCACCCCCAGTGGGCGGGCAACCGGGGCGCGCACGGCATGGGCAAGGACCGGCACGGCCGCAAGGGCGAGGACATCACGGTGGAGGTGCCCTGCGGCACCGTGGTCCACGACTTCGCCACGGGAGATATTCTGGCGGACCTGACGGAGCCGGGGGACTGGTTTCTCGCCGCGCGCGGCGGACGGGGCGGACGGGGCAACGCCCGCTTCGCCACGGCGACCCACCGCGCCCCACGCTTCGCCGAGAAGGGCGAGCCGGGCGAGGAGCGCGAGTTCCTCCTCGAGTTAAAGGTCATCGCCGAGGTGGGGCTGGTGGGCCTGCCCAACGCGGGCAAGTCCACGCTGCTCTCCGCCATCAGCGCGGCCACGCCGAAAATCGCCGACTACCCCTTCACCACCCTCACCCCGAACCTCGGCGTGGTGACCCTGCCCGGCCACCGCGTCTTCACCGTGGCGGACATCCCCGGCATCATCGAGGGCGCCTCGGAGGGGAAGGGCCTGGGGCACGACTTTCTGCGCCACATAGAGCGCACCAAGGTGCTCCTCTTCCTGGTTGACCTGGGCGACGGGGATCCCCTGGCCACCCTGAAAACCCTGGAAAACGAGCTGGCGGGGCACAGCCCGCTCTTCGCCGAACGCCCCCGCCTGCTTGCCTTCAACAAGGCCGACATCCCGGAAAACCGGGAGCGTTTCGCCGCGCTCGCCGCGCGCGCCCCCATGCCCGCCCGCCTTGTTTCGGCGGCGGCCCGCGAGGGCCTGGACGGGCTGCTGGAGGCGCTTTGGCGCGAAGTGGAACGGGCGCGCGCCGATGAGGAGGCGCAAAAGGAGGCCGGGGATGCGCCGGAGGCCGAGCGTGAATATACTTATCTCGCGCCCTATGAGATCTTCCGCACCCCGTCGGGCTTCCGCGTTGAGGGACGCAGGCCCCTGCAGGCGGTGCAAATGACGGACTTTGAGAACGACCAGGCCGTGGACCATCTCCAGCGGCGGCTGCAAAAAATGGGCCTTTTCAAGGCGCTGAAGCGCCTCGGCGCGGAGCCGGGCCAGACCATAGAAATCGGCGGGGTGGAACTGGAGTACCGCCCCGATTAATCAACGCGGGGAAAGCGCCAGACTGATGGACAAGCCGTCCGGTGACCTGAAAAGACTGGTGGTGAAAATCGGCACCAACCTCCTGAGCGGAAAGCGGGCCTTCGAGGGCCACGTGATGGAGGCGGTTGTGCGCGAGCTCTGCGACCTCAAGCTCGTCCACGGCATGGACGTGCTCGTGGTCAGCTCGGGCGCCGTCGGCTGCGGCATGGACGCCCTCGGCCTCGAAAAACGCCCCACCCTGCTGCCCGAAAAGCAGGCGGTGGCCGCCGTGGGCCAGTCGCGGCTGATGCACTACTACGAAACCCTCGTGCGCGCCCACGGTCCCGGCCTCACCACCGCGCAGGTCCTGCTCACCCAGTCCGACCTGGACGCGCGGCGCAACTACCTGAACGTGCGCAACACCCTGTCCACCCTGTTCCACATGCGCACCGTCATCCCCGTCATCAACGAGAACGACTCCACCGCCACCGAGGAGCTGCGCTTCGGCGACAACGACACGCTGGCCGCGAAAATCGCCGCGAAAATCAACGCGGACCTGCTCATCATCCTCACCGACGTGGACGGGCTCTACGACAAGAACCCCGCAAGGGACGCGGACGCCCGGCTCATCGGCGAGGTGCGCCAGTTTACCGACGAGCTGCTCGCCTCCGCGGGGGGTGCGGGCAGCGTGGCCTCCACCGGCGGCATGCGCACCAAGCTGGAGGCCGCCCGCATCGCCACCGCCGCGGGCGTCCACTGCATCATCGCCAGCGGCTACCGCCCCGAAATCATCCACGGCGTGCTCGGCGGCGACGCCCCCTGCACCCGCTTCTACCCGCGCAGGCGCGCCCTTCCCCACCGCAAGCGCTGGATCGCCTTTGGCCGCGCCACCCGGGGCGCGCTCGTGGTGGACAACGGCGCGCGCGACGCCCTGCTCAACAAGGGGCGCAGCCTGCTGCCCGCGGGCGTGGCCGCCGTGGAGGGCGTCTTCGGACCCGGCGCGGCGGTGCGCATCATCGACGGCGCGGGGGTGATGATCGCCCGCGGCCTCGCCAACTACGGCAGCGACGACATCCGCCGCATCATGGGCCGGAAAAGCGCCGAAATCGCGGAACTGCTCGGACACAAGGAATACGACGAGGTGGTCCACCGGGACAACCTTGTGCTGCTGTGAACCCACGCCGGCGGTCGCCGGCCACGGAGACGCACCATGACACTGCGCGAACAGCTTGAGGAAACGGGACGCCTCGCAAGGGAGGCGTCGAACAAACTGCGCCCCCTCTCGCGGGCGGTGAAGGACAGGGCGCTGCGGGCGGTGGCCGTTGGCCTCCGCGATGGAAGCGCCGCCATACGGGAGGCCAACGCGAAGGATCTGGAGGCGGGCCGCGCCAAGGGGCTCTCCGCGGCAATGCTGGATCGCCTGGAACTCACGGACAAGCGCATCGGGGCCATGGCCGCGGGACTGGAGGAGGTGGCGGCGCTGCCCGATCCCGTGGGCGACATCGTCCGCCAGTATGTGCACCCCAACGGCCTGCGCATCGCCCAGATACGCCAGCCCCTCGGCGTGGTGGGCATCATCTACGAAAGCCGCCCGAATGTCACCGCCGACGCGGCGGCGCTCTGCCTGAAATCCGGCAACGCCACCATCCTGCGGGGCGGCTCGGAGGCCATCCACTCCAACGTGGCCGTCGCGCGCATCTTCCGCGAGGCCGCCACCGCCGCGGGCGCGCCGGAGAACGCGGTGCAGATCATCGAAACCACCGACCGCGCCGCCGTGGGCGAAATGCTCCGGCTGGACCGGCACATTGACGTCATCGTGCCGCGCGGAGGCAAAAGCCTGATCGCGCGCATCTACGAGGAGTCGCGCATCCCCGTGGTGGCCCACCTCGACGGCGTGTGCCACACCTACCTGCACGACGACGCCGACCCGGCCATGGCGAAGACCGTGGTGATGAACGCGAAGCTCCAGCGCCCCGGCGTGTGCAACGCGATGGAGACGCTGCTGGTCCACGAGGCGGCGGCGCCCATGCTGCTGCCGGACATCGCGGAGGCGCTGCGCGGAGGCGGCTGCGAACTGCGCGGCTGCGAGCGGACCCGGCAAATCATCGACTGCGCCCCGGCCACAGAGGAGGACTGGCGCACCGAGTACCTGGACAAGATTCTCTCCATCCGCATTGTCTCCTCGCTGGAGGAGGCGATTGAACACATCAACGGTTACGGCTCGCACCATTCGGACGCCATCATCACGGAAAACTACCGCGCCGCCGAGGACTTCCTCGACGCGGTGGACAGCGCCACCGTCTACGTCAACGCCTCCACCCGCTTCACCGACGGCTATGAGTTCGGGCTGGGCGCGGAAATCGGCATCAGCACGAGCAAGCTGCACTGCCGGGGACCAATGGCGCTGGAGGGGCTCACCTCCCTCAAGTACGTCATCCGGGGGAACGGCCAGATCCGTGGATAGCCCGCAGCATATCGGCATTTTCGGCGGCACCTTCGACCCCGTGCATGAGGCCCACCTGCGCATCGCCCGCGCCGCGCGCGACCAGGCCGGGCTCGACCGGGTGCTCTTTGTCGTGTCGGGCACGCCCCCGCACAAGCGCGACGAGGTGGCCGCGGGCCCGGAGGACCGGTATGCCATGGTGGAGGCCGCCATCGCCGGGGAGCGGGGCTTTGAGGCGTCCCGCGTGGAGATTGACCGGACCGGACCCTCCTACACCGCCGACACCCTGCGCACCCTCCGGAAAGATCATCCCGGCGCGCGCATGTCGCTCATCCTCGGCTATGACGCCGCGCTGGACCTGCCCAAGTGGCGGGAACCGCAGGCCATCCTCTCGCAGGCGGACCTGCTGGTGGTGGCACGGCCCGACTGGCGCAGCCATCCCCTCCCCCCCGCACTCGCGGGAAAATGCCGGATGCTGGAATTCGAGGAGACCACACTCTCCTCCACCGGGGTGAGAGACCTCCTCGCCTCCGGCGGCTGCACCGACGGGCTGCTGCCGCAGCGCGTGCTGGGGGTCATCCGCCAAAAGGGGCTCTACGGATGCCGGTAGCCCAGTGCAAACGGTCCAAACAGCTGCTGGCGCGCATCCGCCAGACCCTTCCCGACAAGAAGGTCAGCCATTGTGTCTTTGCGGCGGAATTCCTCTCCTCCTTCGCCCCCTCCCTCGGGCTGGACCACGACGAGGCGGTGGAGGCGGGACTGCTCCACGACCTGTGCCGCGGCATGGACGGCACTGAGCTCCTGATGGAGGCGCGGCGGCTGCGCCTGCCCGTCAGTGAGGTGCAGATGGAAAGGCCGGTGCTGCTGCACGGCCCCGTGGCCGCGGAATGGATCAGAAGCGAGTTCGGCGTGTCCGACGCGGTCCACGAGGCGGTCTACTGGCACACCACCGGGCGGCCCGGCCTCGGCCTGCTCGGACAGGGGCTCTGCCTCGCAGACTTCGCCGAGCCCACCCGCAAATACCCCGAGGCGGACGAGGCGCGCGCCCTGCTGCGAAGGGACGGATTCCCCGCGGCCGTCCGCTACATGGCGGAGATGAAGCTGGTCTTCAGCGCGAGGAAGGAGGTCAGCGATCCCAACACCGAGGCCTTCTGCCTCTGGCTGCGGGGAGGCGGCGCCTGATGGGACGCCGCGATGACTTCGCGGAACTGGCGCGCCACTACGACCCGCTCATGTGCCATGTGGACTATGACCACTGGTTCAGCGTCGCATGGGAACTCTCCTCCCTCCTGCCCCGCGGCTTCACCCATCTGGACGCGGGCTGCGGCACCGGGGTGCTCATGGAAAAGGCGCTCCGCGCGGGGTGGAATTCCATCGGCATGGACCTGTCCGCCGCCATGCTCGCGGAGGCGCGCAAACGGCGCGGGCCGCTGCCCTGTGTGCGCGCCGATCTCCGGGCGCTGCCCTTCCACAACAGCGTGGACTTCGTGACCTGCCTCTTCGACTCCCTCAACTTTTTGCTGGAGGAGCGCGGGGTGGCCGGCGCAATCCGTGAAATCGCGGAGGCGCTGAAACCCGGCGGCGTCGCCTACTTTGATCTGGTGACCGAGCGCATGATGCTGGAGCATTTCGCGGACCAGACCTGGACCGAGGACAACGGCGGCTTCACCACCACCTGGATCAACCGCTATGACCCGGTGCGCAAGATTTGCGAGACCACCGTCCGCTTCAACTCCGGCCTGGAATCCACCACCCGCGAGCGCGCCTATGACATGGCGCTGGCGGAGCGGGCGGTCAGGGAGGCGGGCCTGGTACTCCTGGGTGCCTTTGACGCGGAGGGATGGCGAAAACCCGGAAAGCGCACCGCCCGCCTCGATTTCGTGGCCGCAAAGGCCCCCACCCCGCGCCAGCTCCGCGCCTTTGAGGCGGTGCGCCAAAAGGTTTCAGACCTTAAATAAAATGGACAAAGCACTTGAATTGCCGCTCCAAACACTATATAATACTTACAAGGTTTGGATTAATTATGCGGCTCTCGAAAAAATCCGACTACGCCCTGCGGGCGCTGGTCATGCTCGCCAAAAAAAACGGCGGCGGACCGGTGTCGAACCGGGAGCTGGCGGTGGCAAACGACATCCCCTCCGGGTTCCTCCAGCAAATCATGCTGGAGCTCAAGGAATGCGGCTGGGTGTCCAGCATTCCGGGGCGGGACGGCGGCTATGTGCTGGCGGTTGCACCGGACGCCCTCTCGATGGGACAGGTGGTGCGCCGTTTTGACGGCGTGCTCGCCCCCATCGGCTGCGTGTCCATCACCCATTACGAGCCGTGCAGCCAGGAGGCGCGCTGCTCCTTCCGCCGGGTGCTGCTGGGCGTGCGCAACCACACGGCACGCCAGCTCGACCAAACCACGCTGGCGGAGCTGGTGCTGGGCCGGCCCGCCCTGAACGAGGAGGTGTTCGCGCCGGAATTCATCGACGGCGCGGGCATCTGAAAAAGGACAAAAGGAAGCGAAATGAACCACACAGGCGGCATAAAAACGGCGGCACGGGCGCTTTGCGCGCTGGTTGCCTCGGCCTCCCTGTTGTCCGGTTTCGGCTGCTCCCCAAAGGGCGGCGGCCTGGAACTGCTGAACGTCTCCTATGACCCGACACGCGAGTTTTACCAGGAATACAACGCCGCCTTTGAGAGGGAGTGGAAGGATAAAACGGGGCAGGACATCACCATCCGCCAGTCCCACGGCGGCTCGGGCAAACAGGCCCGCGCGGTGATAGACGGGCTGGAGGCGCACGTGGTGACCCTGGCCCTGGCCTATGACATCGACGCCGTCGCGGCCAAGACGGACCTGCTCCCGAAGGACTGGCGGGGCCGCCTGCCGCACAACAGCGCCCCCTACACCTCCACCATCGTGTTTCTTGTGCGCAAGGGCAACCCCAAGGGCATCCGCGGCTGGGAGGATCTGATCAAGCCCGGCGTGGAGGTGATCACGCCCAACCCGAAGACCTCCGGCGGCGCGCGTTGGAACTATCTCGCGGCCTGGGGCCATGTGCTGCGCGGCGAACTCGCCAAGGCCTCCGATCCCAAGTCCCCGGAGGCGCTGGCCGCCGCCGAGGAACAGGCGCGCGCCTTTGTTTCGGCGCTCTACAAAAATGTGCCCGTGCTGGACTCGGGCGCGCGGGGCAGCACCACCACCTTTGTGCAGCGCGGCATCGGCGACGTGCTGCTATCCTGGGAGAACGAGGCCTTCCTGTGCCTGGACGAACTGGGGGGCGGGGAACTCGAAATTGTGGCCCCCACCGACAGCATCCTTGCGGAACCGCCGGTGGCGCTGGTGGACAAGGTGGCGGCGCGGCGCGGCACAACCGAGGCGGCGAAGGCGTACCTGGAGCACCTCTACTCCCCCGAAGGCCAGCGCATCGCGGCAAAACACCACTACCGTCCCGCCATTCCGGAATCGGCCGATCCGGCGGATCTGGCCCGCTTCCCGAAGCTGGACCTGTTCACCATAGACGGGGTTTTCGGCGGCTGGGACGGCGCGCAGAAAAAACATTTTGACGACGGCGGCGTTTTTGACCAAATATACGGGTTGAAGTGAGCGGAATGGGCGTGAAAGGCAAAAAAACACGGCGGCTTCTTCCGGGGTTCGGCATGTCCCTCGGCTTCACCGTGCTGTACCTGAGCCTGGTGGTGCTCATCCCCCTGTCGGCGCTCTTCCTCAAGTCCGCCACGGTGTCGTGGGACGCCTTCTGGGGCACGGTGACCGATCCGCGCGTGGTGGCCTCGTACAAGCTCACCTTCGGCGCGTCGCTCGCCGCCGCGCTGGTAAACGCCGTCTTCGGCTTTGTGGTGGCGTGGACGCTGGTCCGCTTCGACTTTCCCGGCAGGCGCATCTTCGACGCCATGGTGGATCTGCCCTTCGCCCTGCCCACTGCCGTCTCGGGCATCGCGCTGACCACCCTCTACGCGCGCAACGGGTGGCTGGGCCGCTTCCTGGAGCCGCTGGGCGTCCATGCGGCGTTCACGCCGCTGGGTGTCGGCCTGGCGCTGACCTTCATCGGCCTGCCCTTCGTCGTGCGCACGCTCCAGCCCGCGCTGGAGGATCTGGACCCCGAATACGAGGAGGCCGCCGCCAGCCTGGGTGCGGGCCGCGTGCAGATTTTCCTGCGGGTGATCCTGCCGTCGGTGCTGCCCGCCCTCATCACGGGCTTCGCGCTGGCATTCGCGCGCGCCCTGGGCGAGTACGGCTCCGTGGTGTTCATCTCAGGCAACATGCCGATGAAAACGGAAATCACCTCGCTCCTGATCATCACCAAACTGGAGCAGTACGACTACGCCGGGGCCACCGCCATCGCCGTGGTGATGCTGACCTCGTCCTTCCTCATCCTGCTCGGGCTCAACGCCTTCCAGTGGCGCATCACGCGCCGCACCGGCGGGAGGGCCTGATCATGGCGCAGGCGGCAAAACAGCGCGTCACCGCCCCCCTCTGGCTGCGGCTGCTGCTCATCGGCGTCACCGTCGCATTCCTCGGCCTCTTCCTTTTCCTGCCGCTGCTGGCGGTGATGGTGGAGGCGCTGCGCAAGGGCCTCACCGCATACGCGGCCAGCCTCGCCGATCCCGACGCCCTGGCGGCGGTGCGGCTGACCCTGCTCACCGCGGCGGTCTCCGTGCCGCTCAATATGGCCTTCGGCCTCGCCGCCGCATGGGCCGTCACCAAGTTCGAATTCCGCGGCAAAAGCCTGCTGGTGACACTGATCGATCTTCCCTTTGCCGTGTCGCCCGTGATATCCGGCCTTATTTTCGTGCTGCTCTTCGGCGCGGGCGGCTGGCTGGGCCCCTGGCTCGCCGCGTGGGATCTCCAAATCATCTTCGCCGCGCCGGGCATCGTGCTTGCCACGGTGTTCATCACCTTCCCCTTCGTGGCCCGCGAGCTGATCCCGCTGATGCAGGAGCAGGGCACCGAGGAGGAGCAGGCCGCCATTGTGCTCGGCGCCACGGGGTGGCAGACCTTTTGGCGGGTCACCCTGCCCAACATCAAGTGGGCGCTCATGTACGGCGTCATCCTGAGCAACGCCCGCGCCATGGGCGAATTCGGGGCCGTGTCCGTCGTGTCCGGCCACATCCGGGGCCGCACGAACACCATGCCGCTCCACGTTGAAATCCTGTACAACGAATACAATTTCGTGGCGGCCTTCGCCGTGGCCTCGCTGCTGGCCATACTGGCGCTGGTCACCCTGGTGCTCAAGAGTTTTGTCGAGTGGCGCGCCCGCGCGGAATACGCCGCCGCCGCCCGTGAAGTGGTACCGGAGGATTAGGCATGGGCATAGAGGTGCTGAACATCACCAAATCATTCAGCGGCTTCCGCGCACTGGACGACGTGAGCCTGCGCGTGCCCGACGGGGAACTGGTGGCGCTGCTCGGCCCCTCCGGCTCGGGAAAAACCACGCTGCTGCGCATCATCGCCGGGCTCGACGAGCCCGACGCCGGCGCGGGCCGCATCCTCTTCGACAACGAGGACGTGGCCCGGCGCAGCGCGGGCAAGCGCCAGGTCGGCTTTGTGTTCCAGCACTACGCCCTGTTCCGCCACATGACCGTGTTTGAAAACATCGCCTTCGGCCTGCGGGTGCGCCCGCGCGGCCAGCGCCCCTCCGCGGGGGCCATACAGGAAAAGGTCACCGAGCTGCTGCGCCTCATCCAGCTCGAAAACCACGGCGGGCGCTATCCCTCCCAGCTCTCCGGCGGCCAGCGCCAGCGCGTGGCCCTTGCCCGCGCCCTGGCCATCGAGCCCAGGGTGCTCCTCCTCGACGAGCCCTTCGGCGCGCTGGACGCCCGCGTGCGCCAGGATCTGCGCCGGTGGCTGCGCAAGCTCCACGACGAAATCCACATCACCAGCGTATTCGTCACCCACGACCAGGAGGAGGCGCTGGAGGTGGCCGACCGCGTGGTGGTCATGAACGAGGGCCGCATCGAGCAGCAGGGCACCCCCGAGGAGGTGTTCCACAAGCCCGCCACGGAATTCGTCATGCACTTCCTGGGCAATGTGAACCTCTTCCACGGCCGCGTCGAATCGGGTCAGGCTGTTTTCGGCCCCTGGGTCCTCGACCAGAACGCCGCCTTCCAGGACGGGCAGGAGGCGCGGCTCTTCGTGCGCCCCTACGACCTCGACATCCACGAGGCGGAGGACGGACGCCCCGCCATCAAGGCGGTCGTTGACCGCATCCAGGCGGCGGGCCCCAACGCCAAGTTTGAGCTGCACACCGAGGACGGCCAGACCATCCACGTGGAAATGCCCCACGAAAAGTTCCGCGCCATGAACGTGAACCGGGGCGACCAGGTATTCGTCAGCCTAAAGGACGCCCGCGTCTTTGTGGAAGACTACGTCATCTGATTGTTACACTTAGACTGCGAGTTTACGAGACTGACATTGGACATTGTGTGAGAAAGCCATTGACAAGAAAAAATGTTTAGAAACACCGGAAAAATAAGAAGAACTCAAATTGCATTCTTTTTTAAGTTAGCATCTTGTTCCTTTAGTGTCCGAAATTAACTCTCATCTTGTTCGGAAGAGGAGTCCAAAACAGAACCCAGTTTTGATAGTAACTGGTCCCATTTCTCCTGAAAGAAACCTTGAAGGAAGGTTGAAACATCTTCCATCTTTTCAAACCACTCGCTGTTTCTATCTTTCACACGGTCACGAAATCCTCGTCCACTTCCCCATTCCTTGAGACATGGCCCCCAAAGAACATCCTGTGCGTTTGCAAGTCTCTCCTCGAAAGCTGCTGGCCCGGCGACTTGGAGTTCAGAAAGCACCTCTTGGACTCCTGCTTCGAAAAAGACCTCGATTTGCTCTAAGAAGTCACACGCTAGCGTAAAATCATCTGTCTGTTTTAGGTTTCCTAAAAGCACACGAAACGCAGCCAAGCCACTGTCGATCTTCTTTGCCATAACCGCACGGGCTCCGTAGCTAAGGTGATGACTGTATTCAAGGTTATGCCATTCCCCCCGACGTCGAAGCGTTGCGCGTAGGGTGCCGGGGTGTGAACGTCCGATCGCAGTGATCAGATAATCCTCCACTTGTGATCGAACTCCAGGTAGATCCTGATGTTGTGATATCCACGTCCGTATTTGATTAACAGCAAGGGCCATCACCTCGGCTCTCTCCGCGTCCGCCTTATTCTCAATCAGATTTCTTACGCGAGCTAGAACAAAAGTCAGCCGCTCTAGATGGAGATTCCGAAGATCCGCGATACGCTCCCTTATTGCGTTACGCACTCCCGCTGGGTCTTCTTCATGGGAGTTAAAGAATACACACGGCAGTCCGGGCAACCCCAACCCGTTGAGTCGGAGGTCCACTTGCTCGCGTTTAAGTTCATATCCGTCTTCACTGCTTTCCGCAAGATTCCCCCCCTCATCCTTAACGGCCAGTGCTTCTTTCGCGCGCGGAAGCACAAGGATCAGGGATTTCTTCTCAACATCCGGCGCTTTTGCGTCCATAGCACGTTTAAGGAGCGATTGTGCAGACGCTTCTGGTGCATCGTTGAACCCTGAACAGAGCACTGTTACCGTGCGATCATCGTAGAAATGGCGCTCCAGGTCCGCGCGTTCTGCGGTTTGATCGATTCCCTTGGTGTCCACTATGCAAAGATCCAGAGTGCTGCCACCGCCACCCTCGTTGGCGAACACTTGACGCATAACGTGGTAGGGCAGAGCAATCTCAATCCTCTTTGGCAAGCCGAACTCCGGGTTGCGTCCGTTGTTGATGGCAGCAAATGTAGTCTGCAACCACTTCAAAGGCTGAGATGCGTTCTCTTCCGGACACCAGATATCGCGGCGGTCGCGCCGCGGCATATGCATCCTCGTAAGTATTTCAATGGCGAGCTCTCTTGAATTTCGCAAAGTACGAGCAAGTTCTAGGGCCGGGTCCTCAACAATCCTTTTTCCATCCGTACTCTTTCGCCGTGTCTTGTTTAACTCGGACATATTTCGAATGGCACGCTCTATTTCTCGAGAGATGGACAGATCCTCTGTGGGGCCAAGTTCAGCGTCACTCTCATTCACACCAATTGATGCCAGAAGAAATTCCGCAAAATCCTGCACTTCTTTTCTGATGTCGTCGTCGTCACGAGGTTCTATACGTAGACCAAAATTTGGTGAGGGTTTGATTACAACCTCACAGACCGTAGTTGCCCCCCCCCCAACCTCAAGTACAGGTTTCTTTTCGGGGCTTGCTTCCTCATCAATCACCAAATTCGCCAAGTGACATATTGCTGTCGTCTTGCCAATGCCGATGCTACCTATTACAGCCACCGTATGGCGGGGATCCAAGATATAATCTGCCAAATGCCGGAGGTCTGCTTCATAAAGGTCCAGCCGACGAAGGAAAACCGCCCTCAACGCCGGATCTGACTTCGTTGCTCTCAACTCAGAGAGCAATTGTTCAGTTTTCCTGAGCAACTGCCAATCTGGGTGATCAAAGGGCACTAATGCGAGCTCGCGCCACTCAACGTTCAAATAATCGAGATATTCATGGGCAGGGGGGGAATCGATTAGGGAAAGTATCTCCTTCGCCTCATCAACCGTCATTTCTATTTCCCCGCTTTCCAAACGGCTGAGTCTGCTTGGACTGACACCCATCTGGGATGCCAGCTCAGCCTGACTTAGGCCTGATTCAATTCTGATTCTCTTCAAATGGAACCGAAGCGCGCTCATTGCAGATCTCCTTTGGTTGTGTGCAAAATATTGACTTAATTTTACTGCAAGTTTGCGGTTTTGTCAAGCTGCTTTTTAGAAAGTTTGCAAAACAAAGCCTTTCCCCTATCAATACTGCTCACACGACCGGGGTTCCCTCGTATCCGGAGGGTATGTCCGCGCCGAGGAGTTTCAGCGCGGTGACGCCGAGGTCCTGGATGTGGGGGGCGTCTTTTTCCAGTTTCCGGTTTGAGAAGAGCATGCCCGGACAGAGGGCCGCGTCGGTGGCGGCGTGCTCGCCGCCCCACTTGTCGGCGTTTGGCTCGAAGAGCGCCTCCCCCACCGCGCCGAGCGCGCAGTCCTTGGCGCTCTGGTACGCGGCGGCATAGCCCAGCACGATGTCCGGCGCCTGGTCCATGGCCCCGCCCCTGTTC
>JBHEKP010000277.1:0-34595 GCA_041859375.1 Candidatus Hydrogenedentales bacterium | reverse complement strand
GCCCATCAACTGCCCCATCCCTTCGCGTCGGACATTTGGGGGTCGGACACGTGGCAGGCCTTTTTGAAAAGCGGCGCGGAGGTGTACGGACGGCGGCGGGTGGACGCGTTCCTGCACCGGCCCGAGTATGAGCTCTACGATCTGGAGGCGGACCCGGACGAGTGCGTCAACCTGGCCGAGGCTCCGGAGCACCGTGAACTGCTCGACGCGATGAAGGCAAAACTCAGGCGCTTCCAGGAAGAGACAAAGGATCCCTGGGTTGTGAAATGGGAGCATGAGTAGGGCGGCGGCGGATGCCTGTCAAAGGATGAGCATCACATCGCCGTAGGAGTAGAAGCGGAACTTTTCCGCCACCGCAAAACGGTAGGCCTCCAGGGTCAGCTCCACCCCGGCAAAGGCGCACACCAGCGCGAGCAGGCTTGATTTGGGCAGGTGGAAGTTGGTTTGAAGCGCGTCCACCCCCGTGAAGGTGTGGGGGGGCAGGATGTAGGTGCAGGTCATGCCCCGTCCCGGGGTGAACACACCGCCCTCACTGCGTGACTCCAGGACGCGGGTGCTGGTGGTGCCCACGGCCACCACACGCCCCTTCGCGGCGCGGATGGCGTTCAACCTTGCCGCCGTCTCCTCCGGAAAGTCGTACTCCTCCGGGTCCACCCGGTGCTCCTCCAGCGTGTCGGCGGTGACGGGCTTGAAGGTTCCATAACCCACATGGAGGGTGAGGAAAGCCCTGTCCACGCCGCGCGCGTCGAGCGCCGCGAACACCTCCGGGGTCAGGTGCAGCCCCGCCGTGGGCGCGGCCACCGCCCCGTCCCGGCGCGCGTACACCGTCTGGTAGCGGGTGAGATCGGCATCCTCCGGACTTTCCCGGTGGATGTAGGGGGGCAGGGGAATCTCCCCCGCCTCGCACAAGGCCCCCAGCACGTTTTCGCGGTCAAAACGCACCCGCCGCCGCCCGTCGGGGAGGGCCTCCCCCGCAGTTGCCGACAGTCCGCCGGAAAAGCGCACCACCGCGCCCGGCCTGACCTTGGCGGAGGGGCGCACCATGGCGAGCCATTGCCCCGGCGCCTCCTCGCGCAGCAGAAACACCTCCACCCTGCCGCCCGTGTCCTTGAATCCGTGCAGCCGCGCCCGGATCACGCGGGTGTCGTTGAGCACCATGCAGTCGCCGGGGTTCAGGTATTGCGCCACATTCCGGTAAACATCCACGGTGAGGCCGCCGGTGCGCCGGTCCACCACCAGCATGCGCGACGCGTCGCGCCGGTCGCCGGGGTGCTGGGCGATCAGTTCGCGGGGGAGGGTGTAGTCCAGTAATGCCGTTTCCATGGCGGCAAAGGGTACCACAGTTTTACGGGGCCGCGGTAGGCGGGGTCAGGGGGTGCGGCCGTGCCAGCCGCACTTTTGGCAGCGCCACTTGTCACGGGGGCGGAAGGAGACAAACACCCACAGGATAAGGGCGCCCGCGAAAAACATCCGCAGGGCCTGTCCGGCGCCCAGCCACGCGAGCACGGGGCCGGCAAAAAGGAAAATGGCAAAAAACACCGCCAAACGCACCACCAGTTTCCAGGGTTCGTTTTTCAGGTCCGGATGGAGTTCCACCTCGCGGGAGCCGCACATGGGGCAGGCGGGCACCTCCTCCACGTCCCCCGTGTCCTCCCCGTCCGTCTCCTCTATTTCGTCCGCCCCGCCTTCCCCCTCCGCCACCTCCTCCCAGAGGTCTTCATGGGCGTCCGGGTTTTCCATGGCCCGTCTCAAAATCTCCTGCGCGCGGCCCGTAACAGAACGGGCGGTCACCACGGTCACATGGGTTTCCCCGGTGTCATCCTGTGTGACGATGCGGTTGGCGTGCACGCCCTCCCGTTCGAGTATGCGCATGCACCATTCCCCCTCCCCGGGGCTGGCGCAAACTGCCGCGTCCACCGGGGGATCATCCGTGTTCGCCACAATGATCAGGGAACTGTAGTTGTTGGCGAAATCCTGGAGAATGGCCAGCGCGCCGGGCAGGTCCTCCTCGCGCACCGACACCATGGCCTGCCGGTACCAGCCGCCGTAACTGGACAGGGTGTTGTCCCCGAAACTCCAGGAGCGGATGCCCTGCGACTCCAGGATGCTCATGCACATGCCGAGTGTGGCCGGATCATAGACGCGCGCCGCTGGCACCACGCCGGGCGCCTCGCTCACATCCTCGTCGAAGGGCGGCAGGTGAATCTGCATTTTCCCTCTCCTTTTGCCGGTTAACGCCTGCCCGCCTCCCGGAGCGTGCTCCGGCACAGCTCCGGCTTGTTGCTGATGACGGCGTCCACGCCCAGCTCGGCGCAGGTTTTCATCTGTGCGGGCTCGTCAACGGTCCACACCGCGCAGGAGGCGTTCAGTTTCCGGATGCGGGCGATGTTTTCCCCGTTCAGGGCGGCAAAATTGATGTTGAGCCCCGCGGGGCGCAGGGCCTCCGCGAAGGCCATGTACCGGTCCCAGCCCTCCGGCTTGTCCTTGTCGTAGCCGCCAAGGAACTCGGTGCGCAGCGCCGGCGCCTCCGCCATGGCGATGACGCACACCACCGGCGAGAAGGACTGGAGCACCACCTGTTTTCCCATGCGGCGTTTTTTCACCTCCGCGATGGTTTTCCGGGTCAGTTCGAGGTTGGGCGAGCGGGACTCCCCGATTTCGGCCATGAGCGCGCGCAGAAGCTGTTTCTGGCCGCCGGTGAAGCCCTTGGCGATGCCCATCATGCGTTCATAAAGGGGCCCCTCCTCCGTGTCCGACTTGATCTCGATGTAGACGCCGATGCGCCCCCTGGCCAGATCAAGCGCCTCGCCCAGTGTGGGGATGCGTTCCCCGGCGAACTCCGGCCCGAACCACGAACCCGCGTCGAGTTGCCTGACTTCGGCCAGGGTCATGGCGCGCACATGCCTGTCCAGGCCCGTGGTCCGCTTCAGGTTGCCGTCGTGCATCACGGCCAGTTCACCGTCGCGGGTGAGGTGGCAGTCAAGCTCGAACCAGTCCGCCCCCGCCTCGGCGGCCTTTTCAAAGGCCGCCAGGGTGTTTTCCGGGGCATGGGCGCTCGCGCCCCGGTGGGCAATCACGTCAATCATCCCCTCCGGCGCCCCCGCCTGGAAGGTGGCGCATCCGGACAGGGTCACCAGCGCGAGCGGCGGCAGGTATTTCCAGGACATCATGTGTTTGTCTCCCTGAGTTGTTTTGGGGCCGCGGGCGTCACATCGCCGGGGCCTGCTGCGGGGCGAGCTGGTATACCACGCGCACCCGTGCGGTGCAGGAAATCTGCGGCACCGGCCCCGGCGCATCAGGGTCGGGCCTGTTCGACCATTTCACCTCGATGATTTCCGCATTCTGCACGGAGTATATGGCGCTCTTGAGGGCGAAGGCCACCGTCTCCGCGTGGGCGTAGGCGTTTTCCGTGGCCTGGACCACCGCCGAGGCGGCGGTGGTGTCTTCCGCGCCCGCCGCGTATTTGGGCGTGGAGAGGGACGCGTCCAGCGCGAGGGCCAGCGCGCGCATCTTGTCCATGAACCCGCCGAGGGCCACCGGGCCCGTGCCCGCCGAGATGAATGCGGCCATGGAGTATTTGGCGGTGACGCCGCCGCGCACGGCGGGCGCAGAGGCGGTGTCGTCAGGACACGGCGGGAGCGCCTGCACGTCCATCGGCGGTATTTCCGCCGCGCGCAGGGTCTGCTCCGCCTGGGCGGTGAACGCGCCGCATTTTTCCGTCGCCGTTTTCAGGTCGGCCTCCTGAAACAGTTTTACAAGCGTGAAGGACACCGTGCCGGGCACGGTGTGCATCACCGCCTCGCCGGTGCTGGTGATGGTGGGGGAGTCGGCGGCGAAGACCGCCGCGGCGGGCAGGCATGCCGCCGCGAAAATGGCAAGGGCGCGCATCATGGGCTGTCTCCTGGTTTTGGCCTGCCGCGCCTACTCGGCGGGGCAAAGCGCGAAAAGTTCCTCGGTGTCGGGGTCCCTTCCGTATTCTGAAACTTCAAACACCTCCGCAAAATGGATGGAGCCCCCCCGCTCCCCGTACATGCGGCACAGGTCATCGCGGTGCTGGTTGGTGAATTCGGCCAGCCAGGGTGAATAATGGCGCACCAGCCACGCCCGGCGCGCCTCGGCACCCGCCTCCGGCGGGGGCACCTCGCCCAGCCGCCTGTCCAGCCAGGGCAGCCACTCGTAGAACTGCGACTCCATCGCGTCAAGCAGCGCCCATTTCCGGTCCATCACGCCGTCCACGTCCACCAGCATGTCGGGTCGGATGGCGGCGGGCCGGGTGAACGCATCCATCATGAACAAAAAGAGGGGGTTGGCGCGCAGCGCCGGGGTTTCCGGGCAGAACCGGGGCACCGTCACCATGAAGGCCGCGTCCTGCACCAGCATGGCCGTGTAGCGGTGGTCGGGGTGATAGTCGCAGGGGCGGTGGCTCAGCACCACGTCGGCCTGGAGCCTGCGCAGCAGGCGCACCAGCTCCTTGCGCGCCTCAAGCGAGGGCATGAGTTCCCCGTCATGGTGGCCGAGGGTCAGGGTGTCATAACCGCCGCGCCGCGCAGCCTCCCGGGACTCCGCAGCCCGGCGCGCCGCCAGCTCGGCGGGTTCCATCCCGTGGTGGCCGATGTCGCCGTTGGTGAGGGACACTGCGGTTACCTTGTGGCCCTGGTCCGTCCAGAGCAGCATGGAGCCGCCCGCGTAGAATTCCGCGTCGTCGGGGTGGGCGCCCACACAGACAATATTCACGGTGTCTCTCCTATTCCTTGAGGAAGTTGACGCGCACAGGGTTGCTCATCAGCAGGGTGCGTGTTTCGGAGGTGAAGGTGGCCGGATCAAGCCCCGCCGCCTGCGCGGCGGAGTCAAGCATGAACGCGTCGAGTTTCACCACCAGCAGCATGGTCTCGGGCGGCTGGGCCAGCCCCTCCAGCGCGTTGAACGTGTATTGAACCGGGTCGGCGGCCCCCTTTCTCAGGGGCTGCTGCACCAGCAGGGGCTGCTGCGCCGGCAGGGGGGTGTCATCCCTCACCGGTCCGCCGCGCAGCACCACCGGGCGCTCCTCGAAACTGACCTGCGACTCAATGGTCACCTGAATCGGCAGCGTGGCGGGCCAGGGCGGCCTCACATTGATGTTCACCATGGCGAGGCGGTGCCGGGCGGTGTTGACCTCCTCCACCTGCACCGTGGGGGACGCGGCTTCGGGGGCGGCTTTGGCGATGACCAGGATGCTGCTCTCCGCGTCGCCGATGTTGACCACCGGTTTTGCGGGCGGCGCCTCGGCCGGTGCGGGTTTGGGCGCGGCGCCGTCCAGGTCCGCGCGGCTCGGCTTCGGCGAGCAGCCCGCCGCAAGCAAAAAAAGCGCCAGCGCCGCCGCACAAAAAAATCCCGCCGTCCGCGCTGTTGTTTTCAGGTTCATTTCTTGGTCCTCCGTCGGGGATAATCAGTTGCTGGAAAGTATACAGCATCAGGCGTCTTATTGCCCCACCCGTGCCCCCCCGCGAAGAGGGATGCGCGGAACCAGCAGCGCGACAGCCTCCTCCGGGGGGCGCGCGCCGTCAACAACGGCATCCGCCGATTCCCTGAGCGGCGCGACATGCTGTTCGTGCATGGGCTCAACCGTCCCGCGGTACTGCGCCAGCACCTGCCCGGCGGAACGGCCCCGCTCCCGCATGTCCCGCGCAAGCCGCCGCTCCAGCCGGAGCGGGGCGGGGGCGTCCACATAAACCCTGAGATCCGCGAGCCCGGACAATCCGGTCATGCCGGTCACATGGAGCCCCTCAAGAACAATCAGCGGCTTCGGGTAAATCCGCAGGGTGTCCCCCGTGCGCAGATGTCTTGTAAAATCATAACTGGGCGCGCTCACCGGGTCTCCCGCCCGCAGCGCGCGCAGATCGGCGGCAAGCCGTTCCACGTCAATGGCGTCTGGGGCGTCGAAGTTCTGGCTTGCGCGGGCGGATTCGTC
This sequence comes from Candidatus Hydrogenedentales bacterium, assembly GCA_041859375.1. Classification (GTDB taxonomy): domain Bacteria; phylum Hydrogenedentota; class Hydrogenedentia; order Hydrogenedentales; family CAITNO01; genus JBHEKP01. The sequence goes on along the minus strand of JBHEKP010000277.1, from coordinate 28,648 downwards.
CAGGTGCGACAAATCCCTGTAATACCAATCTTGGCAAAGGACAGCCGTCTCATCCGGGAAACGTGCGGCCAGCGCGGCGGCCAGGGTGCTTTTTCCCGAACCGCTTCCACCCGATATGGCGATCACGAAGGGGGGCATGGCTTCTCCAAAGGGGCGCGGCGCGGCAGGCCGCAGGTTCCCATTCCGCCATTTTACACGTATTTGCTTGTACGTCCCACGGCGCGGGCCATTATTTTTCCGCAAAATGTTGCATTTCCCCGGGAAAAGGATAACATTATGGGGTGTGACTTCGATGGGCGGAGCCATGCACCGGCCGCGCGGCGGAACGCCGCGACATGGCGAGGAGGAAAGGCAATGGCTGAAAAGAAAGACAAGGGGTTGCTGGGCGGGGCCGCGGCGGCCTCCAAAAAGGGTATTGAGGAGCTGGGTCGGCTGGTGGACACGCTCGGCGGACTGGTGCCGGACGCCGCGGTCGGCGTGGTGAATTCGACCAAGGGGAAAACCATCCACGGCTCGCGGGAGGCGCTGAAATTACAGCGCAGCCTTTTCAAGGGCACCCTCGGGGTTGTGGACTCGGTGCAGAAGCACGCGGGCAAGGTGGTGGAGAGCGCGGTTACCGGCAATGAAAAGATGCCCGCCGAGGCCCGCGAACTGATGCGGGAATGGACGCGGGTGATGCGGGTGGGCCGCGACGAGCTGAAGGCGGCGGTGGAGAAGAGTTTTGACCTGGTGGACCAGTACCTCGCACGCGCCGAGAAAACCGCCAAGGCCTCCTGCCGCAAATGCGGCAAGGCGGCGGCCCCGAAGGCGGCGGTGAAAAAGGCCGCCCCGGCGAAACCGGCAAAGGCCAAGGCGAAGCCCAAGGCCAAAAAGGCCCCGGCGAAAAAGGCGGCCCCCAAAAAGCCCGCTTCCTGAGCAAAACACGCCCCTTGGGCGGTTTGCCTTGGCGTGACGTGAATTGTTAGTATTGCACCGGTCCGGCGCGGGAGCATTCCGCCGGAACGTTGGTAATGTTTTGTCACCATTTGCGGAGAAACGCACCATGCATAAAGGCACACGGGCGGCATTGTTGGTAGCCGTGTTCGCATTGTGGGCGGTGGCCGCCCAGGCGCAGTGGACCTGGACGCCGCAGACCGGCCGCTGGGTGAACATGAAGCGGATGCCGAAAGAGACGGCCGAACTCCAGGTGGAGTACGCGCGCGGACTGATGCTGGAAGGCAACTACCGCAAGGCGTACCGGGAGACGGACAAGTTTGTGGAGTTCTACGCCTCCGATCCCATGGCCGACGAGAACCAGTACCTGCGCGGCGAAATTCTCATGGCGCAGGGGAAATGGATGGAGGCGGCCAAGGCCTTCCAGCAGTTGATCGCCAGTTACCCCGACACCGATCACTACCAGGACGCCATCAAAAAGCAGTACGAGATTGGCGACTCCTATTACGACAAGGGCCTCCAGAAAATTGAGAAGCGCTGGGCGCTCTTCAAGAAGCGCCCGCTCAAGCGCGCCGCGGAGGTCTACGGAATGGTGGTGGAGAACCAGCCATTCACCGCCGCCGCCGCCGAGGCGCAGTATAAAATCGGCCTGAGCCACTACGCCCGGAAGGAATACATCGAGGCGGCCTTCGAGTACCGCCGCGTTGTTGAGGACTATTCGGGCTCCGACTGGGTGGATGAGGCCGCCTACGGCCTTGCCATGTGCTACTACAAGGGCTCGCTCAAGCCGGCCTACGACCAGTCGCCGAGCCAGCTCGCCATCGACGCCATTGACGATTTCGCGGCCAGGTATCCGGAGGACAGCCGGAACGCGGAACTCAAGGGGATGCGCACCGAAATGCGCGAGTCCATCGCCAACCAGCGGCTCGAGACGGCGCGCTATTATGAGCACCGCCGCGAGTTCTCCTCCGCGCGCCTGTACTACGAGACGGTGGCCAACCAGTTTTCGGAGACACCGGCGGCGGAAACCGCCAAGGCGTGGCTTGCTGAAAACAGCGCCGTGACCCATGTGGGCATCCAGTACGGCGCGAAGAACACCGCCCAATGAGCGACCTGGTGAAACAGCCCGCGCGCCGCGCGCGCCTCACGCTGGGGGGCGCGGTGCTGGCGCTCGCCGCGTGCTGCCTGCTTGCGGGCTGCGGCTACTCCACCCAGAGTTCCCTGGACCCGAAATACCAGACCATTTACGTTTCGCCCTTCTACGACCAGACCCGCGAGTATGATTTGCAGGCGCCCCTGACCAACGCGCTCCGGCGCAAGTTTGTCACCGACTCCCGGCTGAAACTCGCCTCCGAGGCGGATGCGGACCTGGTGCTGGAGGGTGTCATCCTCAACTTTGCGCGGCGCGGGCTCACCTTCGACGCCAAGGACGAGCCCACCCAGTCGCTGCTGGTGGTCACGGCGGGGGCCCGGCTCACCGACCGCCAGACGGGCCAGGTGCTGTGGGAGGAAAAAACCATTTCGGGGGAGACCACCTTCTACTCCCGCGCCGCGGGCCGGTCCTCCGACAGGCTGCGGGGCAACGCGGAAGTGTTTCTGCCCACCGTGCGCTCCTTCCCCACGGAGGAGGAAAACCGCGCGGCCTCCGAGGCGCTTGAACAGCTTGCCACGGCCGTCTTTCACCGCGTGGTTGATCCCTGGTGAGCCGTCGTGGCCCTTTCCGTCAATGAGCTGATCAAATCCTTCGACAAGATTCCCCCCGAGCCGGTGGTTCTTTTCGCCCCCGGCAGGGCGCCCTTCGGCCGCGAGGATTTCGAGCCCTTCCTGGTGGAGCGCGCCCTCGAAAAGATTGTGGCGGCCACCGTGGACCCCTCGCTGCACGACATGGCCCTCACCGTCTACCATGCCGACGAGACACAGCCGGGCGACATCGTGCTGGAGGCGCGGACATTCCCCTTTCTGGCGGAACGGCGTTTGGTGGTGGTGCGCAACGCCGAACGCTACAACGCCATGTCCGGCGAAAAGAACTCCCCCCTCGCGCCGCTTGTGGAATACATCGAAAATCCCGCCGAATTCACCCGGCTGGTGCTGATTGCCTCGGCGCTGGACAAGCGCAAGCGTTTTTTCAAGGCCTGCGAAAAGCATGCCCAGATCATCGAGTGCCCCCAGCTCGACGAGCCCCAGTTAAAGCAGTGGGTCAGGGAGGAGGCGCGGCAGAAGGGCAAAAAGATTGGCGAGGAGGCCGTGCTGGAGCTGCTTGACCGCGCGGGCAACCGCCTGAGCGACGTGAACAACGCGCTCATGCTGGCGCTCAACTTCTCCGGGGACAGGGACACGGTGGCCGCCGATGACGTGCGCAGCGCCTGCGCGGATGTCGCCGAGGAAACCGTGTGGGCGCTGACCGACGCCATTGCGGGGAAAAAGGTCAATGTGGCGCTGCACGCGCTGCACCAGCTGCTGGCGATGAACAAGTCCCATGACGAGATTCTGGGCACAGTCAACTGGCTGGTGGAAAACGCCTACCGCTCGCTTCCCGAAACCGGGGCGGACATTCCCAAGCCCTTCGTCGCCAAAAAGGTGCTGCCCATGGCGCAAAACCTGGGGCTGGAGGCGGTGGTGCGGGCGATGTCGCTGTGCACCCAGACCAACTTCCTGATGCGCAGCACGGGCGTGGACCGAAACCTTGCCCTGGAGATGCTGGTGATTAAGCTGGCCTCCCATCCAGGAAAACCGGCCCGCCGGCAGTAGGGCTATTTTTCACCCGAAGGCTTGGCGCCCCCGCCGCCGCCCATGATGCCCGCCGCCATGTCCAGCATGCCCGCCTGCTGCCGCACAAAGCCCTCCGCCTGCGCGTACTCCTCCGGCGGCAGCATGGTGGAAAGCCGGTCCAGCGCCCGGTCAAAGGCGGCCCGCTGCTCCTCGAAGGCGGCGTCCACCGTTGCGGGTTTTTCGGCGCCCGCGCCGCCGGGTGGCGCGAGCATTTCCTCGATGATCACGGTTTTCACCGTGTCCCGCGTCTCCTGCGAAAGGCCCGCCGCGAAGAAGCCCATCTGCATGTCCAGGCTCTGCTCAAGCATCCTCTCCGGGAGCTGTTCACTGTAACGGTTGAACTCCGCCATGCCCTCTGCGCCCACAAGGGACTCCAGCTCCCGCATCATCTCGTCCGTCGCGGCCTGGCCCTCCGGGCCGAGGTTTTGCGGATCGCCCCCGCCCGTCATGAAATCCAGGCCCATGCGCATCATTTTGCCCATGTAACGTTCGAGCAGCCCGCGCACCTCCTCCTTTTTTTCGTGGGGGAGGTTCAGCCCGTTGATGTATTCGCCGTACTGCATGTTCACCGTCATGCCGGCGGTGGTGTCGAGCATCCTGTCGCCCTGGGGCCCCTCAAAGAGCATGGAGAGCATTGCGCCCCGCATCCCCCCGCCCTTGTCGATTTTTTTCACCAGCCCCGACACAAGGCTTCCCAGGCTGGGGGCCGTTGCGGGCGCGGCCACCGGAGCGGCGCCGGGGGCTGCGGCGTTCCCGGCCTCAGGCGGCAATGCCCCCGAAAACGCGGACTCCCGCCGTTCCCTCTCCTCCTGGATGGACGCCTCCAAAAGCTCAACCTGCGACTGGAGCCCGCCGGCCTGCGCTTTCAGCGCGGCCACCTCAAGGGAAAGCACGCGGTTTTCCTTTTCAAGCGCGGGCAGCCGGAGCAGTGCGTAAAAGGCCGCCGCAAGGCACGCAACCGCCGCAAGCCAGCCGGTCCACAACCAAATCTTGCTGTCCATGGGACACCCTCCCTTTTTAACGGTCCGCGGGCGCGTCCTCTTCGGGGGCCTCGCGCAGCGCGCGGATGGAGTCCAGCTCGCGCCAGTAATCCCGCAGCGCTTCCGCGCCCGCGGGGGTCAGGCTGAAGTCCGTGTGGGGGACGCGGCCGTTGAAGCTCTTGCGCACCTCCACATAGCCGGCCTTTTCCAGCTTGTCCATGTGCGAGGAAAGATTGCCCTTTGTGAGGCCGGCGGTGTTGAGCAGGAAATTGAAGTCCGCCTCGTCAAGCCCCGACAGCAGGGTCAAAATCCTGAGCCTTGCGGGCTCGTGGATGATGCGGTCCAGTTCAGCCATCCCTGCGGTCCCCGGCGTCGGTTCCGGCCGCTTCGTTTTCCGGCTCGGTGGGAAATTCGGGCAGCACCGTCCTGGTGAGGCTCTTGAGCTTCCAGAGGGCGTAGCGGCTGTAGGCGTGCCCCGCGAGAATGGCCACGAGACCGTAGCCAAACACCGGGACAATCATGTCGAGCAGGGGGAATGTCGCGGGAAGGCGCACGGGCGCGCCCGAAACGAGCAGCACGGCGTGGGCCGCGTAAAGCACCGGCCATATCCACGCCCAGAATCCCAGGCCCTGGTAGACGATCAGCACGGACAGATAGGGGACCATGTAGGCCGCGCTGTAGGGCTGCATGTTTTGAAGGCGCAGATAGCCGAAACTCACCAGCAGCGCCCCCACCAGATGGTACACCACCAGCCCGCCGCCGAGCGCCGTGAGCCAGAGCGGCAGCGCGCGCCCCCCGGCATGGCCGGAAAAGGACGCATAACCTTCCTCGCCGTAGAGCCACTGGGTGATGTTCCAAATCACCTCGCCGCCCCAGCGCGACAGGGAAAACCATGCCATGGCCATCACGGTCAGCACCATGAAAAGCACCGACAGGTAGAAGAGACCCTTGTTCCCCATGGTGTGGGCCGTGTTCGTAAGGCTTGCCGCAAGGCCGATGGCCAGCACCATCAGCACTATCACCACCCACTGCACCAGAAACGAGATGGTGCGGCTGCGGGCATAGCGGCGCGCCCAACGGACAACCAGTCTCGGGTCGCCCGCCTGCAGGGGCTGTGTGTCTTTTCGACCGTTCATTGCGCTTCTCCCAGCCTTAGGATGGTTTCATAAGGATAACGGCTTTGTCCGTTCAAGGCAAACTTGCGGCCACACCGCCACCGCACCTCCTAAAATTCCCCCGCATCCCCCCGGTATCCCACCGCATTCCACCCATTCCCACCTTTTTCTGCCAAAAAAAGGGGAAGGCTGAGTTGGCGGGTGATTTTTTTTTGCCGGGCTCCACTGAAAGTCCCCCTATTTATCCCCTTCCCCCCCACAACAAAAAGCGTCGAGAAAAAATCAATATATTGCGCTGTTTTTTATTATTGCTAACAGTCAGTACAACATTTTGTGTTTTCGCGAATTTTGGGCCATTCCAAGCCTAAAAATTTGTGGCGGCGGGGTGGTTTTTTGTGTTGACTTTGGGGTTGTTTGGTGATATCTTACGGGTAATTCAGTGGTAGGTTTGTGGGATAAGGCTGCGCGAATGTACTACGGTGAATATCACATAGCGATTGACGAGAAAGGCCGTTTCAGCGTGCCTGTCAGTCTGCGCGCGCTGATGGAAGCCCAGGGACATGAAACTTGGTTCATGACCCGCGGTTTTGACGGCGCTGTGTTCCTGTTCACCAATGCCATGTGGGAGAAACTGGTGGAGCAGGGCGCGGGCACGCCCCTTGATCCGCGCCGCCTGGATTTCCGGCGTCTTTTCGTCGGCAGCATGGGCAAATCACGTCTTGACCGTCAGGGCCGCCTTTTCGTGCCCACCCACCTGAGGGCTTATGCGGGGGTGGAGCGCGAGGGGGTGCTTATCGGCGTCGGCGATCATTTTGAATTATGGAACGAGCAGGGCTGGCTGGCGTTCCAGGAGCGCCAGGCTCAGGAGTACAAGCGGATGGCCGCGGAACTGTTCGGGGCGCGCCCCGAAAGGGCAACAGAACCGGAAGGAAACGGGCAATGAACATCGAGCGATTGGACATTGGTGATGTGACGGTGCTTCGTCTGCGCGGGGACATCAACGAGGCGGGGATGGGGGCGCTGCGGCTGGCGCTGACGGAAATCGCGGAGCAGGGGCGCTGGCATCTTGTGCTGAACATGGCCGGGGTCGGCTTTGTGAGTTACATGGGCGTGGGCGTCCTTGTGGAGCGGCTGGGCCAGTTCCAGGCGGCCAAGGGCGACATCAAACTGTCCTGCCTGAGTGTTTACCTGCGGCGGCTGCTGCGCATGATGAGCCTTTCCCATGTGCTTGACTGCCATGAGACCGAGGCGCAGGCCGTTCAGGGCCATTCAAAGCAGGCGGCGGCCTGACACCGGACGGGTCGGGGAGGGGCTGAGGCGGAGTCATGGACGCACCCCACATCCCCGTAATGGCGGAAGAGGCGGTTTACTGGCTTAACGTGAGGCCGGGCGGCGTCTATGTGGACGCGACGGCGGGCGCGGGCGGCCATTCGGTGCTGATAGCGGAGCGGCTTGCGGGCCGGGGCAGGCTGCTGGCCCTGGACCGGGACCCCGACGCGGTGGCGCTCGCGGGGGAACGGCTTGCCGGCCACCCGGTCGCGGCGGTTTTTCACGCGAACTACAGTGAGTTGAATGAGGTGCTGCGGAATGCGGGGGAGTCCGGCGCGGACGGTGTCCTGATTGACGCGGGCGTCTCCAGCATGCAGATTGACCGGGCGGACCGGGGCTTCTCCTTCCAGGCCGACGGGCCGCTGGACATGCGCATGGACACCTCCCGGGGCCCCACGGCGGCGGAGTGGCTCCGTTCCGCGCGCGAGGCGGAGGTGGCGGCGGTGCTGCGCGCCTTTGGCGACGTGGGTCCGGCCGGACGCATCGCCCGGACCATAGCGGAACGGTGCGCGGCGGGACGGATGACCCGCACGGGTGATTTGGCGGAGGCGGTGCGCGCCGCGCTGCATTTCGTCCGCGGCACGCCCGACGAGATTCGCACGGTTTTCCAGGCGGTGCGCATGGCGGTCAACGACGAGCTGGGCGCGCTGGGCCGGGGTGTCGCCGAGGCGGTGGATGCGCTCCGGCCGGGCGGCAGGCTGGTGGTGATTTCCTTCCACTCGGGCGAGGACCGCACGGTGAAGGAGTTGCTGAGGGCGTTTTCAAGGACGGAACGGGTGCTTGGGCCCGACGGGCGCACGGTGGCCGCGGCGCCGCCCAGGGTGCGGCTGCCGCTGAAGAAACCTTTGCAGCCCGGCCCGGATGAATGTCTTGTGAACCCGCGCGCGAAGAGCGCGCGGATGCGCGTGGCGGAACGGCTGGACGCCGCGTTGTGCGAGGAGCGTGAACCATGATGTTTTTTCTGCCCAAAAGCAAGCTTGAGGCGCGCCGGAACCTTTATGGATGGGTTCCCTATACCCCGCTGGTGGTGCTGGTTTTCGCGGTGCTGGCGATTAACGCCCGCGTCAACGTGCAAAACCGCCGGGACGACTATGAGTTCTTCAAACTGACCACGGAACGGCGCAAGGCCGCCCAGGAACTGGACGCCGTGCGCGCGGAAGAGGCGCTGCTGAACGATCTGGACATGCTCAGCGCAAAGGCGCAGGAGCTGGGGCTGGTGCCGCCCCTGCCAAACCAGGTGGAAACGGTGGTGGTGCGCCCGGGAGTCCCCCTTCCCGCGCTGCCCGAGGCCCCGTCTTCCGTGACGGAGACGGTCCCCGCCGGCGGCGGGATCACGCTGGCCGGCGCCGCGCCCGAATCCGCGCCCGCGCCCGCAACGGTTGCGCCCTCCCCGGTGCAAGCGGCCGCAGGCAAGCCCAGGCTGGTGGTGCTGGACATCCCGAATGAGAAATTTGATGAACTGGACGAGTCAGAGGCGGCCCTGCTGGCCGCGCTGTAGCTTTTAACACACCCCCCCGGACCGAGGCCGGAACCCCGTCCGGGGCCAAGCGAGGATGGCGCCATGGGACGGAGCAACCGCCAGGTTCAGATTGAGCTGCTTGAGGGGCTGGACCGCAGAAACACGGTGGATCAGCAGAAACGGCTGCGGCTGCTGCTGGTGGCTTTCCTGCTGGCCTTCACCGCCATTTTCTCGCGCCTTGCCCTGCTCCATCTCAGCCCCGGAAACAAGCTCACCGACGAGGAGCAGCTCCACATCGGCCGGATCCAGCTCACCGAGCCGCGCGGTCTGATTTTTGACCGGAACGGCGTGGTGCTGGCCACCAACCGCCTGGTGCCCTCCGTTTGGGTGGATCCGCGCAAGGTGGGCGACGCGGGGGCGCTGGCGGATTATCTGGCGGGCAGGCTGGGCCTTCCCCGCGAGGAGGTGCTGGCAAAACTGGCGCGCACCGACGACGCCGGAAAAATCCGCAAGTTCAACATGATCAAGCGCTGGGTGGACGGGCTCACGGAAAAGGACATCGAGGAAATCCGCGCGTTCAGCGGCGGCGCGGTGTCCGCTGTCATGGAGCCCGTGCGCAGTTACCCGCAGAAGGACTCCGCCGCCCACGTGCTCGGCTTCGTCAACAAGAGCGGCGAGGCGGGGGAGGGCGTCGAGCTCGCCTTCGACAAGCACCTCGCCGCCAAGGCGGGGCTTGTGGAGGCGCGCACCGACACGCAGCCCGAGGGGAAGCGCAACATTCTGCCCTCGGCCACGGTGCGGGTGGTGGAGCCCGAGGGCGGCGATCTGCTCCAGCTCACCCTGGACGTCAACATCCAGCATTCCCTTGAGTCGGCGCTGGACCGGCGCATGGAGGAGACCCAGTCGCGCGCCGCGATGGGGCTTGTCATGGACCCGCGCACGGGCGCCATCCTCGCCATGGCGACCCGGCCGGCCTTCGACCCGAACAATTACAGCAGCACCCCGGCGGAACTGCGCAAAAACAGGGCCGTTGTGGACGTGTTCGAGCCGGGCTCCGCCTTCAAGATCGTGACGGCCTCCGCCGTGCTGGAGCACGGCCTGGTCACGCCCGAAACGATGATTGACTGCGAGGGCGGCGCCTTCAACCCCTACGGCCACCGCATCAGGGACTTCCACAAGTACGGGGTCATCCCCTTTTCGAAATGCTTCGAGGAGTCCAGCAACATCGCCCACATCAAGGTGGCCGCCATGCTCGGGCCCGAACGCCTTGAGGAATGGATTCGGCGCTATGGGTTCGCCCAGAAGACATCCCAGGATTTCGCCCTCGAAAGCAGGGGCATCTTCCGCTCCAGGGACAAGTGGTCAAAATTATCCATGGGCTCGCTGCCCATGGGCCAGGAGGTGGCGGTGACCATGCCCCAGCTTGCGCGCGCCTTCGCCGTGATTGCGAACGGCGGCAGCCTGGTGGAGCCCTACTATGTGGAGCGCGCCGTGGCGCGGGACGGGCGGGTGACCTACCAGCACGCGCACAAGCCGCCGGTGCGCATACTGTCGCAGGGCACCGCGAAAATCATGCAGGAGCTCTGCCACCTCGTGGTGCTGCGCGGCACGGGCACCGCCGCAAACATCATGGACTACCGCGCGGGCGGCAAGACAGGCACCGCCCAAATGAAGCGCCTCGACGGGAAGGGCTATGACAAGGACCGCTACACCACGGTTTTCGCCGGGTTTGCGCCCGTTTCCAATCCCAGGCTTGTGGCGGTGATTGTCGTGCAGGAGCCGAAAATAAAACTGCGCTACGGCGGTTATGTGTGCGGCCCCGTGTTCAAGGAGGTGGTGGGGGAGGCGCTGGCGACCATGAACGTGCCAAAGGATCCCGTCACGGATCCCGAGGTGGTGGCGGCCCATGAGAAGGAGCTCAAACTGGCGGCCGCCAAAAACAAAAAACCGGAGGCCGAAAAGGCCAAGGCCAAAAAGCCCGAGCCCCCCGCGGAGGAGGATGATGTGGACACCGTGGCCCCCCCGGCGGATCCGGCCACGATTGACGAGTCGCTGGAGGCGCTGATTACCCCGCTCGACGGGCTTGAACTGGTGGCGCGGCGCACGGGCGACCGCATGGAAACCTCGATGCCCGACTTGATCGGCCTCACCAAACGCCAGGCGCGGGAAAAACTCCAGCGTCTGGGGATGCCACTGGACGCGGACGGCGTGGGATGGGTGATTGCCCAGGACCCCCCCGCGGGCACCGCGCTGGCCGATGTCGCGGTGTGTGTGCTGAAATTCGGGCGCAAGTGCGAAATGGTGGCGGAAGAACAGACCGGCAAGGATGCGGCGGATGAGCCTGACAAGGGAAAAACTATGTGAGCTGCTGGGGATTGCGCCCCCGGCTGGTCCTGATTTCACGGTGGAGTCCGTCACCGAGGACTCCCGCCGGGCGCGGCCCGGCGCGCTTTTTGTGGCGAGCCCCGGCGTGCGCGCCGACGGCCATGACTTTGCCGCCGCCGCCGCCGCGGCCGGGGCGGTGGCGGTGGCGGGCAGCCGCGCCGGGGTGGCGGAAATGGCGGGGCTGCCCTATCTGCGCGTGGCGGAGCCGCGCATTGCCGCCGGGCTTGCCGCCCATGCGCTCAAGGACAATCCGACGCGAAAATTACGGGTCGTGGGTGTCACGGGCACCAACGGCAAGACCAGCACCGCCTGCCTGGTGCAGTCCGTGCTCAACCACGCCGGGAAGCCGTGCGCCAATTTCGGCACCATCGGCTACAGCATCGGCGGCGCGGTGATTGACGCCCCCTACACAACCCCCTTCGCAGAAGATCTGGCGGACATGTTTTCCCGCGCCGTTGCGGCGGGGCACGGCCATGTGGTGATGGAGGTGAGTTCCATCGCGCTGGAACAGGAGCGTGTGGCCGGGGTGGATTTTTCCGCGGCGGGCTTCACCAACCTCACCCGGGATCATCTCGACTACCATGGGGACATGGACCGCTACCGGGACGCGAAGCTGAAACTCTTTTCCCGCATCGCCCCGTCCGGCGGGGAGAACGGGGACGAAGCGCCGCGGTTCACCGTGGTCAACAGCGAGGATCCCGCCGCCGATTACTTCAGGAGGGCGTCACGGGTGCCCTGCCACGGCTACGGGGCCGGCGGTGACTGCCGCGCTGAAAAGGTGCGGATGGATTTCGGCGGAACAGCCTTCCGCCTTGCAACCCCCTGGGGAAGCGCCGAAACGCGCATCCGCCTCATGGGGATGCACAATGTTTCCAACGCGCTCTGCGCCGCGGCGCTCTGCGCCGGGCTCGGTGTGCCCGTGGAAACGGTTGCGGAGGGTCTCGCCGCGCTGCCGAGGGTGGACGGCCGTTTTGAACCCGTGGACGCCGGCCAGAAATTCCACGTGATTGTGGACTACGCCCACACCGACGACGGACTGGCGAACGTGCTGCGCGCCGCCCGCGCCCTTTGCGGCGGCAGGATCATCACCGTGTTCGGCTGCGGCGGGGACAGGGACAAGGGCAAACGGCCCAAGATGGGCCATGTCGCCGCGTCCATGTCTGACTTCTGCATACTGACCTCCGACAATCCGCGCACGGAGGATCCCAGCCGCATTTTGCTGGACATTGAGGTGGGCGTGCAGCGCACGGAAAAGCGCAAGGGGGATGACTACCTGGTGATTGAGTCCCGCGGGGAGGCCATACACCGGGCCGTCGCCATGGCCCGGCCCGGCGATTTGGTCATGATCGCCGGAAAGGGGCACGAGACCTACCAGATTATTGGTGCGGAGCGGCACCACTTTGACGACAGGGAAACCGCGCTGGAAGCGCTGAAGGCGGTGCAAAAATGAGCTGGACGCGCACACTGGAAGAATTGGCCGGGGCCGTCGGCGCGGTTCCCCCGGCGGATGCGGCGGCCATGCCTTTCTCCTCCGTTTCCACCGACACGCGCACCCTCCGCCCCGGCGATGTCTTTTTCGCCCTGTCCGGAGGCAACTTTGACGGGAACAGTTTTGTGGCGCAGGCCTTTGATTTGGGCGCCGCCGCCGCGGTGTGCAGCCGGCCCAATCCGGGCGGCCCCTGCATTCTGGTGGACTCCCCCGCCGCCGCGCTTCAGTCCTTTGCGGCCTGGCACCGCCGCCGCTGTCCCGCGAAGGTCATTGCAGTCACCGGTTCCTGCGGCAAGACCACCTCGAAGGATTTGATTGCCGGGCTGCTTGGCTCAAGACACGCGGTGGAAAAGACGCAGGGCAACCTCAACAACGACATCGGCTGCCCCCTTTCACTGCTGCGCATGGACGGGGAAACCCGCTTCGGGGTGATTGAGATGGGCGCCAACCACGTGGGTGAAATCGCGGAACTCTGCCGCATGGCCGCGCCCGACGAGGCGGCGGTCACGATAGTCGCCCCGGCCCACCTGGAGGGCTTCGGCAGTGTCGAGCGGGTCGCCATGGCCAAGGGCGAAATCGTCGAAGGCCTTGGGCCGGACGGCGTGTTTTACGTCAACAATGACGACCCCTGGTGCGCCGCCATGGCCGAAAGGCATCCCGGCCCGAAGGTGCGCTTTGGGCGCAACGGTGATGTCGCGCTGAAAAACCTCGCTTTTGACGGGAACGGCATGATGGTTTTGGATATAGATCCCGTGGGCCGGGTTGCCCTTCCCCTCATGGTGCGCGCACACGCCACAAACGTGCTTCTGGCGGTGGCGGTGGCGTTGCGGCACGGTATTGACGATGTCGCCGGCCCCCTGGCGGAGGCGTGCCGGGGCCTCACCAGATTCCGGGTCGAGCAGGTGGGGCCGCTGGAGGTGCTGGACGACTCGTACAACGCGAACCCCGCCAGCATGGCCGCTTCGCTCCAGGCGCTCGCCGACCGGCCCGTGCGGGGCGCGCGCTTCGCCGCGCTGGGCGGGATGCTGGAGCTGGGCGCGCACGCGGCGGAACTGCACCGTGAGACGGGGCGCACCGCTGCTGAAATGGGGGTTTCCTGCCTCTTCGCGCGCGGGCCCCACGCGGCGGACATGGTGGCGGGCGCGCTGGAGGCGGGCATGCCGCGCGCCGGGGTGATCGAGGAGCACGGCATGATTGCGGAGGCCGTGCGCGCCGCCGCCGCGCCGGGGGACGCGCTGCTGGTGAAGGGCTCCAGGGGCATGCGCATGGAGTGCGTGGTTGAGTCGTTGAAGCGGCTTTATTCCGGGGAATAACCCCTGAAAGGATAGTGGACCCGATGCTCTATTTTGTGGCGGCCATGCTGGTGGACAGTTTCAACGTGCTCAACGTGCTGACCTACCACACCGTCCGCGCCGGCGGCGCGGCGGTCACCGGCTTCGCGCTGTGCCTGCTGTTTGGCCCCGCCCTTATCCGCCGCCTGCGCGCCCTCAAAATAGGCCAGTACATCAAGAAGGATCATGTGGAAAACCTGCACGAGCTGCACAAGGGCAAGGCGGGCACCCCCACGATGGGCGGCGCGATGATTATCGGCGGCACGGTCCTGTCCCTGCTGCTGTGGGGCCGTTTTTCAAGCAGGATGCTGTGGATGGCCGTGTTCGTGTTCCTGCTGCTGGGCATTGTGGGCTTCATGGACGACTTCATCAAGCTCCGGCGGAAGCACAACGACGGGCTGAGCGCCCGCGCCAAATTCATCGGCCAGATAATCACCGGAACCGTCCTGGGGCTTTTCCTATACTTCAACCCCGTCACGGTGAGCGCCTCCTATGTGTACCCCCGTGACGTGATTGACTGGGGAAAGCTGGAGGGGGCGCTGGCCGCCGCCGCGTCGCCGGACTACAGGGGGCCGCTGCGCGGCGTTTGGGACATGTTTCCGGAGGAGGCGCGCCGAACCATCCTGGACGCGTCGAGGGAGGGGGTGTCAACGGAGCGTGACAGGAGCGCGGTGCTCCAGGGGCTGAACACGGCGCTCAGAAACCGGGGGCTTTACAAGCCGGGGGTGTGGCCGCTGGACGGGGCCACGCCCGAGCTGGCGGGACTGCTGCGCCACGGCGCGGAAAGGCTGGGCGAGCGCGATGTGCTGCGGCTCAACCGCCTGCTGATCGAGGCCGCGCTGCCCGGTGTGGTCGCGCCAAGCATGCCCAACCTGCACACAAAGGTGGGCATTCCCGGCTTCAAGGACTGGTTCATCCCGCTGGGCATCCTCTACATCCCCTTCGTTATTTTTGTGATTGTGAGCATTTCCAACGCAGTCAATCTGACCGACGGGCTGGACGGTCTTGCCGCCGGAATTTCGGTGATATCCGTCATCACCTACGCCGGTATCGCCTACGTGGTGAGCCGCGCCGACTGGTCGCAGTATCTGTACCTGACCTATGTGCCGGAGGCGAGCGAACTGTTTGTCTTCGGCGGTGCGCTGCTGGGCACGGGCCTCGGATTCCTGTGGTTTAACGGGCACCCGGCCGAGGTGTTCATGGGCGACACGGGCTCCCTTTCCCTCGGCGGCGCCATCGGCGCGATGGCGCTGATGACCAAGCAGGAGCTGCTGCTTCCGGTGGTGGCCGGCATGTTTGTGCTGGAGGCGGCCAGTGTCGTGGTCCAGGTGGCCTCCTTCAAGCTGACGGGAAGGCGTGTTTTCCGCATGGCGCCGCTCCACCACCACTTTGAACTGCTCGGCTGGGTGGAGACCAAGGTGACCATGCGGTTCTGGATTGTGGCGCTGCTCTTCGCGATGATGAGCCTGGCCACGCTGAAGCTGCGCTGAGGAGCGTTCCGGCCCGGGGCCGGTGGTGAAAACCGATGATTGAACTTGCGGGTAAAGAGGTTTTGCTGGTCGGCCTGGGCCGTTCATCGGCCGCCGCCGCGGAACTGCTGCTGCGCGAAAAGGCGCGGCCCTTTGTCACGGACAGCGGGGATTCCCCCGCCATGGCGCCGTGGCGCGCCCGTCTTGACGCGCTGGGCGTGCCCTGCGAGACCGGCGGCCATGACACGGCGCGCTTCGGTTCGGCGGATCTGGTGGTGCTCAGCCCCGGCGTGCCCGCCGCGATGGAACTGCTCCGGGATCCGCGGGAGCGCGGCGTGCCGGTGCTGGGGGAGCTTGAGCTCGCCTCCCGTTTCGTCCGCTCTAAAATCCTCGCCGTGACCGGCACCAACGGAAAGACCACCACCACCGAGCTCATGCGCGCCATGGTGGCGGCCTGCGGCAGGACGGTGATGCTGGCGGGCAACAACGACGCGCCCCTCTCGCTTGTGGCGCTCGCGCCGGAGCAGCCGGAGTATGTGGTGGCCGAGGTGAGCAGCTACCAGCTGGAGACGGTGCGGGCGTTCCATCCCTCGGCGGCGGCGGTGCTGAACCTGACCCCGGACCACCTCAAGCGGCACAAGACCATGGAGGGCTACGCCGCGGCCAAGGCGCGCGTCTTTGAAAACCAGGGGCCGGGCGACCGCGCCGTGCTCAACGCGGATGACCCGCATGCGGCGCGGATGCACCCCCCGCGGGGCGTGGAGATTGTGCCTTTCAGCGGCCGTTCCCCGCAGCCGCGCGGGGCCTGGGCGGATGGCGAATGGATCATGTTCCGTGACGGGCGCTTCACGCCCCGCTCGGACAATCCGCTCCCCGGAAGGCACAACCTGGAGAATGTCTTGGCGGCGGTGGCCATGCTGGCGGATTCGGGGCTGCCCGGGGAAGGGCTTGCGGCGGGCCTGCGCGGTTTCCGGGCGGTGGAGCACCGCATTGAGTTTGTGCTTTCCAGCGGCGGCGTGGACTACTACAACGACTCCAAATCAACCAACATCGACAGCCTGCGCGTGGCGCTGGAAAGCTTCGACCGGCCCCTGGTGCTGATCGCGGGGGGGCGCGGCAAGGGTGACGACTACGCGCCGCTCCGGGACCTTGCGGCGCGGCGCGTGCGCCGGCTGGTTGCGATGGGCGAGGACGGCCCCCTGCTGGAACAGGCCTTCGGGGATCTCATCCCCACCGAACGGGTGTGGGGCATGGCCGAGGCCGTGGACGCGGCCGCGGCGGCCGCCGCGCCGGGCGACGTGGTGCTGCTCTCGCCCGCCTGCGCGAGTTTTGACCTGTACAACAACTTTGAGGAGCGCGGCCGCGACTTCAAGCGGCTTGTGGCGCTGCGTTCCGGAAGGAGGGACAAATGAAAAAAGAAACCACCATCATGTCGCTGGCGGTGCTGGCGCTGGCTTTCATGGGCCTGCTCACCGTGTACAGCGTGGACGCGGTCTCCTTCACGGGGGAGAACAACTTCACCAAGCATGTCGTCTATCTGCTTATCGGCCTGGCCGCCTTTGTGGCGCTGTCGCAAACCGACTACCACGCCCTGGGGGATCACCGCTGGTTCAAGTGGATTATCATCAGCGCGGTGGTGCTCCTGCTGCTTGTGATCATACCTGGCATAGGCCACGAGGCCGGGGGCGCGCGGCGCTGGCTGAGGCTCTTCGGGCAGAGTTTCCAGCCGTCCGAATACGCGAAGCTGGCGCTGGTGGTCCTGCTGGCCGTCAAGCTCACGCAGAACCACAACAACATAGAGAGCCTGGTCAAGGGGCTGGCGCCGCCCGCGCTCATCGCGGTGGTCTTTTCCGGCCTGGTCGGCCTGGAGCGTGACATCGGCATTCCCGCGGTGATGCTGACCACCGCCTTTGTGATGATATTTGTCGCCGGCATGCGCTGGTTTTACCTGGGGCTGGCGGCTGTCGGCGGTGTGGGCCTCCTTGTGGCGGGGGTCGTTTTCGCGCCCCACCGCATGGGGCGAATCCTGGCGCTGATTGATCCCTGGGCCTACCGGCAGGGCATCGGCTGGCAGTTGATTCAGTCCCTCTCGGCCTTCGCGCAGGGCGGCCTGCTGGGCCGCGGCGCGGGCGCGGGGGAGCAGAAGCTCGGCTATCTCCCCGCCGCGCACACCGACTTTATTTTCGCCACCATCGGCGAGGAGCTGGGGCTGGCGGGCACCACCGCCGTGCTGCTGCTGTTTGTCCTGTTCACCTGGGCCGCCATCCGGGTCGCGGTGAATTCCACGGACATGTTCGGCGCGCTGCTTGCCACGGGCATCACCGTTCTCATCAGCTTTCAGGGCGCGTTCATCATGGCGGTGAACGTGGGCATCCTTCCCACCAAGGGGCTGCCCCTTCCCTTTGTCAGCTACGGCGGCACGGCGCTGGTCATGTTCATGGCCATGGCCGGAATCCTGGTGAGCATCGGCTCCCACGCCAGGGCCAACGCGCCCGCCGCGCGCGTGCACATTGTCAGCATGGACAGGCGGCGCCGCGCCAGAAACGCGGTTCCCGTGGCGGGGGGTGAATGATGCGGATTATGATTACCGGCGGCGGCACCGGCGGGCACACGTCCCCCGCCACCGCCATTGTGGAGGAGCTGCGCAGGCGGGATCCGGGCCTGCTGGCCCGCTGGGTGGGCCGGAGCGGCGGCATGGAGGAGCGGGTGGCCGCCGCCGCCGGCGTGCCCTTTCGCGGGGTGCCGGTGGAGGGATGGCCGCGCCGCAAAACGCCGCGCATGGCGTGGGTGCTGGTGAAGCTGGCCTGGTCGGCGCTGCGCTGCGCCATGTGGATTTATGTCTTCAAGCCCCGCGCCGTCATCGGCGTGGGCGGGTACGTGTCGCTGCCGCTGGTCTGGGCGGCGCAGCGCATGGGGGTGCCCACCTTTCTCCACGAGCAGAACAAGCGCCTCGGCATGGCCAACCGTGTATGCGCCGCCCGCGCCGCGCGCATGTTCCTCAGTTACCCCGACACCATCGGCTCCTTCCCGGCGGAGCGGTCCCGCGTTGTGGGCAACCCAGTGCGCGCCGGTTTCCTGGATCCGCCGGAGCGCGCGGAGGCCTGCGCCCGTTTCGGCCTCAATCCGGAGCGCCGGGTGGTTCTTGTCTGCGGGGGGAGCCAGGGGGCCAGGCGGCTCAACGAGGCCATGGCCGGGATGCTTTCAGGAACGGCCTGTTCGGGGGCTCAGTTTATCTGGATGACCGGAAAGGCCGACGCCGCCATGGGGCGCGCCGCCGCCGAAGGGCTGGAGAACGTCAGGGTGATGCCCTTTATTGACGACATGCCTGCCGCCTGCGCCGCCGCCGATCTTATTGTGAGCCGTGCGGGCGCGTCCAGCAGCGCGGAAATCGCCGTGATGGGCAAGCCCTCCGTGCTGGTGCCCTATCCCCACGCCACCGACAACCACCAGGAGCACAACGCCCGTGCCTTTGCGGACGCGGGCGCGTCGGTGCTGCTCCATGACCGGGACTGCACCCCGGAGGCGCTCTCCTCCGTTGTCGGGGAACTGCTGGGTGATTCGGGGCGGCTGGAGGCGATGGGAAGGGCGGCGCTTGCCCTGGCCCACCCCGAGGCCGCGGAAGTCATCGTCGGGGAAATCATCACCGCGGTGTTTTGAGTCCGCCGTCATTTGGCCGCCGGCAGCAGCCTCAGTTCATGGCGTTTTGACTTTTCCACGTCCTCCCGGAGGAAATGCACCCTCCTGTTGCGCCCCTCCAGGAACATTCGTGCCTGGTCGTCATAATGGGGGCTTTTCAACTGGCCGGAATTGCCCGTGGGCAGCACCATCCAGGCCTGCGGGGGGGACGTGCTGAAATCCACCACGCGCCGGGTGGAAGGCCCCGCTATGACCCCGTAGTTTCCCCGTCCGCCCATGTGCACCATGTTGTTGATCGTGTGGTAGGCGCCGGGCGAGGGGAGGGGCCCGATGTTGAACAGGCGGCCCGCCCCGGGCAGGTAGCCAAAGGGATGGCTGTAGGTGACGGTGTGCGCCCTGCCCCATTGCCATTGGCCGGGGGCGTCGCCATGGTCTCTTCTTAGTTCGGCGACGGCCCCCGAAAACGCGTCCGCGATCACGGTGTCGCGCGTTTCCACCTCCGGGGTGCCGGTGCGGTCCCAGAAGGGGGAGTCCGGGTTTTGCAGCAGCGACTTGAGGCAGATCCACTGGTCCGCGGTGTCAAAGTAGTTGTTGAGCAGTTCTGGGCCCAGTTCGTCCTGAAGCGCCTCCACGGTGATGCGGTCGCACAGGTAATGGAACACCAGCGCCCCGGCGGAGGAGATGCCGTGGCGGCGGTCCCATGACTCCAGAAGGGAGGCGGCCCCGGACTCCAGCGGGGTCCGCCCGTCTTGGCGGGCCTTGACCGCCGGGAGAATGACGCCGAGCATGGCGTCGGCGGTCGCGGCGTAATCATCATTCTGCAGCGCCATGGCGGATTCGGCGTCCCATTTCGGCGCGGATTCAAGCCTGTCCGTGATGCGGACGGCGCGGTCGGAGGGTTGCCAGTAACCGTCCAGCAGCTTTCCGCCGTAAAGGTTCATGGTGGGCAGGTTGTTCGCGGTGACAATGTGGCCGCGCGGCGGGTTTTTCAGGTGTGGATTGTCCCCGAAGGGGGCGTATCCCGTGATTTCATCCTTTCCGGAGGCGCCGTCCAGCAGGGTCTTCCCGTTCACATGGCCCGGCCGGAGGACTATTTTTCCGGCGGCCCACCACGCGATGTTGCCGTCCGCGTCCGCATAGGACACGTTGAGGCCCGGCGAGGTGATGAGCGGCATGGCCGCCGCGAACTCGTCGTAGGTGCGCGCCGTGTTCATGCGGTGGAGTGCGATCAGGTCGGTGTAGGGCACCTGCTGCCACACCCAGGACATGCTGATGTCCGGCCCGTTGTGTCCGTTCAGGATCCTGAACAGGTCCGTCACCACGGGGCCGTGCGGTGTGACGCGGATTTCCGCGTCCACATCCCGGCCAAAGCGCACCTTGATGCGCGCCGTTTCCCTTTTCACGTCGGTGTATTCGCCTTGGTGCATCACCCGGTCCGGGTTGTTGGGATCAAAGGTTTCCCTGTAAAAGTCCACGTCGTCGTTGGAGAACATGGTGAGGCCCCAGGCGATCTTCTCCGTGTGCGCCGTCAGGGCCAGGGGGATCAGGGGAAAATAATGGCCGTAATGGTTCACATCCCCGTAGACCAGATGCGCCTCATACCAGACGCTTGGGTTGGTGAAGCCGATGTGCGGGTCGTTTGCCAGGAGCGCCTTTCCGGAGACGGTCCGCCCGCCGTTGAGCACCCAGGAGTTGCTCCCCAGCGCCGGGCTGAGCTTCCGCGTGACCTCGAACAGCGCCTCATTCCACGCGGCGAGGGCGGCCATGGGTTGCGGCGCGGCCGCTGTGTTTTTTGCGGCGGCCGGAACGCCCTCCGGCGGGACACCGCCCTCGATGATGGTGTGGTTGGGGTGAAGGTCGTGGTTTGGGAAAAGTTCGGAAACGGGCTTTCCGGGGCAGCGGGCCTCAATCAGGGCGTGCAGGGAGTCCACGCGCAGGGCGTCGGCCAGGGTGATGGGCAGGATGGCGGCCGCGGTGAGGCAGTCCACCGGCGTGAACGGTCGGACGGGTATTTGCAGCACGGTGAATTCGAAGGGCGGCGGGCCCGTTTCCTGGAAGTGGTTGATGCCCGCGCAATAGGCCCCCATCAGCGCCGCCAGCCGCGGATGCTCCGCGGACAGTATGGCCGCGGTTTCCTCCGCCTTCCGCCGCAGCCGGAAAGAGCGGGCTATTTTGTCGAGCCTGACCAGGGGCGGGCCAAGCAGTTCCGCCAGTTCGCCCGAGGAGAGGCGGCGGAGCAGTTCCAGCTGGAACAGGCGCTCCTGCGCCACGGCGTGGCCAAGCGCGAAATAGGCGTCCTCCTCGTTTTCGGCGAGAATGTGGGGCACCCCCCATTCATCCCGGAGCACCCGCACGGGGCCTTTCAATGATTCGTGCCGGATTTCCCCGTCAAGCGCCGGGAGGCGTGTTTCGGCGAGCCGCAGCACCCACAGCACGGCGGCGCAGGCAAGCAGGCATGACAGCAGAAGGAGCGCAAGAAGGCGCCTTGCCCATTTTTTCATAAAACCCTCTCCTTGGCGCGTCTTACCGCGGGCGCGTGTCATGGTAGCACGATCCGGCCGCGCCGCGCGCGACAAAAAAAGCGGCGTCCGCCGGAAGCGGACGCCGCCTGCAAGTCCGGGAATTCGCCTCAGAAGAGGCCGGGCACGAAACCGTCCTCGCCCGCGGCGTCAACATAGTAGGCGCCCATGCGGGAGTTGAAGAGCTGCACCACGCGGAGAAGCTCGGAGATGTCAATGTCCCAGCTTGCGTTGGTGTCGGCGTTGTGCGCGCCGCCCGCGCGATTGCCGCCGCCGGGGACGAATCCGTCCTCTGTGTCACCCGCCGCGCCGTAAACGCCAGCGTTGTACAACTGCACCACGCGCAGCACCTCGGAAAGCGACAGGCGCCAGTCGCGGTTGCTGTCCGCGGAGTGGGCAAGCTCTCCGGGGAGCGCCTCGGCGAGGATGGACGCCACCACGCCTGTGCTGCCGGCCGCGCCGTTGGCGTCCACGCAGTCCGCCTGGCCGCTGACGGTCATCACGCCGCTCGCGCCCGCCGGGGCCACCGCCTCGTAGGTGATCTCGACGGGGAACTTGACGTCCGCGGCCCAGGTAAGGAGCAGCATGTTGCCGTCCACCTTGGCGTTGGTCAGCAGCGACTTGCCGTACCCGTCAAGAATGTTCTGGATGGTCCAGCCCTCGGGCAGCAGCTCCAGCAGCCGCACTTCGTTCAGCGCGATCGGGCCCTCCTTGAGCAGGCGCAGGGTCACGCGCAGCACCTGGCCGGGGGTGAAGAACTGGCTGTCGTAGCGTCCCGTCACCTGGCGCACCAGCCTGAGGATTTGGCCGGGATTCTGCGCCGTCTGGCCCAGAAGCGCCTCGATTTCCGCCATTGTCACCCCGCCGTCGCCGTTCGTGTCAAGCGTGTTGAACACCGCCTGCGGCAGGCGGATGCGGCTTGTTGCCTCGCCAAGGGAGATCGCGCCGTCGCCGTTGGCGTCGAGCAGGGCAAAGCCGTCGGCGATCAGTTCCGCAAGATTGCCGGAGCCGCGGAGCCGCGCAAGCAGTTCCTCCAATGTCAGGCCGGGCTCCTCGCCCTCGCCCTCCACTGTGGCTTCACCCTCGGACTCACCCTCGGCGGGCTCGCCCTCGGTTTCACCCTCAACGGTCACTTCGCCTTCGGCCGTGGCTTCACCTTCGGATTCTCCCTCGGCGGGCTCGCCCTCGGTCTCGCCTTCGGCGGGATCATTCAGCAGGGCGGCGAGATCGGCGCAGTCAAACACGCCGTCACCGTTCAGGTCGATGCGCGCGAAGAGGGCGGGGGAGACATACCCGGCCACCTCAGTGTATTCAATGACCCGGTTGCCGTTGGCGTCTATGGCGTTCAGCGGATCCGGGGGAATCACCGCCAGGGTGGGCAGGATGACCACAACCGCCGCCAGCTCGGCCCGGTCAATCACACCGTCCCCGTTCCTGTCGGCAAAGGCAAAATGGTACTGCTGAAGTCCGGAATAGACCGCCGCAACCTCCGCAAAGGAGACGGCGCCGTCATTGTCCGCGTCAACGAGGGCGATGACCATGTCCGGAAGGGCGGGCATGATTTCGGGAAGCGGGCATCCAGCCACCGGCTCTCCCTCGGTCTCGCCCTCCGAGGGCTCGCCCTCGGCGGGTTCGCCTTCGGTTTCGCCCTCGGGGTCAATCGGCGGGCCGATGATGAGGGCGATGTCCGCGCAGTCCACCATGCCGTCGCCGTTGCGGTCAAGGCGCGCGAACATTTCGGGGGACACATACGCGGAGACCTCCGCGTATTCGATGACACGGTTGCCGTTGGCGTCAATTTCGGCCAGCGGGTCGCCCGGCAGCACCGCCGGAAGAATGTTCACCAGCGCGGCCAGTTCAAGACGATCCACCCTGCCGTCGCCGTTGCGGTCCGCAATGCGGAAGTAGGCCGGTTCAAGGCCCGTGTAGACCGCGCTGATTTCCGCCATGGAGACACCGCCGTCGTTGTCGGTGTCGAGCAGCGCCAGCGCCAGTTCCGGCAGCAGCGCGGCCACGTTGGGCAGCGGGCAGCCGGGGCCGGTCTCGCCCTCGGTCTCTCCCTCGGAGGGCTCGCCTTCCGGCTCGCCCTCAACGGGGTCGACGATGATGGCGTTGAGATCGTCGCAGTCAAAAACGCCGTTGCCGTCCCGGTCAGCCCAGGCAAACTGTTCCGGTGTGACAAACTGGGCCACCTCGGCGTACTCGATGACGCCGTTGTTGTTCGTGTCCACAAAGGAGAGCGGGTTCCCGCCGGGCAGCAGCGCCGGAATCATGTTGACCAGGCGCGCCAGCTCGAACTGGTCCGCCACGCCGTCACCGTTGGGGTCGGCGATGGAGAAATAGGACGCGGGAATGTCCGCATACACCCGCTGAAGTTCCGCCAGGGAGAGCCCGCCGTCGTTGTCCAGGTCCAGCAGGTCCACTGCGACCCCGAGAAGCGCGGGCAGCGAGGAAAGGAGCTGGCATCCAGTGGACGGCTCTCCCTCGGTCTCGCCCTCGCCGGGATCCGGCGGGTCGATGTTGCCCAGCAGCACATCCAGATCGGCGCAGTCAATCACGCTGTTGTGGTTGAAGTCCAGACTGTTGAAGATCTGCTCCGGAATCCACTCGGATACCTCGGCGTACTCAATCAGGCTGTTGAGGTTGGTGTCAATCAGTCCGAGCACCCCGCCCGCCGGGAGGATGGTGACAATCATGTTCAGTTCGGACAGGCTCACTTTTCCGTCGCGGTTGAAGTCAACGAGGGAGAAATAGGAGGGATCAATGTCCGCGTAAAGGACCTGGATTTCCGCCAGGGAGACGCCGCCGTCGTTGTTGCCGTCAAGGAGCGGGAACACGAGTTCGATGATCATCGGGGTGACGTCCGGCAGCGGACAGGGCAGTTCCGGCTCGCCCTCAACCGGGTCCTCACCCTCGGCTTCACCCTCGGAGGGCTCACCCTCGGTTTCCCCCTCGCCGGGGAGAATGGCATCCAGGTCGGCGCAGTCAACCACGCCGTTGCCGTTCCGGTCGATCAGGGCAAACTGGGTCTGGCTCACGTAACCGGCGGTTTCGGAAAGTTCTATCAACCGGTTCCCGTTGGTGTCAATCTGCGCCACAAGGTCGACCCCAAGGGCGCCCGCTATGGACTGCAGCTCGGCCGCCTCGATTTCACCGCTGCGGTCGAAATCCACAAGGGGGAAGTATTGCGCGGGGACATCCGCGTAAAGCGCCTGAATCTCGGCCAGGCTCAGGCCGCCGCTGCCGTCGGCGTCCACCAGCGGGAAAAGCAGTCCCACAAGCTGCGGAACAATGTCCACCGGAAGGGGGCAGGGGGTTTCGGGTTCGCCCTCGGCGGGTTCGCCTTCCGGCTCGCCCTCCGCCTCGCCTTCCACGGGAAGGATGATGCTGTCAAGATCGCCGCAGTCAACCACGCCGTTGCCGTTGGCGTCAAGCAGGGCAAACTGGGCGGGGCTGAGATAACCGGCCGTCTCCTGGTACTCGATCACCCGGTCGCCGTTGCCGTCAATTTCGGCCACAAGGTCGATGCCGAGCGCCTGGGCGACGGAAAGCAGTTCGCTCACCTCGATTTCACCGCTGCGGTTGAAGTCGGCGAGTGAAAAATACTGCGCGGGGACATCCTCGTAAAGCGCCTGGATTTCGGCCAGGCTCAGGCCGCCGCTGCCGTTGGCGTCCACCAGCGGGAAAAGCAGGCCCACAAGCTGCGGGACAATATCCATCGGAAGGGGGCAGGCCGCCTCGGTCTCGCCCTCTTCAGGTTCCCCTTCGGACGGCTCACCCTCACCCTCGCCGGGGACAATGGCGTTCAAATCCGAGCAGTCAATCACCTGGTTGCCGTCCCGGTCAATCAGGACAAACTGCGCCGCGTTGACGTAGCCGGACACTTCGGAAAACTCGATGACATCATTGCCGTTCGAGTCCACCAGGGAGAGGGGATCGGACGAGAAGGCCATCAGGATCGCCGTTAGCTCCGCCTGGTCAATCCGCCCGTCCTTGTTCAGGTCCAGGTAGGTATAGAGCATGCCCGCCATGGGGTAAAGGGCGGACAATTCGGCGGCGGAAAGGGAGCCGTCCCTGTTGGTGTCCGCCAGCGGGAAAATAACGCCCACAATCGTTGCGGGATCGCTTGGCAGGGGGCAGTATTCGGCTTCGGCGCTGGCGGGGACCAGCAACGCCGTCACTCCGAGTAACACGGACAGGAGCAGGGTGTAAATTTGGCAGGACTTCATGGGTGTTTCCTCGCGGGTCTGGGCCGCTGTCACGACTGCTGAACCACCACGGCTAAACAACTATTGAGACGCGCTCATTTCGCCCCTAAAAAAAGGGGGAAACATGCGCGTTTATTTTTCTGCCTTCCATTATGCGCCACTATACCCTCAAGCATAGCATTCCCTCCCCATCTTGTCAATCAGCACAGTTCCGCCGGAACCGAAAAGCACGCGCATAATTCAATAAATACACGTATTCCTGGCCGTTGTCGCGGAATTGCGCGACTCTCAGCGTTCCAAGTTTTTGTAATATGCCCGTTTCTTGTCTACGATGTGAAACAGGCGTCTTTTTGAGCGGGTCTCTTTATCGCATCCCAAGGAAGGGAAAAAGTCCATGAATATGAAAAAATCGCTTGCTCCGCTCCATGTTTTTCCGGTTCTTTTTGCACTCGCCATGGCCACCGCCGTGCTTCATCCGGCGGCGCAGGGCCAGCTGTTCAGGCCCAAAAAAGAAAGCCGCACCATCAACACGGACCAATACGAACTGGATGTCCAAAAAAACGGGGCGGTGCGGCTCGATAATCTTTCCGGCGTGCCCATCCAGGAAAATGTGTATCCCACCATTCTTTTTGAGGGGGCGGAAAAGCCGAAACGGCTCAAAACCAGCCAGCGAGGCACCGCCCGCTACCAGGCCAACGACCGCCTGGGCCAGGGGCAGGGCATGGCCTTCGGGGACAAGGAGTGCGAGTGGCACATCAGCACCTATCCCGGCAAGCCCTTCATCACCGTGAAGGTCATCTACCACAACAGCACCCGCAAGCCCGTGCGTGTGGCGGCGCTGTCGCCTTGGACCGTGGGTGTGGTGGCTCCGGGCCGTGTGACGATTGGCCCCGGGGCGGAGCAGACCCGTCTGCTGGACAACGGCAGCCTCTTCCGCAATTTCAGCGACTATCCAAAGGTGCGGACGGGCGCCGCCGAAGCGCAGTGGAATCTTGCCGCCTACAACCCCGTTTCCAACCGGTCCATGATTGCGGGCTTCCTCACCAACCTGCGCGCGGAGACGAAGGTGGTGCTGGAGAGAAGCGCCGAGGCGCCCAAGGACGCCTTTGACCGCATGTCCGCCGACTGCGAATACAATCCCCCCGTCGAAGTGCCGCCGGACGGCACGCTCGAATCGGAGGTGTTCTACCTCGCGGTGACCGAGGACAACCCCCTCACCGGACTGGACCGTTTCGGCAAGGCGATGGCCGTGGTCAACGGCGTCCGGGACGCGCGCCCCTTCATGCCCCATGGCTGGGACTCGTGGAGCACCAAATACCACACGGACGGGCTCAACGAAAAAGTGGCGCTGGAGAACCTCGATTTTCTCGACAAAAACCTGAAGCGTTTTGGCTGGACCCACTTCGGGCTGGACGCAGGATGGGAGCGCGGGCTCGGTGACTGGGAGGCCAATCCGGAGCGCTTCCCCAACGGCATGAAGGCAATGGCCGATGAGATCCACCGGCGCGGCATGACCGCCAGCCTGTGGATCAACCCCTTCGCCGTTGACCCCAACGCGCCGCTGGCAAAGGAGCACCCGGAATGGATGCTCCGCGCCAGCCCGGGTGTGGGCCGCATGCTGGTGGGCGACACCCTCATCCTCGACGTCACCCGTCCCGAGGTGTGCGACTGGGTGCGCGCCCTCGGCGCGAAGATCTGCCGGGAATGGGGCTACGACGCCATTGTGGAGGCTGACTTCGTCTATTTTCTGCTGGTCTCCACGGGCCACGCCGAAAAGGGGCTGACCAACATCGAGGTGCTGCGCCGGGGCATGGGGGCGCTGCGCGAGGGCATGGGGCCGGACAGGTTCCTCCTCACTATGACGCCCCAGCCGGTCAACGGGGTTTACGCCGAGGGCGTGCGCACCGGCCGCGACTGCGCGCCTGTTTGGAAGACGGACAATCTGGAAAAGCCCTGGGGCGCGGTGGACACCCTCACCAACACCATCCGCCGCTTCTACATGACCCCCCACCTTTTTGTGCCCGATCAGGACTGCGTCTTCTTCGGCCATGAGGCCACCCGCGCCCGGTGGAATGCGGCGGACAAGCCCGCCCTCACGCGGGAGCAGTCCATCGCCTGGCTGACCGGCGCGGCGCTCACGGCGGGTGTGGTAAAGATCGGCGACGCATTCACCGATCTCACCCCGGATCAGGTGGGCCTCCTCTCCAAACTCCTGCCCGTGCCTCCGAAACCCGCCAAGCCGCTGGACCTCTTTGAGGACGCGCCGCCGAGCATCTGGGAACTTCAACTCGACACGGCGGCGGGGCCGTGGACCTTCCTCGCCCTGTTCAACTGGGACACCGCCGGCGAGCGTGAATTCGCCGTGACCCCGGCCATGCTCGGCCTGCCCGCAGACACTTACCACACGGTCTTTGACTTCTGGGCGGAAACATATTGCGGGGTCATGGACAAGGAGCTGCGGGTCAAGGTGGGCCCCGGGTCGGTGCGCCTCTTCGGCGTCCGCCCGCACACGGCGGAACATCCCATGTTCGTGGCGGCAAACCACCACATGCTCCAGGGCGCGCTGGACTGCGAGTCCATGGAATGGCGCGCAGACAGCGCCGTGACGGGCGCACTTTCGGCGAAGTTCGCCCACGATCCCTCACGCACCCATGACGCATACATTCTTTTGCCGGAATCGTGGCGCTTTGTGTCCGCCACGGCGGGCACCGCGTCCGTGCTGAACGGACGCCTGCTCACGCTTTCGGGCATGCCCCCCCAATGGGAGGCCTCATTCCAAAAAGTGCAATAAGCAAAAGGGGAAACATCCAATGACCACGGTGAGCCTGTTTGGAATGGTGTTGTTTTTGATTGTAATCGGCGTGAACATCTTTTGGCTTTGGATGCTCATAGACTGTGCCGTAAAGGAGCCTTCCGTGACCGGAAAGCTTGCCTGGATTCTGATCATCCTGTTCACCAATGTGATAGGCGCGCTGATTTACTATGTTATCCGCCGTCCCGCGCGCATCCGGGAACATGGCCGGTGA
>JBHEKP010000259.1:0-14358 GCA_041859375.1 Candidatus Hydrogenedentales bacterium | reverse complement strand
CAGGGAGGCGGAGGATTACCCCGGCACGGCGGACGACCGGACGACGTGGCACCGCTGGGCGGGCTGGGACGAAATCAGCGAACACGGCGCGGGCGCGTCCTACTGGGAGGTGGGCGCGCCGCGCACCACGCACCTGCCCGGGCTGGCGGTGCTGGAGGGGGCGGCCCCGGCGACGGCGGAGGCGCGCTATGTGCTCGGGGACCACCTGGGCAGTGTGCGCCAGTTGGTCGGCCAGACGAAGGCCCCCCTGGCGCGGTATGACTACGCGCCCTACGGCGAGCTGTCCCGCTCGGCGGGGCTGCCGCTCACGGTGGGCTACACGGGCCACCGCTGGGACCAGGCCGTGGGCCAGTACTTCGCGCCCTTCCGCTACTACAACCCCAAAACCGCCCGCTGGAACATGCGCGACCCGCTGGGTTTTGTGGATGGGTTAAACGTGTACGCCTATGTGAGTGGGAATCCCATAAATAATCAAGACATCTACGGGCTTTCAGGGAAAGTGCCATGTAGAAAGTTGAGAACAGAAAAAAGTAGAATTAACACAAATAACATTGACGATCCAAAACGTCCCAAGGATGAAGATAATGAGTATGATTACCCATATATTCCAGAAGAAGTTTATAAGGAAATAGAAAAGATACTGCATGATGGCAATTCTTCTTGGCCCAAAGATGAAGTTACGCGCACCAGAAATGAGGAACGATGGAGAAGAAAGAATGGTGATAATGAAGAAATATTAAATCATGAGAGATATCACAAAAAACATGGGCAACATGTTGATTATGTGAATTTAGACGACAAAAACAAATCTTCAGTAAAATGGAGAGTGTATCCACCGAATGTAAACAATAATGAAACAGGACTTATGTGCGAAAAAGAAGAGTAAGCTTACACCTAGGGAAAATGTATATGAAAGAATTGCCAAATACTGTTAAACTTAACACGCAAGGTGAAGATAGTTTACGCTATGAATTTAAGCATTTAAGTAGATGGAGTAAAGGAGTATTAAATAAATCGCTGAATAAGTTAATTTTAAGTAAGAATTTTAATTGTGCTACCACATGCTTGCCTAATGGTTTAACACAAGAAAAAATTGACGAATATTATAAAAATGAAATAGATTATGAATGGGAATTGTATAAATTTGCACCAGTAATTAATAAGGATGTTAAAATGTTAAAAAGCTCGGAGGAGTGGTTATCAAATGAAGTGACAAATTACTTAAGATCGGGTAAAAATAGGTTGTGTGTTGTCTTGGAGACATGGCTTCCTGATATTGTTGAAGAATGGTATTATCCAGATTTTAGGAAATTATATAGATGGGGCAATGATGAAAGATATATAGTATTTAGTAAGAGCAGGTTTTTTAAAAGTCGATTTAATGCGCTTCTGTTTACTAGTATTGTTATGTCCTATGGTTGTTTGATTTCGCTCCCTGATGATTTTGTGCTGGAGGAAATTAGGCTTGGCAAGGAAATTTATTACAGTAATGAAACAGTAAAAGTATTCATAAAATATACTGATGCAGTTTATGTGGGTGCGCATGATGGGCTTGGGTATATGATTGGGTGGCTCACTGAGAATAGATGATTAAGATTTAACCGTTCTCGCCACCAAGTTGGACTTGGTGACGGCCATGCTTGCGAGGTTGACATTGCCTCTTCGCTCGTGTTGTTGAGCCGGGATTTGCCGCAGCGGCAACCCGTGTGAAGTGCATCTTTGGATTATATCCGTGTTCATTACAATCATCACCCTTATCGCCGCGCTTACTGCGCTCCTGGAGGGCGGGGCTGTTGCCGCCGCCCCTGTGGAAGCCGTGCCTGTTCCAAGGGTTGGCCCGGGTGATGCGGCCTTTGACGCCCTGGACGGCGGGCTTGCCGCGCTGATGGGGGAGGGCGGCATCCCCGGCGGGGTGGTGGCGGTGGCGCGGCGGGGGGAGCTGGCGCACTGGCAGGCCTTTGGCTGGGCGGACAGGGAGGGGCGGATCCCGGCGGGGCGGGACACCCTGTTTCGCGCGGCCAGCCTTTCCAAGCCCCTCACGGCGGTGGCGGTGCTGCGACTGGCGGAGGCGGGCAGGCTTTCCCTTGACGCCCCCCTGGGCGCGCTGCTTCCGGAACTGGCGCGGGGCGCGGCGGACGGGAACATACCGAAGATTACGGTGTGCCAGTTGCTGGGGCACAGCGGCGGCTGGGATGACGGCGAGCATGACGAGGTGGCGCTGCGCGACGAGGTGCGCCGTCTGGCGCGGCTGGCGGGGCCGGGGGGCGGGGTCACCCCGGCGGACCTGGTACGCCGCCGCTTTACGAAGCCCCTGGACTTTGCGCCGGGGAGCGGCCACGGCTACAGCAATTTCGGCTATGTGGTGCTGGGGCGGGTGATCGAGGGCGTCTGCGGCGGGGAATACGCCCGGGCGGTGCAAAACCTTGTGCTGGAGCCCGCGGGCTGCGCCGGTCCCGCCGGGATTGGCTCGCCCTGGCTTTCCGGGCTGATGCCGGGGGAGGCGCGCTACTACGATTATCCGGGGGCGAAGCCGGTGGAGGCCGCGCTGGCGCCGGGCCGTGCCACGCCGTGGCCCGACGGCGGCATCGCCACCACCACGCTGGACGCGGCGCTGGGCTGGGTGGCCTGCGCCCCCTGCCTGGCGCTGTTCACGGACCGCACCTTTGCCGCCATGCACGGCCGGGCGGGGCTGCTCGGGGGGGAGACGGTGGCGGTGATGCTGGCGCGGCCCGCGCCGCTGCTGGCGGGGGAGGGGGAGGCGTGGTACGGGCTGGGATGGCGGGTGAAACCCCTGGCCGGGGGCAAATACGCCTGGCACGGCGGCAGCATGCCGGGCACCACGGCGCTCGCGGCCCACCACCCCTCGGACATCAGCGTCGCCGTGCTCATGAATTCCCGCCCGCGGCAGGGCGCGGAATTCAGCCGGCGCCTCCAGGACTGCGTGGAACAGGCGCTGAATACGATTGCGGGCACATGACAGGGGGGATGCCGCCACGCCCCGGAAACACCGTGATGCGCCGCCCATCCACCCCGTTGGGGTGTCAGGAAAAGGCGGCTTGGGCAAAACGGGAACAGGCGCAGCACCCGCTTCCGAATTCCCGGCGGCGTCCTTGCTTTTCAGCGCGCGTGTGCACCAAAATGGGGGCCGTTTTTCACGCGCAGAAGGCAATCATGGAGCACATCATGAGCACACAGCCCCCCATGGAAGTCGCCGCCGTCGGCGGCGGCATGTTCACCTATGACATCCTGCTTCCATCGCTGTACCACATGCAGCGGATCGGTGCGATTGGCGGCATCCGGGTGTGCGCGATCAACAACAAGCCGCTGCGGGAGCTGAAGGAGGCGCCCCACTTCGCCGAGGCCTTTCCGGGGCAGACCTTCGAGGCGCATCCGCCGCTGGACGCGCCCGCGGACGCGCTGTATCCCGACCTTTACAGGGAGGTGCTCGCCTCCCTCCCGCCTTACAGCGCGGTGGCGGTGGCCCTGCCGGACCAGCTCCATTATCCCGTGGTCATGGAGGCGCTGAAAAACAACCACCATGTGATGTGCGTGAAGCCGCTGGTCCACACCCACAAGATGGCCCTTGAAATCGCGGGCATCGCCCGCGAAAAGGGGCTCTTCGTGGGGGTGGAATACCACAAGCGCTTCGACACGCGCAGCCTCATGGCGCGCCGCCACTACGGGCAGGGCCATTTCGGCGAGTTTGTGATGGGCGAGGCGAAGATGATCGAGCCGTATTATTACCGCCACTCCAACTTCCAGAACTGGTTCACCTGCGACCAGACCGACCCCTTCGTCTATGTGGGCTGCCACTACGTGGACCTGGTGTGCTTCATCACGGGCCTCAAGCCCGTTTCCGTGAGCGTGCGGGGCGTGAAGCGCCGCTTCCCGAACGGGAAGGAGGGCTACATGTGGGCCAACGGCCGGGTCGTCTTCGAGAACGGGGCCATCCTTTCCGTGACGGACGGGCTGGGCTACCCCGACGAGGGCGCGGGCAGCAACGAGCAGTGCCTGAACATGTACTTCGAGGGCGACGACAAGGGCGGCCACCTCAAGCACGACGACCAGTTCCGCGGCGTGTGCCACTCCTACCTGGAGGGCATCGGCTGCGCGGGCAGCCACTTCAACTTCGTCAGCCCCGACTTCTTCCAGTTTGTGCCCTGGGAGGGCGCGGGCCACAAGCCCGTGGGCTACGGGTACACCTCCATCTCGGGCATCTTCGGCGTGATGAACCGGATGCGCGCGGAAACGGCGGGCATGTCCGAAAACGCGGCGCTGGAGCGCCGCCGGGCCATCATTGACGAGGTGGACGCGCAGGGCCTTTTCGCCACCCCCCTGAACTCGAACTACAACGAGCTCGTGCTGGAGGCCGCCCGCGAGTCCATCCTGAACGACGGCATTAACGTGGACATCAGGGCCTGACCGTCATGCCCGTTGAGACCCTGGGCCTGTTCAAATCCGAGTTCGAGGCGCGGGCCGTCTGCGCCCGCCTGGAGGCGGAGGGACTGCACCCGCGCATGAACCGGCAGGGCCGGTACCGGGCCATGACCGGGGGCGTCGCCGTGGAGGTGGACGGAAGGGAGGCCGCCATCGCGCGGAAAATTCTGGGGGATCTGAACGCGCCCGTGGACCTGGACGAATACGTGGACAGGGACGACCCCGGTTATCGGCGCTGCCCCGCCTGCGGCTCGGCAAACGTGGACATGACGCCGCTGGGCGGCGGGCAAACCCTCGCCGCCGTGCTCACCCTGGGCGCGGCCCTGTTTTTCATTCCCCGCGCATGCTCCTGCCGCAAATGCGGCCACGGCTGGAACGCCTGAGCGCCAACGCGCCCGACAGGACAAGCAACCCCGCCGCAAGGGCCAGCCCGGCCCCTGAATGGGCGGGAAGTTCCGCGCCAACCACCACGCGGACCGGGCCAAACACGGCCGCCGCCTTGCCGCCGCCGGTTTCATAGGCGCAGGTGTACTCGCCGGAATCATCGGCATCGAGCAGCAGCACCGACAGCGACCGGGACCGCGCCCCGGAGATTCTGCCGTCGGACACCAGCGGCAGGCCGTTGTGATACCACTGGTAGGGCGCGTCCCCCCCGATGCCGTCCGGCAGGCGCAGGCAAAACTCGCCGCCCGCCTCAAAGACACCCCCGTAAGAGTTGAGACAGCCGGGGCGGCCCTCCGGTTCCTCCACCACCAGCCGCGAAAAATACACCGGCTGGGGAACGCCCAGCACAAAGGCCTCGCTGAGGGTGTAATACCCCTCCCCGTCCGCCGCAAAGGCTATGGTTTCGCCCTGCACCTCGTTGGGCGGCGGCGGCAGGCAGGGGGGCTGGGAAAAGGCGGCGGCCACATTTCCGGCGGAAACCGGCCACCAAAGCACATTCTGGTAGGTGCGGATGAGGAGGGACGCGCCGTCCGGCGCGATGTCACCGCCGGTCACCTGGTTCATCAGGCCCGGCCCCGTGTAAAAGGAGGCCACCTCCTCCAGCACGACGGTAGCGCCCGAAACCAAGGGCGCGGCGGCGCGGAACACGGTGCTCCATCCCAAATCCAGCGCGGAGCTGTCCTTGCTGACAAGGTAGACATCGCCCGTGGCGGGATCCACCATCAGCGTCTCGCAGTCGTACACCACCAGCGGCGCGAGGGGATAGGCGAGTGTGAAACTCTCCACCCCCTCCAGTGTCTCGGCAACCGGGGCCTGCCCGGCGTCCACCACCGGTTCGGGAACGCGGTGGAGTTTCACCGTGCCCCGGTACAGGCCGTTGTTGCCCGTGTCGCCAATGTACAGATAATCACGGGAAATGTCCGGCCCCGGGCCGGCGGCCATGTCCTCCCAGTCAACCGCCGTGACGCCGGACAGGGTGTAAACGCCCAGATGCCGCCCCTGCGGCGTAAGGGCGTAGACCTTTGGGCCGTCCCCGGAATCGTTGTGCGTCCACAGCACCCCCGGACAGTCGCGGCTCGCCGCCAGGCCGGACGCCTCAATGAGCGCCGCATTTTCCGGAGTGCCCGCCTGCGCGGGCGCAAGAAAGCGGGGACATTCACCGCCCCATGCGGCGGCGGCAAGACACACCGCCCCCGCGAACAAAAAACAGTCCATCTGCCTCATGTTAATGCCCCAGGGACCACCCCATGGTCCCGCACACGTCACTCCGCGCTCCGCCGGAATGCCGCACGGCATGCGGCGTCGCGCTAATCTTTCTTCAGAATTACCAGGAAATCGTTGTAACTTTTGCCATGGTTGGCCGTCACAGAAACCACGGTGTATCCGTCGCGCAGCAGCGCGTCAAGCTTTTCCTTGCCCGATCCGTTTGACTCAATAATCAGCGAAGTCTGCATCGCCCTTCCTCCTGTCTTGCGGGGCCGCGCGCAAAACACATCCCTGCGCGCCGCACCGCCATGCGTTCTGGTTTTTATAGTATCACGCGCCCCCCGAAAATACAAAAACATTCCGGTGAAAAAAACACCGCGCGGGGTTGACAGCGGCGGCCGTTCATGGTTTAATAATCTGAAATTAGATTCAGTGTATTTATTTCAGCATACCGGAGGCCGGAGCCATGACACGCGGATTGACGGTGCGCCAGCGCAGCATTCTCGAATTCATCGCGCGCAGCGCGCGCAAAAACGGATACCCCCCCACCATCGCGGAAATCGGGGAAAAGTTCGGCATCCCCTCCACCAACGCGGTGAACGACCACCTCGTGTCGCTGGAGCGCAAGGGCTACATCGAGCGGGAGGCGTCGAAGGCGCGCTCCATACGCATCACCAGGGGCGCCCTGGCAAAGCTGATGGAGGAGGAGGCCCAGGAGGCGCCGGGAACGCTGCCCCTGCTGGGGCGCGTGGCGGCGGGGGTGCCCCTGCTGGCGGAGGAAAACGTGGAGGCGCGCATCCCCGTGGAGGAGCGCCTTGCCCGGCGGCACGCCTTCTGCCTGCGGGTCGCCGGCGACAGCATGATCGAGGACGGCATCCTTGACGGCGACATAATCATCGTGGACCAGGAGCGCGCGCCGAAAAAAGGGGACATTGTGGTGGCGCTGGTGGACGGCGAGGCCACGGTGAAGCACCTTTATCCGGAGGGCAAAACCGTCGAACTGCGCCCGGCCAACGCGGCCATGAACACAATGCGCTTCCCGGCGGAGGACGTGGCCGTCCAGGGGGTGGTGGTGGGCCTCCAGCGCCGGTTTGACTATGCGGCCGCAGGGCAACAATACTTCCCCCAAACACGGCGCGACCCGCGCCGCAGGGAGAAAGCCCATGCCCACACGGCGCGAATTCATGGCGGGACTTGCGGCGGCGGCCACGGCGGCGCTGCACCGGTCCGCATCCGCCCAAACCGCCCAAAAACCGCCCAACATCGTCTTCATCCTCGCCGATGACATCGGCTACGGCGATCTGGGCTGCTACGGGGCAAAGGCCGTCAAGACACCCAACCTGGACCGTCTCGCACGGGAGGGGCTCCGTTTCACCGACGCCCATTCCCCCGCCTCGGTGTGCACCCCCACCCGTTACGGATTCCTCACGGGATGCTACCCGTGGCGCAATCCCGCGGGCGACCACATCCTCAACGGCGACGCGCCCCTGGCAATCAGCACGGACACCCCGACCATCCCCTCCGTGCTTAAGAGCGCGGGTTACGCCACGGGGCTGGTGGGCAAGTGGCATTTGGGTTTGGGCGGCATTGACAGGCCGCTGGACTACAACGGGGAAATCACGCCCGGCCCCCTCGAACTCGGCTTTGATTACGCCTGGTTCCTGCCCGCCACGGGCGACCGGGTCCCCTGCGTCTTCATAGAAAACCGGCGCGTGGCCAATCTGGACCCCGCCGACCCGATCCAAATTGACTATAAAAATCCCGTCGGCGGCGACCCGACAGGGGAAAGCCACCCCGAACTGCTGAAAATGAAGGCCGACCCCTCCCATTCCAAGACCATCGTGAACGGCATCAGCCGCATCGGCCACATGTCCGGCGGCAATGCCGCGCGCTGGGTGGACGAGGACATGGCGGAAACCTTCGCGGACAAGGCCGTCGCCTTTATCGAGCAAAACCGGGAACGGCCCTTCTTCCTCTTTTTCTCGCCCCATGACATCCATGAGCCGATGGTGCCGAACGCGCGCTTCAAGGGCACCAGCGGCTGCGGTTCGCGGGGCGACGTGATTCACCAGCTCGACTGGGCGGCGGGCCGCGTGCTGGACGCGCTGGACCGGCTGGACCTGGCGGAAAACACCCTCGTCCTTTTCTCCAGCGACAACGGCGGGGCCATAAAGGACACCTACGACGACGGCACCAACGCGCTCCACGCCAACCAGCCGCCCAACGGCATCCTGAGAGGCCAAAAGGGCGACCTGTATGAGGGCGGGCACCGGGTGCCGCTGCTGGCGCGCTGGCCGGGCCATGCCAAGCCGGGCGCGGAAACGGACCAGCTCGCCTGCCTTGTGGACATGATGGCCACCTTTGCCGCCGCCGCGGGCGCGCCCCTGCCGGACAACGCGGGGCCGGACAGCTTCAACCTCCTGCCGGTGCTGAACGGGACGACGGGCAAAGCGCCCGTCCGTGACCATCTGGTGCTTCAGCGCTACAACCACACCCAGTTGGGCCTGCGCAGCGGTCCCTGGATGTTTTTCAGGCAGGACAAGAAGGCGGAACTCTACAACCTCGGGGAAGATTTGGCGCAGAAGAAAAACCTGGCGAAAAAGAAGCCGGAAAAAACGGAAGAACTGGCGGCGGCTTTGAAAAGGCTCACGGGCGCGGCACGCACCCGCCCCTGATCACAGCGCCTCCAGCATCGGCATCTCCTCCTCCGGGGCGGCGGCCGCCTCCGGCACGTATTCCTGCCACTGAGCGGGCGGGCGCGTTCCCCGGATGTAGGCTTCCTTGTAGTTGCCCCCCTCAACGCCGGTGTACCGGTTGATGTCAAAGAAGTCTATGCCGTAGGGCACGTCAAAATTCTCGACCGGAAGCCCCTCGTGGGCCTCCTGCATGAACTCCACCCAGACCGGGCATGCCAGCCTGCCGCCGGTGTAGTCGCGGCCCCTGCCCAGGGGCCTGTTGTCGCGGTACCCAAACCACACCGCCGTGGTGTACTGCTTGGTGAACCCGCAGAACCAGGCATCGCGGCTGTTGTTGGTGGTGCCGGTCTTGCCGGCCACGGGCCGCTTCAGCGCACTCGCGCGCCAGCCGGTCGGATGGAAGCCCGCCGCGCCGTCGGGAAGACAGATGCCCTCCATCATGTGCAGCGTCACATAGGCCACCTTGGGGTCCAGCGCCGGCTCCACGCGCAGGTGGTCCCGGTAGTTGTAGCGCTGCATGCCGTCACGGTCGCGGATGTCCGTCACCATGCTCGGCTCGGTGCGCATGCCCCCGTTGACAAAGCAGGAGTAGGCCGCGCAGTGGTCAATGACCTTCACCTCGGGCGTGCCCAGGGCGATGCTCAGCCCCTCCACCTCGGTGCGGATGCCGCAGCGCTGCAGGCAGGACCTGACCATCGGCGGTCCCACCATCTCCGCCAGTTTGATGGAGACGATGTTCAGCGACATCTCCAGCGCGTGGCGGATGGGCACCGGGCCCTTGTAGCTGTTGTCGAAATTTTTCGGGGCCCAAACCTTGCCGTTCGGCGCAACCCGCACAAAAGGCTCGTCCACCACCACCGTCGAGGGGGTGTACCCGGCGGCAACGGCGGCGGCCCACACAAAAGGCTTGATGCTGGAGCCGGGCTGGCGCCGCGCCTGGGTCGCCGTGTTGTACTTCTCGCGCTCAAAATCGCGGCCGCCCACCATCGCCCGGACAAAGCCCCGGTACTGGGGGCGGTTGTCAATGCAGACCAGCGCGCCGGAAACCGGCACAAATTCGTCCAGCTTGCCCTGCTTCTCCAGGGACTTGCGCATCTTTTCGTCAAATTCCTCCTGCGCCTTCAGCAGTGTCCGCTCCGCCGCCTCCTGCAGGCGCATGTCGAGGGTGGTGTAAATTTCCAGGCCGTCGCCGAAGACCTCCTCCGTCTCGTAGTTGTCGAGCACAAAGCGCCTCACCTCCTCCACAAAATAAGGGGCAAGAAAGGAACGCTTCGCGGCCACGGGCCGGTTGTCCCCCGGCGCGTCCTCCGCGCCGCGCTTCACCACCTGCGCCGCAAGGTCCTCCGCCAGCGCGGCCTTGTGCTCCTCCGGCGTGATGAAACCCTCCTCCAGCATCTGATCCAGCACAATCCCCCGGCGTCCGGTGGCGTTTCCGATGTTGTAAACCGGATTGTTCCTGTTCGGGGACCGTATCAGGCCCGCAATGGTGGCGGCCTCGCCCAGGGTCAGGTCCTCCACGCCCACGCCGAAATACTGGCGCGCCGCGGCCTCCACGCCGTAGGCGCTGATGCCG
The DNA here is from genome assembly GCA_041859375.1 of Candidatus Hydrogenedentales bacterium. Taxonomy (GTDB): domain Bacteria; phylum Hydrogenedentota; class Hydrogenedentia; order Hydrogenedentales; family CAITNO01; genus JBHEKP01. Next base: position 4,002 of record JBHEKP010000259.1, on the reverse strand, counting down.
AGGAAAATCTGGTTCAGGTAAAGTTCGAGGATCTCGTCCTTGGTGAATTTGCGCTCCACCTGCAGCGCGACGACGGCCTCGCGTATCTTGCGCTTGAACGAGTGCTCCAGCCCGACCTCCAGCGATTCGACGTTGCGCACCACCTGCATGGTGATGGTGCTCGCGCCGCGCGTCCGGCCCGTCTGCACCACATAAAGCATGGCGTTGAGGATGGCGTCGGGGCGCACGCCCTTGTGCTCGTAGAAGGTGTTGTCCTCGGTGGCTATCACCGCCTTCTGCATGTGCAGGGGGATGTCGCTGAGCCGCACCAGCTGCCGCTCCTCGATGGAAAATTCCCCGAGCAGGCGGCCGTCGCTGCTGAAAACCTTGCTGCCGATCTTCGGGCGGAAATCGGCCAGCGCCTGGGCCACGTTGTTCGTGGCGTCGTTCACCATCCAGACAAAAAAGCCGAGCGCCCCGCCCCAGCACGCGCCCAGGACGAGCATGAAGAAGAAAAACAAACCCGCGCAGCCGCGCCGCCGCACGGGGGGGGTGTCTGTGGAATCCGTTCCCATCATTCTCCTGTAAGGGTACCATGCCCCGGCGAAACCGCGCAAAAGCCGCGCCGTTCCGCGCTCCGGTCAAGTCTATACCCGAACGGCCCCGCCGGTTTCAGACGGACCGGCGCGGCATGGGCAGAAAAAGCCCCACCCCCGCCGCAAGCGCCGCCCCAAAGGCGTTGGCCAGCGCGTCGAAGGGGTCAAACTGGCGGGTGGGCACAAAATACTGGTGGATCTCATCCGTCACCCCGTACAGGGAGGCAAACAGGAGGGGAAGCAGGAAAAGGGCCGGACGCCCCCAGCCCCTGCCGGAGCGGCGCATGCCGGCCAGCACGATGCACGCCAGCACGCCGTAGGCCCCGGCGTGCAGCAGTTTGTCCATGCCAAAGAGGCTCATGGGCTTCGGGAGCGGCGCCGGGCCGGAGGACATCCAAAAAATGAAGGCGCAATACGCCAGGGTCAGCATCCACCACAATGGTCTCACCAAAACCTCCCGCGCGCCGGGCCGTCACATCCCAAGCAGCATTTCATAGTCCAGCCCGTCGTATTCCGCCACCGAACCGCCCGCGGCCACGCCGGTCACATAGGGCATGCCGGGCCGGGCCATGGCCTTCCGCAGCGCACCCGCGCTCCCGGACACCATGCCCTGGCCGTCCACCATGAACAGGGGGGTTGTGTCCCCCCCGCCGGACAGCAGGTCCGCCAGCAGCAGCAGCGCGTACATGGGCTCCTGCCCGCCCTGCGCCACAAGGGCGCGCGCCGCCCCGAGAACAGCCCCGGAATCACACAGCCAAAGCGCGGCGAGCGCCGGATAAAAATCAGCCGGGCCGCCGTAACCGCCGGCGGCAAGAAACGGAAAGAGCGCGCAGTCCGGGCGGGTTGCCGCCATGCGCAGCAGGATGTCCCGGCGCAGCAACAGTTCCGGACGCCTTGCCGTTTCCCGGTCCTGAAGTGAGCGGACAAGCTGATCCATCATCATGGCGGTCACCGCCGGACAGGGCGGCAGCACCGCGCCGGTGGGCAGCGCGACGGGTTCGCGCACCATGGCCGGGGGAAGCATGGGGAGGGCCGTGATCGCGCCCGGCGCGCGCAGGGGCACCGGGTCAATGCCCACAAAGACCACGGACACCCCGGACATCAGCGGCGGCAGGGAACGGAACAGGCTGCCAAGGCTCCGCGCCTGGGGTTCGGACATCATGCCGCCGTCAAAGACCCAAACCCCGCCGGTTTCGATGATGATGCGGGTGTTGAGGGGCAAAGCCACCCATTTGCCGACGGCGGGCCCCGCATACGCCCCCAGCGTCACCGCCGCCTGCATGGCATACGGGCCCACATGGGGCAGCTCACGGGGGATTGCCGCCGCGGGAACATTCCGGGCTGCGGCGGGCGGGCCGGGTTGCGGTTCACTTTCGCCGGAAACCGGACCTTGGGGGGAACCGGCACCAGCGGCGGGTGGCGTTGCGGGGGGAATCGCATCCCCGGAAATTCCACCGGCAATCCCGCCTGGCGCGGCCAGCCCCGGCAGCACTTCCCCGCCCGCATGCGCCGCGCCTATGCCACCCGGATCAATGGGCTTGGCGGACAGAACCGCCCCAAGTCCCGTGCCAATCATCGGGGAAAATGGGGCCGGCAGCATTTGTTCCAGCCACTGAAGCGCCAAATCAAACTCCGCCGCATCCGCCGGTGATCGGCCCAGCGCGGCGCGCAGCGCCTCAGCGGCCAGCATGCCCGCCGTCTGGGCGGCCTGCTCAATGCCGGGTTGCTGCGGATCGAGCAGGACCCGCAACGCCCCCCCCAGTTCCGGGCTGAAACGGCGCTTGTTCCAATATTCCCCAAACACAACCGCCCATTCCCCGGCCTTCACATCCGTCCGGACAAACTGTTCCATCACAACGGGGGAGGCGGTCCCCGCCGCCATGGCGTCCAGGCCGTCCATGATCTGTGTCTTCTGCTCCTCCGTCGGCCCGGCGGACCAGGCCGTTCCCCAGGCCAGGAAAAGCGGCAATATCATCACTCTCGTCAGCGGCATGCGCATGGGGCGTTCCTCCGTTCCCTGACGCCGGGAACCTTGTCCCATTATATGCGCCACGCACCCTGTTTTCCGAATACGCGCCGGCGGGGCTTCCCCGAAAAATCCGTTTGCGCCGCGCGGCGGAGACTGGACCCGCCGGGCCGCCCTTTTTATAATGACGGACGGTTTCAAGACAAAGGAGAACCCCATGCGCCTCTTCCTGCCCGCATTATTCGTCCTGTGCTGCGCGGCGGCATGCGCGTCCGCCGCCGTTGCCGAACTCACGGACATCACCGGCGCGGTGCTGGTAACGCCCGCCACGATGACCAAGGCGGAACAAAACGCCGCGGACATGCTGCTGGACGAGGTGGAGGCGCGCACGGGCGTGCGCTGGGGCGAAACCCATGCCTGGCCCGGGAACGCCCCCGTGGTGGTGGCGCTCGGGCCGCAGGAGTCGCTGGCCTCCTTTGCGGGACCCCATGCCCCCGCCTTCGCGGACAATCCGGTGGCGGGCAGGTCCGAGGGATTCCGCATCCGGGGCACTGAAACCGGTGAAAAAAAAGCCGTTGTCATCGCGGGCAACGACGCGCGCGGCGTGCTCTTCGGCGTGGGAAGGCTGCTGCGGGAAATGCGCATGTCCCGGGGGCGCGTGCTGGTCCCCGCGGGGCTGGACATCGCCACCGCCCCGGAAACGGCGCTGCGCGGCCACCAGCTCGGTTACCGGCCCAAAACCAACTCCTACGATGCCTGGACCGCGGAAATGTGGGAGCAATATATTCGCGATCTGGCCGTGTTCGGCGCAAACGCCGTGGAGCTAATCCCCCCGCGCAGCGACGATGACGCCGACAGCCCCCACTTTCCCCTGCCCCAACTTGAGATGATGCGGCGCATGTCGCAAATCTGCGACGACCACGGCATCGACGTGTGGGTGTGGTATCCCGCGCTGGACAAGGACTATTCAAAACCTGAAACTGTGGATGCGGCCATGGCGGAATGGGGGGCGGTGTTTGCGGCGCTTCCCCGGATTGACGCCATCTTTGTGCCGGGCGGCGACCCCGGCCACACGCCGCCGGAACACATGATGGCCCTGCTGGAGCGGGCCACGGAAACACTGCGCCAGACCCATCCAAAGGCCCAGATGTGGATGTCCCCCCAGGGGTTCACAAAGGAGTGGATGGACGAGTTCATGGACTTCATGCGGACCAGGCAGCCCGCATGGCTGACTGGCATCGTCTTTGGGCCGCAAAACCGGATGAAGCTCGCGGATTTGCGCGCGGGGCTGCCGCAGCAGTATCCCATCCGGCACTACCCCGACATCACCCACACCATCCAGTGCCAGTTTCCCGTGCCCGACTGGGACTATGCCTTCGCAATCACGGAACAGCGCGAACCTGTCAATCCACGCCCAACCCAGTACGCCCGCATCTACCAGATGTTCAAGGAGGGGACCAT
>JBHEKP010000216.1:0-17452 GCA_041859375.1 Candidatus Hydrogenedentales bacterium | reverse complement strand
TCCAGTCCGCCACCCACGAACAGCCCAGACACCTCCCCTGCATCTGGCCGGTGGACAATGAGGATCGGTACATCAGTTCGGGGTACGGGGTGAAACGCCGCCGCCACACGCACAAGGGCGCGGACATCATCGCGCCGAAGGGCACGCCGGTGCGCGCCACGGCGGACGGGGTGGTGACCGAGTCGGGGTACAACGGGGCCTACGGGCAGGTGCTGGTGGTGGAGCACGGCGGGGGGTATTCGACGTATTACGCGCACCTGGCGAAGCGGTACATGAAGCCGGGGCAGCGCGTGGGCCGGGGGGAGATCATCGCGGAAGTGGGCAGCACGGGCAACGCCACCTGCACGCACCTGCACTACGAGGTGCGGAAGAACGGCGCGCCGGTGAACCCGAAGAGCTACCTGCCCTGAGGGGCCGCCGGGGCGGGCTGCGCGGCGGCGGGGGGCGTTTTGGGGGCCTTTTTTCCGCTTTTGGCGCATTCGGGGGTGAGGAAAAGCATCAGAATGATGACGCCGAGCACCACCGCGCCCACAAGCGACCTGTGATCGTCCATGCCTGCGCACCTCCCGGTGTGGCCGCGCCTATCCGGCGCAGAATTCGTCAATCCGGCGGGTGAACTCCCGCCAGTCGGTGAAAACATGCTCGGCGGCGGTGGATTCGAGGTGGCGGCGGTTCACCCCGGCGAAAAGGCCGGCGGTGCCGCCCAGCGCGCGGACCCCCGCGATGTCGGTGGGCTCCAAATCGCCCAGGTGGAAGAGCTCCCCCGCCCGCACCCCCAGCGCGGCGGCGGTGCGGTGGAACATTTCGGGCCGCGGCTTGGACACGCCCACCTCGTCGGAAAAGGTGAGGCAGCGCAGGTGGGGCGTGAAGCCGTGGCGCTCCAGCAGCACGGCGAGGCTGGCGCCGGGGCTGATGCCGGTGTCGGAGATGAGCCCGGCGGGAAGCCGCTCCGCGGCGGCGCGGACGGCGTCGAGCGCGCCGTCAATGGGCGCGGGGGGGTGATCGAGTATCACCCGGGAGAAATAGTCCGCCAGCCCGGCGGCGGTTTCGGGGTCGAATTCCACCCCCAGCGCCTCCCCCGCCATGCGCACGGCGTGCGCGCTGTCGAGGGTCTTCTGCCGCTCGATGTGGTGGCGGGCGAAAACGGCCATGGCGTCTTCGAGCACGCGGGAGGCCTCGGCCTCGGACACGCCCGCGGCGGCGGCGAGGCGCGCGGCGCGCAGGGCGTGGCGCCTGTCGCCGTCCACGTCTCGAAAGAGGGTGCCCCAGAAGTCGAAGGTGAAGGCGCGGATCATTCGTCGAGATACCTGTCGCGCTGGAGGCCGTGGCGGGCGATCATCTCCCGCGCCTCGCGCAGTTTTTCCTCGGAGAGGCCCTCGGTGCGGTGGCTGACGCGCCGGGCGGGCGCGCCGGCCCAGATTTCATAGGGGGGCACGTCGCGGAGCACCACGCTGTGGTGGGCGATGACGGCGCCCTCGCCGACGGTGACGCCGGGGCCGATGATGCAGGCGCTGCCGATGAAGCAGTTGTCGCCCAGCGCGACGGGGCGCGCCTCCGCGGCGACACCGCGCCAGCACGCGCCGTGGCCCATGAGGGGGAGGACGGCGTCGCAGACAATGACATGCTCGGCGACGCCGACATAGTTGCCGACGCGGATTTCGGCGGAGGCGTCCAGCAGGCAGCCCCAGCTGCACCCCGAGCGGTTGCCGAAGACGATGCGCGCTCCGGGCCGGGCGTGGAGGGTGACGTTGTCGCGGAAGCGGCAGTGGTCGCCGATTTCCACATGCCCCCGGACCTCGAGGGAGGGCACGGGGAAGCGGCAATGGGCGCCCAGCCGCGCGAACTTGCGCGCGTGCGCCCAGGTGAGCCACATGCGGGTGATGCTGTTCATGTGTGCATGGTCAACCCCGGGGGTTTAACAAAACAGGGGGCCGAACCCGGGTCCGGCCCCCTGGATGCCGCGTGCGCCGCGGGAAATCACTTGCCGACGAAAATCCAGGGGCCCGCCTGGCGGGGCGCGGGGGCGTAGGGCAGATCGTTGTTCGTGGTGAAGTTCGTGCCGGTGACCGGATAGTCGGGCACGGCGCCCTCGCCCGCCTGGGTGCGCGCGGTGAATTCGAAGTCAAGCTGGCCGTTGGCGTTCAGGTCGCGGGTGGCCAGGAAATAGGCGCGCAGCGCCGTGATGTGGTAGAGGTCGCGGCCGTTGTTCGCCTGCTCGGCGGCGACGCCGAGCGGTTCGGGCAGGATGCCGAAGGAGTTGCCCGCGGGCCCCATGCCCACCAGCACGAAGGCGTCGTACTTGGCCGGCGGGAACTGGATGGCCGGGAAGTTGGGGTCGGACGGCTCCCAGCGCTGGGCGAGGAAGGCGCCGCTGTTGATCCAGTATTTCTGCATGCGGCCAAACTGGGCCTTGTTGACGGGGATGTAGACGAAGGGGCGTTCCTTGGCATCAGCGGCCAGGCCCAGCTCGCCGCTGAAAACGGGGTCGTTGACCCCGGCGTAGCGCGGGAGGGTGGCGAATTCCCAGGAGCCGGTGGGCAGCTTGCGGCCCACGGGCAGGAACTCAAGGGGGCTGATCCGGCCGTCGCGGTCCGTGTCATAGCCGTCGGAAAACTCGTCGTACATCTCCTCGTTGCCGTGGTACTTGAGGATTTGCATGTAGGAGCGGAGGGTGTAGTACCTGCCTTCCTGGTCCGGGTTGGCCGGGGGCGTGAAATTGTCCTTTTCGCCGAACTGGACGAAGCCGTAGGCGGGCGGATAGGTGCCCTTGTTGTCGGCGCTGTAGGCCTGCAGGGCCACGTCAATCTGGTGGATGGCGGACTGCATGCGGGAAATCTTCGCCTTTTCAATCATGCGCGGCCCGACAACCATGATCATGGCCGCCAGAATCGCGATGATGGCGATGACTGTCAATAATTCAATAAGGGTAAAGCCCGCCTTTTGGGTATGCTTCATGGTGGGTGGTCTCCAAATCAGTCCCCGGTTGTTATCACAAGATTATGATACCATGCGGTTTAGGAAGCGTCAAACTAATTCCGCCCAAAATCGGCCCTTTTGGGGGCTGTGACAGGCGCTTTCCGGTGGCAAAACTGCGAATAAGCATGCTTAACGCCTGTTCGGCATGATGTCGCCGCGTTAGCCTTGATCGTTGCGCCCATGCGGGCGCGCCCCCCATAATACTGCGGCATAGGCGGGGTACCCCTGTTTTCATGCAGTCAGCGCGCGGGAATTGTGTGTCCGCGCGCCCCGCCGACGCCCGCAGGGTTTCTTTATTTGGCAGGTTTCCGCCGGCGGCGGAAACCGTTCGTTCGGCGCGAATTCCACCGGAACGCGCCAAAACCGCAAGGACTGGAGTCACAGCCATGGCAAGACCAATGCGTACGTTGGACGGAAACGAGGCAGTCGCCAAGATTGCCTACCAGGTGAGCGAGGTGGCGGCGATTTACCCGATCACGCCCTCGTCAACAATGGGCGAGTGGGCGGACCAGTGGGCCTCCGAGGGCAAGAAGAACATCTGGGGCACGGTGCCGATGGTGGTGGAGATGCAGAGCGAGGGCGGCGCGGCGGGCGCGGTCCACGGCGCGCTTCAGGCGGGCTCGCTGACGACCACCTTCACGGCGTCGCAGGGCCTGCTGCTGATGATCCCGAACATGTACAAGATCGCGGGCGAGCTGACCCCGGCGGTGTTCCACGTGACGGCGCGGGCGCTGGCGTCGCACGCGCTCTCGATTTTCGGCGACCACAGCGATGTGATGTCGGTGCGCGGCACCGGCTTCGCGATGCTGGCGTCGAATTCGCCGCAGGAGGCGCACGATCTGGCGCTGATCGCCCACGCGGCGACGCTGGAGGCGCGGGTGCCCTTCCTGCACTTCTTCGACGGCTTCCGCACGTCCCACGAGGTGGCGAAGATTGAGGAGCTGCTGCCGGAGGACATCCGCGTGATGATCAGCGAGGATCTGGTCCTGGCGCACCGTGCGCGGGCGCTGAGCCCGGACCGGCCGGTGGTGCGCGGCACGGCGCAGAACCCGGACGTGTTTTTCCAGGGCCGCGAGGCGTGCAACCGCTACTACAACGCCTGCCCCGGAATCGTGCAGGGCGTGATGGACAAGTTTGCGGCGCTGACGGGCCGCGCCTACCACCTCTTTGACTATGTGGGCGCGCCGGACGCCGAGCGCGTGGTGGTGCTGATGGGTTCGGGCGCGGACGCGGCGACCGAGACGGTGGAGTACCTGACGGAAAAGCTGGGCGAGAAGGTGGGCATCGTGGTGGTGCGCCTGTTCCGCCCCTTCTCGTGCGCGCACCTCGTGGCGGCGCTGCCGAAGACGGTGAAAAAGATTGCCGTGCTCGACCGGACGAAGGAGCCGGGCGGGACGGGCGAGCCGCTGTACCAGGACGTGGTCACGGCGGTGGCCGAGGCGATGGCGTCGGGCGACGCGCCCTTCGCGGTGGTGCCGCGGATCACCGGAGGCCGCTACGGCCTCTCCTCCAAGGAGTTCACGCCCGCGATGGTGAAGGGCGTCTTCGACGAGCTGAAAAAGGACGTGCCGAAGAACCACTTCACCGTGGGCATCAACGACGACGTGACGCACACGAGCCTGGAGTACGATCCGCTGTTCTCCACGGAGGATCCGGAGACGGTGCGCGCGGTGTTCTTCGGCCTCGGGTCGGACGGCACGGTGGGCGCGAACAAGAACTCCATCAAGATCATCGGCGAGGACGCGGGCCTCTTCGCCCAGGGCTACTTCGTGTACGACTCGAAGAAGTCCGGCTCCATGACCACGTCGCACCTGCGCTTCGGCCCGAAGCCGATCAAGTCCACCTACCTCATCACCACGGCGAGCTTCGTGGCCTGCCACCAGTTCTCGCTGATGGAAAAGGTGGACATCCTGAGGGTCGCGCAGGAGGGCGCGGTGTTCCTGCTGAACAGCACGCACGGCCCGGAGGAGCTCTGGAACCACCTGAGCCGGACGATGCAGCGGCAGATCGTGTCGAAGAAAATCAAGCTGTACACGATCAACGCGTACAAGGTGGCGGCGGACGCGGGCATGGGCAACCGCATCAACACGGTGATGCAGGTGTGCTTCTTCGCCATCAGCAACATCCTGCCCCGCGAGAAGGCGATTGACGCGATCAAGTATTCCATCAAGAAAACCTACGGCAAGCGCGGCGAGGCGGTGGTGCAGAAAAACTGGACCGCCGTGGACATGTCGCTGGAAAACCTGCACGAGGTTCCGGTGCCCGGCGAGGTGACGAGCGCCTTCGACCTGGCGCAGCCGGTTCCCGACGCGGCGCCCGACTTTGTGAAGGCGTTCACGGCGGAAATCATCCGCGACTGCGGCAACGACCTGCCCGTGAGCCTGATGCCGGTGGACGGCACCTTCCCGACGGCGACGACCCAGTGGGAAAAGCGCAACATCTCGCTTGAGATCCCGGTGTGGGATCCCGAGACGTGCATCCAGTGCGGCAAGTGCTCGCTGGTCTGCCCCCACGGCGTGATCCGGGGCAAGATTGTGGATCCGGAGGCCCTGGCCGGCGCGCCGGAGGGCTTCAAGAGCGCCAAGGCCCGCTGGAAGGAATTCGGCGACCAGCAGTTCATCCTGCAGATCGCGCCCGAGGACTGCACGGGCTGCACGCTGTGCGTGCAGACCTGCCCCGCGAAGAACAAGAGCGAGGCGCGGCTGAAGGCGATCAACATGGCGGTGCAGGAGCCGATCCGCGAGCGCGAACGCAAGTGCTGGGACTTCTTCCTCTCCCTCCCGGAGACGGACCGCAACAGGATCAACCGCGGCATCGTGAAGGACGTGCAGCTGCTGCGTCCGCTCTTCGAGTTCTCGGGCGCCTGCGCGGGCTGCGGCGAGACGCCCTACGTGAAGCTGGTTTCGCAGCTGTTCGGCGACCGCGCCTACGTGGCGAACGCCACGGGCTGCTCGTCCATCTACGGCGGCAACCTGCCCACGACGCCCTGGGCGCAGGACGCGAAGGGCCGCGGCCCGGCGTGGTGCAACTCGCTGTTCGAGGACAACGCGGAATTCGGCCTGGGCATGCGGGTGACCGTGGACAAGCAGGCCGAGTACGCTCGGGAGCTGGTGAAGCGCCTTGAGGCGGAGCTGGGCACGGAGCTTGTTGAGGCGCTGCTCAACGCCGACCAGGCGGACGAGGCCGGCATCGACGCGCAGCGGGCGCGCGTGGACGCGCTGCGCGCGAAGCTGTCGGGCTCCGCGACGCCGGAGGCGAAGTCGCTGCTGGGCGTGGCGGAATTCCTGGTGCGCAAGTCCGTGTGGATCATGGGCGGCGACGGCTGGGCCTACGACATCGGCTACGGCGGCCTCGACCACGTGATCGCCTCCGGGCGCAACGTGAACATCCTCGTGCTGGACACGGAGGTGTACTCGAACACGGGCGGCCAGTGCTCGAAGTCCACGCCCCGCGCGGCGGTGGCGAAGTTCGCCGCGGGCGGCAAGCCCGCGGGCAAGAAGGATCTGACCCTCATGGCGATGACCTACGGCAGCGCCTATGTGGCGCGGGTGGCGCTGGGCGCGAACGACTCGCACACGGTGAAGACCTTCCTTGAGGCGGAGTCCTTCAACGGCCCGTCGCTGATCGTGGCGTACAGCCACTGCATCGCCCACGGCTACAACCTCGCCATGGGGCTGGAGCAGCAGAAGGCCGCGGTGCAGTCGGGCCACTGGCCGCTGTTCCGGTACAACCCGGACCTCGCGGCGCAGGGCATGAACCCGTTCCAGCTCGACTCGAAGGAGCCGAGCCTCGGCCTCGACAAGTACATCTACAACGAAACGCGGTACAAGATGCTCTCGCTCAGCGCGCCCGAACTGGCGGCCAGCCTGCTCAAGGAGGCCCAGAACGACGTGGCGGCGCGGTGGCGGCTGTACCAGTACCTGGCCTCCATGCCCGGCACGGGCGACGGACAGGCCGCGGGCGCCGTGGAAGCGGACTAAACCAGAAACGACAGGACAATGCGCCGCGGCGGGGCCGCGGCGGCAGGAGGACACAGTTCATGGATCTCACCACCAGTTATCTCGGCATGGAGCTGAAGAACCCCCTCGTCGTTTCGCCCTCGCCGCAGAGCGAGCCGATCGACAACCTCAAGCGCATGGAGGAGGCGGGCGCCTCGGCAATCGTGCTCCACTCGCTCTTCGAGGAGCAGCTCACCTTCCTCAGCCAGGAGCTGAACGCGAACCTCCAGCAGGGCGAGCAGAGCTTTGCGGAGGCGCTGACCTATTTCCCCGACCTGGAGGACTACAAGATGGGCCCCGAGGGCTATCTCGGGCACATCCAGCGCGCCAAGGCCGCCGTGTCCATTCCGGTCATCGCCAGCCTGAACGGCGTTTCCAGCGGCGGCTGGGTCAAGTACGCGAAGGAAATGCAGGACGCCGGCGCGGACGCGATTGAGCTGAACGTGTACTACCTCCCCACCAACCCGGACATGACGGGCGCGCAGGTGGAGGACATGTACGTGGATCTGGTCGGGGCGGTGAAGGCGAACGTGACGGTTCCCGTCGCCGTGAAAATCGGCCCGTACTTCAGCTCCGTGGCCAACATGGCGAAGCGGCTCAGCGACGCCGGCGCGGACGCGCTGGTGATGTTCAACCGCTTCTACCAGCCCGACTTCGACCTCGCCAACCTGGAGGTCAAGACGGACCTGAACCTCAGCACCTCGAACGAGCTGCGCCTGCGCCTGCGCTGGGTGGCCATCCTGCACGGCAAGATTGCCGCGGACATGGCCGTCACCGGCGGCGTGCACACCCCCGCCGACGTGGTGAAGTGCATGATGGCGGGCGCGAAGGTCGCGATGAGCACCTCCGCGCTGCTGAAGCACGGCATCGGCCACCTCAGCCTGCTGCGCGACGGCCTCGTGAAGTGGATGGAGGAGAACGAGTACGTTTCGGTGAAGCAGATGCAGGGCGCCCTGAGCCAGCAGAAATGCGCCGAACCCGCCGCCTATGAGCGCGCCAACTACATGAAGATCCTCACCAACTACGTCGCCGAACCGCCCAAGCCCATGGCCTGAGCGAGGCACGGCGGCCCACAGCCGCAATCCACGCGCCCCGGCGGGACCCCTCCCGCCGGGGCGTTGCTTTTGCAACGCAAACGAACGCATGATTCCCCTTTTGGAGGCTGGACAATGAACACGGCAACCGTCACCATCGTCACGGACAACACGGCCGCCTTTTCCGGGCTTGAGGAGGAGCACGGCCTGTCGTTTTATGCGGCGGCTGCGGGGGTTCGGGTGCTTTTTGACACAGGTCAGGGTGCCGCACTGCCGGTGAACGCGGCGCGGCTGGGGGTGGATCTGTCCACCCTGGACGCGGTGGCGCTGAGCCACGGCCATTACGACCACAGCGGCGGGCTGGCCCGAGTGCTTTCACAGGCGCAACCGGCTGTGTGCTTTCATCCCGCCGCGTTGGCTCCCTGTTACCGAAGGCTTGATTCCCCGCCGCACAAGTTCATCGGCATGTCCGCCGAAAGCGCGGCCCTTTTATCCGGTACGGACCTTCCTGTGGTCCACTGCACGGGACCGACACATGTGGCGGGGCCGTTCTGGCTGACCGGTCCGATCCCCCGCCGCCATGCCGCCGAACCGGCGGAAACGCCTTTTTTCAGCGACCCGGCCTGCCTTGTCCCCAACGAAATCCCGGATGACCAGGCGATGTGGTTTGAAACCGCCGTGGGCGTGGTGGTGCTGCTGGGCTGCGCCCACGCAGGCGTCGCTAACACCCTTGATTATGTGGCGGAACTCAGTGGTGCGCCGCGCATCCACGCCGTAATCGGAGGCATGCACCTGAACAGTGCGCCGCCGGAGCGGGTGGACGCGGCATTGGACGCGCTCCGCCGCCATGATGTCCGGCTGGCCACCCCCCTGCACTGCACCGGCCCGGACGCCGCGCGCCGTCTGCGGGACACCCTGCCCAACGCCCATGCCGAAGCGGGCGCGGGAAGCCGTTTCTCCTGGCCGCTGTGAAAGCACCTATTCGTGCAGCACGGGGAATTCGGTGATGCGCAGTTTGGCGCAGCCATAGGGGATGAGTTCAAGATCGGCCAGAGGCTCGCCGGAGGATACAGGGCTTTGGGGCGGCGGTGCTGCGGCGTTGTGCTCGATGACCCAGCCGGGCAGCAGGCGGCCCCTTGCGAGGGCGCGCAGGGGCGGCGTGGCGGGGTCGAAGGGGTTTTCGCCGACAGGCAGCTCCTCAAAGCGCAGGGAGGATTCCGGCGCGGCGGGGTCCAGCTCGACGGCGTAATTCCACGGCGTCGCGGGCAGCACCTCAAAGTCGTTGTGGGGGGCCTCGCCGCGCAGGGGTTTCCATTCCGCGCCGACATGGAGCGAGTAAACCAGCGGGCCGCGGGAGAAGGCGGCGCTGTTGTTGAAGCGGCGCTCCACGCGCGGGGCCATGGGAAAGCGGAGGGTTACGGCGGTGTCGCCGTCCCATGCGCGGCGAATGGTGTGGAACGCGCCGGGCGCGGCGGACACGGCGGGGTCGCCGCCGACCCGCACCGTGGCGTCTTTCGCCCAGCCGGGCACGCGGAAGAACACGGGGAAGTCGCCCGCGCCGGACACGGTCACGTGGATTTCGTCGCGGAAGGGGTAGTCCGTCTCCACGCGCACCCGGACGGCCTTCCCGTCCACGGTGGCGCTTACGCGGCAGGGCGCGTAGGCGACGGCGGCGAGTCCGGCGGGGACACCGTCCCCTGCGGGCGTGGCCATCCAAAGGTGGGCGGCGAACTTGGGCCAGCCCTGATGCAGGTTGGCGGTGCAGCACCCGTAATTCGGCTCCAGGCCGAAGAGGTTTGCGTCGGGACCGTTGTTGGTGTAGACCCGATCCTCCGACACACGGCAGACAGCCTGATTGGCCTGCTGCACATACTGGTGGGCCCACATGTCGGGGGAGAAGGTGCCGGGCAGCGCGTTGAACGCGATGCGCTCAAGCCGGTCGGCCAAATCAGGGCGTCCCAGCACGGCAATGAGGTTTTCCAGCGAGAACATGTACTCCACCACGGCGCAGAGTTCGGTGCCCTGGGAGGGGCTGCTGCCCGCGTAATGCTCGTCGCCGGTGAGGATGCCGGTCACCTGGCCGTGGAAACGGTCGAGCGTGCCGGTGACAGTGTCCACCGCCGCCGCGTCCGCCGAATCCCCGGATTGGCGGGACCACACGCCGGGCGCCTTCACGGCCATGGCGTTGTTCACCACGTGGGTGTCGAGGATGCAGTCCTTGGCCTTCATTTTTTCTGGGTACTTGAAATTTTCAAAATGGCCGCGCCAGTCAAAGCCCTGGGCGTGGGCGCGCGCCGCCGCGCCAAGAAGCCACTCCTCCCCGGTCTGCGCGTAAAGCCAGTGGACGGTGATTACCAGATCCATCCAGCGGTATTTGCCCCAGTCGAAGAGGGGCTTTTCCGCGAGCACACGGTCAACGCAGCGGACGTTTTTCAGCATGGCCGGGACCACGCGCGGATCGCCGGAGGCCTCGTGGTACTGGCGAAGCGCCTTGAGGATGATGAACTGGGGCCAGGTGTCGAGCTCCTGGTAGCCCTTGCTTTTGCGCGGCCCCAGCCAGCCGTCGTCGTGCTGGTGCTCCAGGATATGGTCCATCCAGCGCTTGACCACCGCCTTCAGCTCCGGGTCGTCGAGGGTCCACGCCAGGGGAACCATGCCGTCGAGCCAATAGGGGGCGCGCTCCCAGCCCTCGGCTTTGCCGCCAATCCAGCCGCTGTCCTTGATGTCCGGCCAGAACTTCTCCAGGTTTCCCGAGAGGCCGCCGGCCTGGATGCGCAACTGCCGCTGGAGCCAGCCGTCCGCCGTGATTCCCCCCAGCGGAATCGGGTCCAGCGCAAGGGGCGCAAGGCGTGGCTTGTCCTCCGCGCCCGCAAGGGCGCACAGCACGATCACCGGGACCATCATGGCGGGGCATCCTTTCAAAAGCGTCATCGCGCGCAATCCCTTCCGGTTCAAACTTTCTCAACCATCCACAGCCGCGTCTGCGGGGTCAGCGAAACGACCCGGCCCGGGCCGAACCCGGCGGCATCGGTCCAGGACTGCACCTCGTCAAAGGAGTAGGTTCCGCCCGCGGGGGTGTGCACCAGCATGTGGAGCGCGAAGATCAGGCCGTAGGCCGGGCCCGACCGGTCGTTCTCCACCAGGAAGTCCTTGATGATCAGCGTGCCGCCCCGCCCAAGCGCGGCATGGGCCTTGCGCACAAGCAGCGCGTTCTCCTCCGGCCCGAAACTGTGGATGATGTTGGACATGAGCACCAGATCGTAGGGGCCGCCGAGGTCGTTCACGAGGCAGTCGCCGCCAAGGTAGGTGAAGCGGTTTTCGAGCCCCGCCCTCGCCACCTGCTCCCGCGCGATTTCGATCACCGCGGGACGGTCGAAGAGGGTGGCGTGCAGGGCCGGGTGGGCGCCAAGGAAGGTAATGGCATAGGTGGCGGGCCCGCCCGCGAGGTCAAGCATGCGCCGGTAACGCGACAGGTCCACCGCCGCAAGCATTTCGCGGGCGCTGAACCGGGCGATGTTGTCCATGCCCAGGATGAAGTTGCGCAGTTCCCCGCCGCTCCGCTCCTGCTCGGGCCGCACCGCGCAGGCACCCTTGCGCACGGCCTCCGGCAGGGCCGCCCACGCGTCCCAGCTTGCCCGTGTGTGGCGGATAATCTCGCCCTGCCAGCAGGGCCCGCCCGGCACCAGGCAGGCTGACGCCGCCGCGCCGTTGCGGTAAAGGCCGTCCCGCTTTTCCACCAGTTCCAGTGCCACCAGCCCGTCGAGCAGCATCGCCGCCCCGCGCGCGCTCCAGCCGCAGGCGGCGGCCACGGCGTCCGCCGGCGCGCCCGCGCCCTCCAGCAGGGAAAAGACGCCGCCGTCGAGGGCGGTGAAGAGGATTTGGGAGCGCTTGTAGGCGTTGGCGATGGCGTTGATCTGGCCGGACAGTTCCATCAGTTCCCGCATGTGCATGGTTTCCTCCGGAAACCCCTCAGCAGGGGGTGATTTCCACGCCGCGTATCTCAAAAACAACCGGCGTCTCGTCCTTTGCCTTGACCAGCTGCACGCCGAGAAAGCGCGCCCCGGCGCGGGGGGTGAAGGGGAAAACCACCTCCGTCCATCCTTCCCCCGGCGTGAGCACGGTTTCGGCGAGGCGCGCGCCCGTGTCGTCTATCACGTTCAGCGCCAGCCGCGCGCGGCCGTGGTTGGCCGCGCCGCGCAGGGTGAAGCGCAGTTCCATGGCCGTTCCGGCGGCGCAGGGCAGGGTTTTTCCGTCGCACACGTTGGTGCGTTCGCAACCAAGCAGCATGCCGCCCCAGACACCGTCCTTCCCCTCGTGGGTGACACAGCGCAGCACCCCGCCGGGGAGCTGCTCCAGGGTGGCCTTGTTGGGTTTCCATGCGGTGTCCAGCAACTGCCGTTTGCGCAGGAATCCAAGGGGCGCGAAGGTGGCCATGTGCCTTTCGCGGCTACGGTCGGCGGTGAATTCAGGGCGGGCCGTGAGAAACTGCCGCACCGCCTGCAGGGGGCCGTCCCCCTCCCACTCCGGCCTGCCGCCGGGCATTTCCGCAAGGTAGCGGCGCAGGGTGTTCAACACCACTAGGTACGCGCCCGGGGTGACCGCATCCGCAAGCGACGACAGATTCCCAAGGGTTTCGCGCGCGCCGCCCTCCGGCGCGATGACCGCCATCACAGGCCCGGCCGCGCCCGGCTGCGGCGCGTCCGCCGCACGTCCCCCGCCGTTCAAACGGAGCATGTCCTCCAGAAAACGGCGCATGCCGGGCCTCACGCCCGGCGCGAGGACCAAGCCCGGACGCAGTTCCGCGATAATCCCCTGAAGCGCCACCAGATCCCCCGGCGTCGCGCCCGTGGCCTCTCCGGCCCAGCAGGCGCCGTCCACGCCGTCCGCGGCAAAAACCAAGCGCGACAGGTTCGGATCGAAGGCGGAACCCTCCGCCCCGCGCAGCCACTCCTCCGGGGTGAAATCCCTGAAACCCGACGCGGCCACACGGCCCCACTGGGCGTGGTAGGCGCGCAAAACGCGCATTTCCTCCAGCAGTTCCGCCTCGCGGGGGTGGACCCAGCCGCAGCCCTCATCCGCGCCGTCGCCCGCCGCCACCGCCTCCGTGAAGCGCCGCAGCGCCTCCGGGTCGAGGGGCGCGCCCTTGCGCAGCACGGCGACCACGGTGTGGGGGAAATCCTCCGGCCCCTGGGCCAGCACGCGGCAGTCACCGTATGGGGCGGCGAGCCGCCGGAAGGCCTCGGGCGTGAAACGCCAGTAGTCGGACGGATGGGCGTGCACGGGGTAGTACATCACCGAGGTGAGGAGCATCATGCCCCCCGGCGCGAGGATGCGGTCAAGTTCACGGACAAACGCGAAGGTGTCGTACACGTGCTCCAGGGTGTCAAGCGAGATGATGGTGCCCGCCTCGCCGTCGGCGAAGGTGGTGGGGCCCTCGAAGTTCTCCACCCGGTCCACGCCGGGGCCGGAGCGCATGTCGGTGCCGATGTAGGGAACGCCGGGGAAAAAGCCGCGCAGGTCGCCCCAGCCGTGCTGGCCGTCCACCTGCATGGCGCCCACCTCCACCACGGGGCCCGCCGCCCCGAAACATTCCGCAAAGGCCCGCGTTATCGCTTTTGTGTTCGCCCGCATCGCATCACCCCCGAATGGCCCCGCCGTCGTCCAATCCCAAAATCTCCCTGAAAAACGCGGCGGTGCGCGCGCCCTCGGCGGTGACGGAGTATTCCGCCGCCGTGGCCTTTCCGTTCGCGACCAGCCGCGCACGCTCCTGCCCGTCGTCCAGCAGCGAAAGCGCTTTTTCCACAATTTCGTCCCGGTTCATGGGATCGATGAGCAGGCAGTTGTGCCTGTGTTTTGCGTACTGGGTGATGCCGCCCTCGTGGGTGAGCACGGCGGCGGTGCCGCAGGCCATGGCTTCCAGGCCCGGCCTGCCAAAGCCCTGGAAGGTGGAGCAGTCCAGCAGGACGGTGGAGTCGTTGAGGGCGCGGGCCACGTCGGCCATGTCGGTCAGCTTGCCGTAGGACCGCACGGGGAAGGGCAGCGAGTCCGGGTCGTAGCCCACGCCGTAGAGCGCGAGCGTGACATCGGGCCTGCGCCGGTGGATCTCCGCGTATACCTCGCAGAGCATGGGATAGTTGCGCCGGGACGAGCTGGGCCGGGCCAGGCTGATGATCTGGGGCGGGCGGGGTCCGCCCGCGTCATAAAAGAAGTCCAGGTTGAGCCCGAGGGGAATGATGCGCACCTCTTTTCCGAAGGGCTTGAGCAACCGCGCCAGCCAGCGGGTCTTCACTATCTGGTTGTCCACGAGGTGGTAGGTGCGCTCGGCGCGGACCTCGAGGTCAGGGCGCGAACCGGTGTAGAAATCCGGCTCATAGTCCTGCACAAAGTAGGCGGCGCGCAGGCCGGGGCGCAGCCGCTGGAGCAGCGCCACGGGATAGGCCGTCTCCCAGGCGGTGGCCACGACCAGGTCGCAGTCGGGGAAGTCCGCCACCATCGCCGCCTTGTCGGGATAGACATACGGGCGGAAAAACATGGGGAACAGGCGGAACATGTTCTCGTCCACGGGGCCGTAGGTGGCGACGTTCGCGTCGAAGCCGCGCAGCACGAGCTGGTTCACCACCTGCAGCACGGAGATGATGCCGCCGTAGAGGGGCACCGCCGGAAGGATGTAGATCACGCGGGGCGGATCGGCCACGGGCCGGTTTGCGGCTGGCCTCCCGCTGGGGGCGACACCGTCCATCATGGCGCTGAGCCGTATCTCGGCGCGCTCCGGGGTGGTTTTTTCGTCGCCCGCCATGCCCGCCGGCGCGCCGCCGCGCGCGGCAGCCTCCTCCAGCCGCGCCCGCAGCGGGGCCACGGGATCCTCCTTCTTCCACCATTCCGCCATCCGGTCGAAGTCCGCGCCCCAGCGCTCCATGAAAATCGTCTTGTTGCGGCGCATGTTCTCGTTGCGCCCCTCCTCCTGGAAACTGCCCCAGCCGTGGTGGAAGATGTAGAGCCCGTCGTCCACCGCCACACGCCAGCCCGCCTTCATGGCGCGCATGCACAGGTCCGCCTCCTCCCAGTAGCCGAAGCCGTAAACCTCGTCGAAAAGGCCGATCTGGTCGTACATTTCCCGGCGCGTCGCAAAGAAGAAACCGGAGGCGTTCTTGATGTCGGGCAGGGTGTTTTTTGAAAAGGCGCGCGCCTCAACGGAGAGGCGGTGGATGTTGAAGCCGTTCGGGAAGGGGACGCGCGTCCAGTTGGCCCAGGTGGAGACGGGGTTGACCACGCCCGTCTTCGGGTCCGCCGCGAAGTCCGCCTCCAGCCGTTCCAGAAAACCGGGAAGCATGACCGTGTCGGAGTTGATCAGCACCACCAGGGGGGCGTCGCCCGCCGCGATGCCCCGGTTCACCGACTTGAGGTAACCCAGGTTGCCCTCGTTGCGCAGGAGGGTGGCGGGCATGGGCGCGCCGGCGAGCAGCTCCTCCAGCCCCCCGCGGGTGTGGGCGTCGGAGCAGTCATCCACCACAATCAGCCGGCAGGGCCGGGTGGCGCAGCGGAACACGCTGAAAAGGCATGACCGCGCGTGGTGCATGCTGTTGTACACGGGCACAACCAAGTCAAACATCGAGTACCTGCCTTTTTGCGCCGATCAGGCGCCGTCGGGGCCGGCCCCCTCGACCGTCGCGTAAAAATGCTCGTAGGCGGTGGCGATTTCGTCCACGGACCGCTTCCGGGAGTGGACGCCGCACATGTACCGCAAATGCTCCAGGTACGGGGTGCGCCGGGCGCGCAGCATGGCCGCCGCGAGGGCATCCGGGCCGTCCGGCGGGTAAAGGAACCCCGTGTCCTCCTCTGTGACATATTCGGGGAGCCCGCCCAAATCCGGCGCGACCACCGGCACACCGTGGGACATGGAGAGCACCACCGAGCTGGAGACCCAAATGTCGCGGAACGCGAAGACCGACATGTCGAAGGCGGCGAGCCAGAGGGGGATTTCCCCGTCCTCCAGCAGGCGCGCCTCAACGCGGACGCCGCCGGTTTTTTCCGCCAGCGCGCGCAACTGGTCCGCGTAGGCCGCGTCCAACGGCCTGCCCGCCACCACCAGCATCGTGTCCGGCGCGGCGGAACGCACCGTTTCAAAGGCGGCAAGAATGGACTCGACGCCCTTGTAGGGCTTCAGTTCGCCGAGATGGCCGAAGACAAAGCCCCCCTGCGGCAGGTCCAGTTTTTCACGCGCCGCGTCCCTTGCGGGGGACGGGCCGCAAACCCCCGCGAGGGAGGGGTGGGGAATGACGCGGACCCGGTCCGGCGCGGCGAATTTGGCGGCAAAGGGGCGCGCGTTTTCGCTGAGCACCACCACGCCGTCCATCAGCGGCAGCGCCTTTTCGGTGAAATCCCGGTCTGTCTCCAAAAACTTCCTGTCGTGCGGCCAGGGGTTGTGGAAGGTGTGGGCCAGTTTGTAGCCCGCCTTTTTCAGCGCCCCAAGCCGTTCCAGCAGTTCCACGGCGTTCCGTTCGGTGGCGGCCAGATCCCCGCCCCGGTCATGGTAAAGCGCGTCAAACTGGTGGAAATGCGCGATGCGGCAGCGGCCGCCGTCGCTTGCGTTCCGGTCCAGCAGCTCCTCAAAACGCACGGAAAAATCATACATCCAGCCGCGGCGGCGCAGCTCGTCGGCGATGACGCGGTAGAAGGGGTTGCGCGGTGCGGGCGGCGTGAACTGGACGACCCGCAACCGGCGCACGCGGTCCGGCCCGAGCGGCTTTAACGTTGCATCCCCGGTGGCGGCGCTTTTTGGCGTTCCCCAGATGGAGGGCGCGGACTCGGCAATCCCGCCCTGCGCGCCGTAGCACTTGCGCCAGAGGGTGAAGGCGCGGGCGTAGGCGTCCATCTTGACGGCGCGGGGCGACTCCTCCGGTTTCGGGCGCAGCTTGGAAAGGCCGCCCACCAGCAGCGTGCCCGCCTTCCAGCGCCAGGAGGCGCGCACCATTTTGCCGTGGTGGTGCGCCTCCTCGAAAAGCGCGCAGAGCCGCTGCGCGTCGGCGGCGGTCTCGTTGGTCTCCTTTGCGAGCTGGCTGATGAGGGGCGCGGCGTGGGCGGGTTTGTCCGCGCGGAGCACGGCCACCGTGGCGTTCACCCGGCTCGCCGGCGTTTGCTTTTCCGCGCGGTCCTGGAAGTCGCGCTTCCACCCGTCGTATTTGGCGAGGGTTTCCATGAGCCGCTTCGGCGACTGGGACTGGTTGGGCCTGCGCAGGGCCTTTTCCACCAGGCGCACCGCCCGGTTGCCCGCGCGCCACCGGGGCGAGCGCAGCAGTTCCACATGCTCCCGCCCCGCCTCCTCCATCAGGTTGATGAGCATGCGCACATGGCGCAGGGCGGCGTCGCGCTCGCGCAGGGCCGCCGCGAGGCGGTCCGCCGCCATCTCACGCTCCTGTTTTTCAATGCGACGCCTGTCCTCGGCCA
>JBHEKP010000193.1:0-4441 GCA_041859375.1 Candidatus Hydrogenedentales bacterium | reverse complement strand
GGAGGGGGTCACACGACGTAGGTGGACGCCGCCGTGTTGCCGCCGCGGCCGGTCCAGTTCGTGTGGAACCACTCGCCGCGCGGCTTGTCCACCCGCTCGTAGGTGTGCGCGCCGAAGTAGTCGCGCTGGGCCTGGAGCAGGTTGGCGGGAAGCCGCTCGGAGCGGTAGCCGTCGAAGAAGTTCAGGGCCGACCCGATGGCCGGCATCGGCACGCCCATCTCCACGGCCTTGGCGACCACGCGCCGCCAGGCCGCCTGCGTCTTCGTGATGACGTCGGCGAAGAAGGGGTCCAGCAGGAGGTTTTCCAGGTCCGGGTTGCGGTCGAAGGCCTCCTTGATCTTGCCGAGGAAGACCGAGCGGATGATGCAGCCGCCGCGCCACATGAGCGCGATGCCGCCGTAGTTCAGGTTCCAGCCGTAGTGGGCCGCCGCCGCGCGCATGAGCTGGTAGCCCTGCGCGTAGCTCACCAGCTTGGAGGCGTAGAGGGCCTGCCGCAGGTCGTCCACAAAGGCGTCGCGGTCGCCGCTGAACGCCGTCACCTGGGCGGGGAGCATCTTGGCGGCGCGCACGCGCTCGTCCTTCAGCGCCGAGAGGCAGCGGGCGAAGACCGCCTCGCCGATGAGCGTGAGGGGCTGGCCCTCGTCCAGGGCGGCGATGGCCGTCCATTTTCCGGTGCCCTTCTGGCCGGCCGTGTCCAGGATCAGGTCCACCACTTCCTTCCCGTCCTCGTCCTTGTAGCCGAGGATGTCGCGGGTGATCTCGATGAGGTAGGAGCAGAGCTCCGCGTCGTTCCAGCCGGCGAAGACCTTGTGCATCTCGGCGTTCGTCAGGCCGAGACCCTGGCCCATGAGCTGGTAGGTCTCGCAGATCATCTGCATGTCGCCGTACTCGATGCCGTTGTGGACCATCTTCACGAAGTGGCCCGCGCCGCCCTCGCCGACCCAGTCGCAGCAGGGCTCGCCCGCGTCCGTCTGGGCGCAGATGGTCTGGAAGATGTCCTTCACATGGGGCCACGCCGCGGGGGATCCGCCGGGCATCATGGACGGCCCGAGCAGCGCGCCCTCCTCGCCGCCGGAGACGCCGGTGCCGATGTACAGCAGGCCCTTGCTTTCCACATACTGCGCGCGGCGGATCGTGTCCGGGAAGTGGCTGTTGCCGCCGTCAATGATGATGTCGCCGGGCTCAAGGTGGGGGAGAAGCAGCTCGATGAAATCATCCACCGCGCTTCCGGCCTTCACGAGCAGCATGACCTTGCGGGGGCGCTTCAGGTTGGCGCAGAGCTCTTCAATGCTGTGCGCGCCGAAGAAGTTTTTGCCCGCGCCGCGGCCGGTGACGAATTTGTCCACTTTTTCCACCGTGCGGTTGTACACCGCCACGCTGAAACCCTTGCTTTCCATGTTGAGCACGAGGTTCTCGCCCATCACGGCTAGTCCGATCAATCCAATGTCCATCTGAGGCATGGCTGCATTTACTCCTTGGTTGGTGTTTGCGGGAAAAAAGACGGCGGAATTATAGCAAATTCCCCGTGGGATGAAAAAGGCGCGGATTGCGGGTATGATTGTGGAAGACAACACGGGGGATTCCACCATGGCTGTGTGCGTTGACTGCGGTGTGTGGATGGACACGCCGAAGCTGGTTTACTGCGGGGATTGCGGTGAGGGCCCCCTCTGCGCCTCCTGCCTGTCCCTGCATGTCTGCGACGGCGACGGGGACGACATCCTCTAGCGGAAGAGAAGCACTGTTGCGCTTTTCGCGGCAAGCTCCAGTTGGATGCGTGCCTGTCCGTCCTTGTAACTGAGCAGGGGGGATTCATCCCCCACGGAAACTCGTGCCACGGTTCCCGCGGCGGGAATGGGCCATGTCCCGGTGTCAATCGTGAAATCCAGCGATGCCGCATTGCTTCCAATGTTTGCCAGCGCCAGGGCAACCCGGTCGTCGGGCGCGCGCCACATGCCGGAAAGCACCGTTTCCACCCGCTTGGCATGCTCCCTCACCGCGCCCTGCTGACCGGCGTAAATGGACAGGCGGGAGATGGGAATCTCCGCCGCAGGCGCGTTCAGTTTCGGGAAGGGCAGCATTTCACCGTACAGCAGGAAGTCCTTCGCCTTCTGACGCAGCCGCACCAGTTGCAGAAAGAAGGCCATTTCATCAGTCCGCTCCGTGAGCTGTTCCGGCCGGAAATTGGCAAGGGTTGGCTGCTGTCCCCAGACAAAGGAGCGCGCCTGCTCCAGCATGAACTGGGTGGAGAACTTCCTGTCCAGCAGCTCCAGCGGTTTCTTCGGGGCGAATTCGGCGGGCCACAGCGGATCGTAGGGAGGACTGGCCAGGGAGGAGTAGTTACCGTACAGCACCGCACAGTCATGATACACGGCATGGAAGAAGGGAATGGGTTCCCAAATGCCCGGTTCGGCGTAGCGTTCCAGGCTCACTTGAAGGCTCAGCATGAGGTCGAGATGGGGCAGCCACGCCTCGCCGCAGCCCTCGCCCGCCAGTGCGGGGGTGTGTGCCCCGGTGCGGTTGCGGATGTCCGCCGCCAATGTCTGAAAGCCCCGCATCCACCACTGCCCCCCGCCCAGGGGATGGCCGTGGGCGGGATCATAGCAGGCCAGACTGGAACAGGCCTGGTCCATGTAAATGCCGTTTACCCCCAGCCTCAGGATGGCTTCCGCCGCGATGCCCGCGTATTTCTCCCGCCAGAAGGGGGTGCCCATGCACATGGAGGCGCAGGGTGCCTTGGTGTAGGTGTTGTAGACTTCCGGAGTCACCCGGCCTTCGGCATTCTTGACGGCGAAGCGTTCCGCCCCCTCGTCCGCCCAGCTTTTTGTGCCCATGCACCAGAGCCGCTGGTTCATGTACACAATGGCGTGGAGGTTCTTCTCCTGCGCGGCGGACAGGGCGGCGCGAAAGGCGTCCGCGCCCCCGCGCGGCGGGAGATATTCCGGAAAGCCCGTGTCATAGGAACAGCCGTGCCACCAGTGCCAGAACACGCTCACGGGCAGTCCCGCCTTTTCCCGCAGCTCAAGAGCGGGGGGGAGCACCCCCTCCGGCACGCCCCGGTTCCACACCCACAGGCCGGTGTCCGTCACCCATGCGGGGAGCAGCCCCCGGCGCAAACGGCTTTGCTTTGTCCATTCCTGTGTTTTCGCCCATCCCCGGTACTGTTGCGCCGCGGCAAACCAGTCGCCGTGGAGCGGACCCGCCAGCACATGGTAGGGGAGGGAATAATTTTCCCCATTGTCCGCGCCGCCTGCCGGTTGGGCCGCCACCTCCATGCCCAGCCCGTTGCCGGGGCCGCCGTGCACCGCGAACTGCTTGCGGTGGCAAGCCGTGTCGTCGCAGGCCAGGTAGAGCCCCGGCCCGTTCTCGCGGCACCAGGCCATGCATTGGAGGGAGAGGAGGCCCGGGTACTCCCAGGCAAGCCTGCGGGCCGCGCCGGAAGCCGGGTTCAGCGATTCCCGCGCGCGGGTGCTGCGCTCGCCCATCCAGAAAGGCACCGCCACCGATTCACCCGGTTGGGGCGCCAGCGCGTCCAGGCGGGGGAACACCACCTCCCTGATACGGGTGCCGCCCAAACCCTCCACGGCGATGTGCCATGATGCGAGGGCGGCCTCCGCAGGCAGTTCAACCCGGACGATCACACACAGTCCGGGGCATTGCTCAACGCCGAAATCCGCCCAGCGCAGTTCCAGTGACTCCGCGTCTTTGGCCGCCCATTCAAAATGCCGGGCCATGCCGGGGGTCAGGGAAGGCAAGCCTTCCGGTTGGAGCCATTCGATGCGCCACAGTTCCCCCGGATGCGCCAGAAAGCCGGTGCCGCTCGTTGCGTCGGTGAACGCGGACAGTTTTCCGTCGGTCCCGTCAAAGGCCAGCGAGACATGGCTGTTTTGCAGCGGCGGAGGCGGGGAGGCTGCCCCAAGCAAACAGGCCGACACCAGAACCAGCGCGCACAGCGCGCACCGTCTGAACACCAGCCTGTGTGCCATTATGCGGCCTCCGTTGGCTACTTGCGCAGCGCCTGAAGCACGTATTCAGGGAGTTTCTTCTCCGCAAAGACCGGCTTGAAGCGGGTGAAACGCTGCCGTCCGTTGATTACCGGCACGCTCGCCCAGTCCTCGCCGATCAGCGGTTTCGCATAGGCCAGAAACTCGTCGGTCACATCAATCTTGTTCGGCGTGAGCCATGCGGCGGGGAAGGTGCGCTCGGAATTGGCCACCAACTCCAGGGGCACCTTGTCGTAGCGCACATTGTAGATGGGACCGGGCTCGCGCAGGATGGTGGACATCCAACCGTTTTCGCCGGACTTGGCGATGAGCACCGCCTGCTGTCCCACCTTGTAGGCCTCGTCGAGATCCACCACCGAGGCATAGGCGCAGGTGCTGCGCTGATCGGTGCCGGACACTTGGCCGCGCGCCTTGCCGGGCACGGGCAGGCCCCGGTCGTT
>JBHEKP010000031.1:0-2720 GCA_041859375.1 Candidatus Hydrogenedentales bacterium | reverse complement strand
GCCCCTCGGGGTGGCCTTTCCGAAAAGCGCCGCGGAAACGGCGGCGCTGGTGCGCGCCGCGGCCGCAGCGGGGGTGCCGCTCACGGCGCGGGGCGCGGGTAGCGGGCTGGCGGGCGGCGCGCTGGGTTCGGGCGTCATCGTGGAACTGGCCCGGCACAACCGGGGCATTTCGGAATTCAACGCGGAAACACGCACCGTGCGCGTCGGCGCGGGCGTGGTGCTCGACCAGTTGAACGCCTTCCTGCAGGGGCACGGGCTGGTTTTCGGCCCCGACGTGGCCACCAGTTCCCGCGCCACCCTCGGCGGCATGATCGCCAACAACTCGTCGGGCGCGCGCGCGCCGGTCTACGGCGCGACGATCAACCATGTGGAAAGCGTGGAGGTGGTGCTGGCCGACGGGTCGGTGGCGGTGCTCGGCGCGGACAGCCCCGACCTGCGCGACCGTCTGACGCCCGTGGACGCGCTCATCGCGGCGCACGCGGAGGAAATACTCACCCGCTTTCATGACCGCTTCCCCAAGCGCTGGCCCGGCTACGGCCTGGACCGCTACCTCCGGGCGCGCCCCGGCGGCATGGACCTTTCCAAGCTCATCGGCGGCAGCGAGGGCACCCTCGCCCTCGTCTTCTCCGCAAAGGTCCGCGCGGTGGAGCCGCCCAAGTCCAAGGGGCTGGGCCTGCTGTTTTTTGACTCCATCAACGACGCCTTCCAGGCGGTGCCGCCGCTGCTGCCGCTCCGGCCCGCCGCCATCGAGCAGATAGACGATCTCCTCTTCGACCAGACCCGGGGCCAGGCGCCCTTCGCGGCGGCGCGGCAACTGCTCGATCTGGACGCCCGCCCCTGCGCCTCCATACTCATCGTGGAATTTTACGACGACGAGCGGGAGAAGCTGCCGCTGCTCGAAAAGATGGGGCTGGGCCGCCGCTTCCTGTCCACCACCGACCCGCGCGAAATGGCGCAGGTGTGGAACCTGCGCAAGGCGGGCCTGTCCCTGCTCACCGGCTGCCCCGGCAGCGCCAAGCCCACGGCGGGCATCGAGGACATGTGCGTGCCGCCGGAGACGCTGCCCGAATACGTGGCCCGCCTCCGCGAAATACTCGACCGCTCCGGCTTCAGGGCCTCCTTCTACGGCCATGCCGGATCGGGCCTGCTCCATGTGCGGCCCGTGGTGGACATGCACAAGGGCGAAGACATCCGCCGCTTCCGCCAGTTGGAGGCGGAGGTGGCCGGACTGGTCGCCGAATTCCGCGGCTCCATCACCGGCGAGCACGGCGTGGGCATCGCCCACACCGAGTTCGTGGCGGAGCATGTCGGCCCCGTGCTGCTCGACGTCATGCGCGGGGTGAAGCATGCCTTCGATCCGGCGAACCTGCTCAACCCCGGCAAGATCATCGACACCGGCGAATGGCGCTGCGACACAAACCTGCGCCAGGGCGACGGCGCGGCGATTCCCGTGCCCTTCGAGCCGGTGCTGGCCTACGCCGCCAAGGACAAGTCCTTCACGGGCAACCTGGAGCAGTGCAACGGCTGCGGCGGCTGCCGCAAGGACGGGCCCACCATGTGCCCCACCTTCCAGGCCACCGGCGAGGAGCTCATGACCACCCGGGGCCGGGCCAACATCATCCGGGCCGTGCTGGAGGGGCGCGTCGAAACCCCGGCGGGGCCGCTCCTCTCCGACGAGCTGGAAAAGGCCGTCGGCAACTGCCTGGCCTGCCGCGCCTGCGCCACCGAATGCCCCTCCAACGTGAACCTGCCCCTGCTCAAGGCCGAACTGCTCCACGCGCGGCACCGCCGCCACGGCGCGCCCCTGTCCGCCCGCGTCTTCAGCCGCGTGGACCTGCTCGGCGAACTGGGCTGCGCCGCGCCCCGCGTCACCAACCTCATGCTGGCCTGGCCGCCCGCGCGCCGCGTGATGCGCTCCCTGCTCGGCGTCAGCGAAAAGCGCCCCCTGCCCCCCTACACCCGCGACCGTTTCGACCGCTGGTTCGTCCGCCGTGCCGTGGCCGCCGCGCCGAAACCGCGCGGAAGGGTCGTCCTCTGGGACGACTGCTTCGTCCGCTTCAACGAGCCCAACATCGGCCGCGCCGCCGTGCGTGTGCTCGAGGCGGCGGGCTTCGGGGTGGCGTTACCCGCCGGGCGCGCCTGCTGCGGGCGGCCCGCCTTCAGCATGGGCATGCTCGGCACCGCGCGGGACTTTGGCCGGCGCAACCTGGAACTGCTGCGCGGCGGCGCGGAGCCGGTGATCTTCCTGGAACCCTCCTGCTGGTCCATGTTCCGCGAGGACTACCGCGAACTTGGCCTGGACGGCGCGGAGGATGTGGCCGCGCGGTGCGTGCTCTTTGAGCAGTTCATCGACGCGCTGCTCGCCAGGGAGCCCGAAGCGCTGCGCTTCTCCGGCGCGCCCGCCAGGGCGGCGGTCCACGCCCACTGCCACGCCAAGGCCGCCTCCGACCCCGCCGCCGCGCTGCGCGTCGCCGCGCGCGTCCCCGGCGCGGAGGCCTCCCTCCTCGACACCGGATGCTGCGGCATGGCCGGCGCCTCCGGCGCGATGGGGGACAAATACGACCTGTCCGTCGCCGTCGTCCCGCCCCTCATCGAAAAGGTCAACGCCCTGCCCCGGGGCACCGACTTCATCGCCTCCGGCACCAGTTGCCGCCACCAAACCACCCACCTTTCCAAGGCCCGCCCCCTCCACTTCGCCGAATGGCTCGCCGACCGCCTCG
>JBHEKP010000097.1:0-13658 GCA_041859375.1 Candidatus Hydrogenedentales bacterium | reverse complement strand
CATATTACTGTGCGCGTTCGGCGCCATCGCGGAGGTGAAAGACCTGGCCAGAACGCTCAAGGCGAACACGGTCAAGCGCCGGACCTTGGCACTCGCTGCCATCGGAAACAATCTCATCCGATGGTTGTCTCGAACTTCCATCCCAAGGGCGCTAAGGCAACTCGTCTCTCTGCCCACTTAAACCAAACTGGGGATACATGAGATGGCGGCGCGTTTTTTCCATAAAACCGGCCTGTGTTAAAGTAATTCGCCAATTTTGGCGAAACAACCAGGAGCCCAGTTATGTGGTTCAGAATGATAACCGTGTCCGCCCTGCTTCTTTTTCCGGGGCTTTCCGCCACCGCCCAGGAGGGCGGCGTGGTGGGAGACATCATTTCCGGCAGCCTGATCAACCCAGAAAACGGTGTGTTTGCATGGTATGACGTCAGGGATGTGAAAACGGGAAAACAGTTCTTCATGCGCCAGGCCATTGTGGGGGAGGAAAAGGTGAAGGGGAAAAATGGATACTGGCTTGAGACGGAGGTCGTGCCCCAGGTTGGTTTTCCCATCGTGTATAAAATGCTCATCACCGGTCCCGCCAGCGATCCCGCCAACATTCAGGAGGTTTACCTGAAGGACGGCCCGGGGGAGCCTGAAAAACTCACCCTGGATCCGGGCGCCACCGACACGGGCCAGTCCATAAACGGCGGCAAAAGAACCAGCGCGGGGATGGAGGCGCTGGAAACGCCCCAGGGGCCCATTGAGGCGGAGCATATCCTTATAGAGCGCGATGGAATCACGACGGAAGTGTGGATTAGCGACCAGGCGCGCCCCACGGGCATTGTCAAAATGGTTTCCCCCGAGGGGGAACTTATATTGCGCCGTTTCGGCGTGGGCGGCGCGGATGCAGTCAGCGCCTTTGAGCGCAAAGACGGCGTGTCGGATGAAAAATCAAACACAAAAGTGGTTGTCAAGGTAAATGGTCAGGTTAAGGAGCCTGAGCAAAAGGGGGAAACCACCCCTGAACCGCCCAAACCGGAGGAGGCCAAAAAACCGGCCCAAAAAAATCCTCCAACCGCACCCGCCACAGGAGAAAAGAAGCCTGAGACCGGAGCGAGGAAAAACTTCGCCCCAAAAAAGCCAGTAAAATAGCCTGCTTTTCATTTCTGATCGCCAAGGAAAGAAAAATGTGAAATTATGTGTTTTTCTTTCCGGTGTGCTTAAATAAGCACCCACAGGCTGTGGTTTGACACAAACAAAAGCGCCCACCGGCAGGGCACAACCATGAGTGCGAGGCGAACATGTTAAATCTTGCGTCTGTATTGGATGCCGCCGCCAAAGAAAATCCGCAACAAACCGCAGTCATCTATGACGACATCAGGTTCAATTACCAGCAGCTTGCCGGTTTTTCCGCCAAAGTTGGCACCGCGCTGGCCGAAAGGGGAATTATCAGGGGCGACCGGGTTGCCATGATGGTTCCGAACACCCCGCATTTCCCCATCATCTATTACGGAATTCTCAGGACGGGTGCTGCGGTGGTGCCGGTCAATGTGCTTTATCAGGAAGACGAGATCCTTCATTACCTGAAAGATTCCGGGGCGAAGGCGTTCTTTGCCTTTAAAATGTTTGAGGAGCAGGCCCGCAAGGCGTTTGAATCCGCGCCTGATTGCGAACATTTCATCGTTGTCTCGACGCCAGATGACACGTCAAGCCCCCAGGTTGGCGAGAATTTCATGCATACGCTCGCCGGTGCAGGCGAAACCCGCGACATTGTCCAGACCATGCCCGACGACACGGCGGTGATTTTGTACACCTCAGGCACCACCGGCGCGCCCAAGGGCGCCGAACTGACCCATTTCAACATGTTTTTCAACGCCTATTACGCCTCCAAGGAGGTTGTGCACGCGAGACCGGGGGACGTGGCCCTGGCAACACTTCCGCTTTTTCATTCCTTCGGCCAAACCTGCCTGATGAACGCCAGCATCATCGCCGGCATCACCATGACCATGCTGCCGCGCTTTGAGACGGAAAAGGCGATGCGTGTCATCGCCCGCGACAAGGTGACCATTCTTGCCTTCGTTCCCACAATGTACTTTTTCATCCTCAGCAACGAAAACTGGCGCGACCACGATTTCAGCAGCGTCCGCATCGCCGTTTCCGGCGGCGCCGCCCTGCCGGAGGAGGTGCACAACCGCTTCCGGGAAAGGTACGGGATAACCATCCTTGAGGGATACGGCCTTTCGGAGACAAGCCCGGTGGCGTCATTCACCGTCGAGGGGGCTGAGGTGCGGGTGGGCTCCATCGGCAAGCCCATCTGGGGGGTGGAAATGCGCATCATGCGGGACGACGGCGGAATGGCGGAGCCGGGGGAGGCGGGGGAGATTGTCATCCGGGGCCATAACGTGATGAAGCAGTACCACAACAACCCCCAGGCGACGCGCTCGGCGATCATTGACGGCTGGTTCCACACCGGGGATGTCGGCAAGTGCGACGAGGACGGCTATTTTTACATCATTGACCGCAAGAAGGACTTGATCATCCGGGGCGGCATGAACATCTACCCGCGCGAAATAGAGGAGGTGCTTTACCGCCATCCCAAGGTCAGGGAGGCCTCGGTGGTCGGCGTTCCAGACGCGGCCCGCGGCGAGGAGGTGAAGGCCTTTGTGGCCCCGCGCGAGGGCGAAACATTAACGCCGGAGGAGGTGCTGGCGTTTCTGCGGGAAAAGATGGCCCGGTACAAGTGGCCCAGGGAGGTGGAGATTATGGAGGAGCTTCCCAAGGGGCCCACGGGCAAAATTCTCAAGCGCGAACTCAAGGACCGCGCCGCGCACATTTAAAAAACAGCGCGGGCGGAAACCCCGGCTAGGGTTTCCGCCCGCGTTTTATTTGCGGGGGAATTACATCAGCGAGGTCACATCGTTGAAGGACTTCAGGCCGCCGGGAACGGCTATGCGCAGTTCGCGCCATTCACCGTTCACGCCGAGGGTGGCCACCACCTTCTTGTCGGCCAGGTTGACGCCCGCCGGAAGCATGGGAACCTGGGCCGGATCGATCTTCGCGCCGTCAAGCACGATGAAGCCGTTCGCGCCCTTGGCAAGGAGGGCGGGGTCCAGCTCGGACTTCGCGGCGATGGTGCCGTCGGCGGCAAGGCCGTCAAGGGCCTTTTTCAGACGGTCCTCATTGGTGGAGACGAGCAGGAGCGCGCCCGCGGTGGCGATGTAGACGTTCAGGCCCTCTTTCACGTTTTCAAGGGCGTAGACGGAGCCGCCGTTGTGCACGTATTTCGGGTCGCCCTTCACACCGGCGAGGCCGAGGAGCCCCTTCACGCTTTCGGGCTTCATGAGTTTCGCGGCGACAATGCCGCCGGGGATGTTGTTGTTCACGCCGTCAACGGACACGGCCAGCTCGTCGCCGAGCATGGAGGAGGCGAGCATGACGTAGGTGAGGTTTTTCGCCATGGCGGGGTTGCCCGCAAAAAGGGTGCGGACCTTGTCCATGAAGCCGGGCGTGTTGCGCAGGTTCAGCGTCAGGGGGGAGGAGCCCGCGATGAGGTTGTTCAACTGGAGCTGCGAGGCGGGCGGGGCGACCGCGCCGGCCGGGTCGTGCATGGCAAGACGCACATAGGCCTCGCCGTCCTGGACGCCAATGCCCAGCGCGACCTCGTCAATGAAGCTCTTGAAATACTGGTAGGTCGGCTCCATGTTCAGCGTGGCGGGGCCGGTGGGGATGATCCCGGCGGCCTGAAGGTTGGAGAAAGAGGTGATCACCGCCAGTTCGCTGGGCGCGTTGGAGGCGGCGTACTTGGTGGTGGCGGGCTCTTTCAGGCGCGCGGAAAGTTCATTAAGCAAAGGCTCGGTGCTGCCCATCAGCACATAGCCGGACTGGATGAAATAGCCGAGCTTCTGGGTCGCGCTGAAAAGGCCCTTGGCCTCGCCGACCGCCACTTCCGCGGGGGCTTCGGAGAAAACGTTCTTCATCTTTTCGGTGGCGACGGCCTCGTCCGCCACGGGAAGGGCGCCGGAAACTTCCATCGCGCCGGTCTCGTTCTTGCGGAGATAAACGGCGAGGGGCTTGGTCGCATCCAGGCCGGCCGCCTTGAACACTGCGGAAAGGGAGGTGGCGTCGGCCACGCCGAGTTTTCCGGGAAGTTCGCCCAGCAGGGCGTTAATGTCCATCTTTTCCTTCACCGCCGGCAGGGCGAGAAGGGGGGCCGCCTCGGTCTCAAAGGACTCAACGGCGGGCAGATACACGGTAATTTGCGCGGAGGCGGGCACAAAAGACAGGGGGGAGGACTGGGCCCAACCCGCCACTGAGCCTGTGAGGGCCAGCATCGCCACCAAAACCACACCAAACAACGATTTACGGTTCATCTTCACTGCTCCTTTTGATAGACAGCCTTGTTGTGTCCGGATCACCCATCCGGAAGACAGGGACGGTAACTATACCAATTGACCCAAAAAGAAATAAAGCAAAATATTGACCCCGCTTCCCCCCGTTTGGTTTCCGGTTTCATGCGGTTGTTAAGCTTCTTCGCAGGAGTTGCATCGGCTATAAATCAATTTAGTATAATATGCAGGCGTTAATCATTTGTGATTTTCGCCCCCCGGACCGGGCAGGAATAAAAGCGAGGTGAACCCGTGAGCGATGTGACACGCAACGAGGCCAACGGCGCGGAACACGATGAATCCAATGATTCCAGCCATTGGCGCGAATTCTCCCATAATTACCTGTCCCATTCCCGCGCCCACTACCTGATGGCCATTGACGCGCTGCGCGCCGAACTTGGCTATGCGCGCACCACGGACGTGGCCGAAATGCTGGAAGTTTCCCGAGGGGCCGCCTCCATGGCCCTCGCCCAGTTGAAAAAACGCGGATGGGTCAGCGAGGATCCCAACCGGTTTTTGCTGCTCACGGAGGAGGGAAAGCGGATTACAGAGCTGGTTTCCCAGAACTTTTCCATCCTTTCCCGGTTTTTTGAGCTTGTCCTTGGGGTGAGCCATGAGAAGTCCGTGGGTGACGCCTGCAAAATGGAGCACCTCATGGGGCTGGAGACCAGCCGCCGCCTTGCCTGGTTGACGGAACTCCTTGCGGGGGAGGGCGCGCACGCCGCCCATGTGCGCAAACACATGAAAGAATTCCATAACGACACGGACCTGGTTGATTTGGACCAGTTGTAAAAAGGCAGTGTTTAAGAAACGGCCCATTCCCCCGTCCCCGCCATCCCCACAACTCGAATTTTGGGATCTATCCGGTGACTTCGAACCTGAAGTTTCGTCCAAAACACAACGCCCCTCCGACAGTTCCCCGGATTCCCAGGCTTCACCCCTAATTGACGCACAGGCGGTCCTGGACATGGTGCGTTGCGGGTTAGAACAATTGACCGGAAAACACGTTGGCGTCCGCCTGTCAACCGGCAAGAAAATGCTAATCAATCAGGTGGCCGGCAATTCTCCCGGAGAACAGATCGTTTTAATGGGCCGGATATTTCTACAGTCACCTCAGGATTTCATCCCCATCGCGGCGGCATGGCTCAAGAATCCACGCGACAAAAGCCATGCGTCTGCCATCAGGGCCTTGGCTAAAAAACTTGAAGAGAACTCGCCCCAGACGGCCAAATCAACGCCACAACGCCCCCCCGCATCCCCCAAAGGCAAACATTACGATTTGCAGTGTCTTTATGACGAAATCAACCAAAATGAGTTCGGTGGAAGTGTGACTGCGGAGATAACTTGGGGAAGATATCCCACAAACGCCCGCAAAAGGGGGCGTCATATCCGTTTCGGATACTACAAGGTCAAGGAAAACACCATCATCATCCATCCGGTGCTGGACTGCCCCGAAGTGCCTGAGTTTTATATAAAATTCATCGTTTTTCATGAAATGCTTCATGCCGCCGTTCCCGCCGAGATATCCCCCTCAGGACGGCATCTCTTTCATTCAAAACGGTTTAGAACCCTTGAAAAGCAGTATCCGGACTACGAACGGGCGGCCACATGGGAAAAAACGCCCGAAAACCTCCAGCATCTCTTCAAGAAGCGCCTCAAGCGTTGAGAGCACAGGCATCCCCTTTGCACGCGCCAAAGGGCAATTATTTGCCGTGGTTGCAGTATAAAACCTACAATCTTCTTCTGTGCGACAACAACCGGCCCCAAGTGTTCTGATTTTTCCTGTAACGTTTTCGCCGCTTGAGGGTATTTTTGTCAAGATTCAATGTTTGGACCATTGGATCCAAGGCCGGTTGACCGTCGGCGGCTCCGGAGGAACAGATGGGCACGATGGCCGATCAGACCGATGAACAGTTGATGGCCCTGCTCTGCGGTGGGCAAGACGAAGCGCTTGCCGAACTGGTGCGTCGTTACCAGAACGACCTGTTCCGCTTTTGCCTGCATTACCTGCGCAACACGGAGGTCGCCCTGGAAAAAACGCAGGAAACGTACCTGCGGGTTTTTTCGGCCCGTGACCGGTTCGACAAGACGCGCAGTTTCAAGCCGTGGATGCTCTGCATTGCGCGCAACTTGTGCCTCAACGAGTTGAAACGCAAAAAAGCGGTGCAGATGGAGACAATTGAATCATTCGCAAGCGCGTCCCGGGACGAATCCGGGTACTTGGAGCCCGCTTCAGAGGACTCGCCTTCGGAACTGCTGATGGCGGACGAACGCAAAAGGGCTTTGATGGACGCCATGGGTCGTCTTGATCAGGACGCGCGCGAACTCATCATGATGCGCTATTTTGAGCAAATGGCGGCGAAGGAAATCGCCGACGTGGTGGAAAGCACCGAGGGAGCCGTGCGCACACGGCTGCACAGGGCGCTAAACCAGCTCAGGGAAGTGTGCGAAACAAGAAAAGAACTGTTTTAACGTGAGCGAAGAGACCAGCAAAACTGAAGTGTCAGCGTTCCTCGAATACGTCGAGGGGGCCGGGGAAACCCCGGTCCGCCCCGGCGTGTCCGGTGATCTTGAGGCTATACGGATGCTGGTCGGCCTGCTTCGCGAGGCGGGGGACGCATGGCGGCTTCAGACCTGCCCCCAAGACCTGGCTCCCGCCGTTCTGGAAAAGGCACGGGAAATAGCCGAAACAGATGAATTCCACGGGTTCGCGGCCATGGCCGCCGCCCACCGCGGGATCACCATTCCGGTAGATTTGACCGGTGCGGTGTTGTCGGACATTGCCCGCATCAGGGAAATGTCCGGCACGGACACCGGCTTGGACGAGTCTGAGGCCGCGCAGGTGGTGGTCCTGGAAAACCGCCTTCGCGCCATTGGCGACGACCTGCGCCGTTCACTGCCGAAGATAGACATCACGGCGCGTGTGATGGACGCGGTTTCCTCGGCAAGAAGTGAAGAGTCAGCCCCCGCCAACGTGCTTCCCTTCCGTTCGCGTCCGAAAACAGAAACGCGCGCGACTGTCCAGGGAAACGGCTGGCGGATCATGAAGGTTGCGGCGGCAGTCGCCCTGATGGCCATGGTGGGCGCAACCGCCTGGTGGATGGGCCGGACAAGCATTGTCGAGGAACGCCGCGCCGAATCTCGCCAATCCGGCGCGGAGCAGCCCGAAACCGGCAGGATTAACCACCGGGGCGGCGCGTTGCCCTCCTCCAAACTGGCTTCCGAGTGGTCCAAGGACAATGACCGGCTGCGGGAATACAACGAACTGTTGCGTCCCGAAGCGCGTCCGATTGAGATCAAGCTGGATTCGGGCGCAGCGGGCAGGCTTGCCTCCCTTTCCCTTGACGACCTTCTGGCGGCGAAACGCGACGCGCTGATGAAGAAGGACGGCGGCCTGGAAAAACTAACGGAGTGGGGCACCCTTTCGCAGGAGGAGGCCCGGCGTCTTCTTGAGGAGGGCGGCCTGAGCACTTCCGCCATGGCGGGGCTGTTGCGCTTTCTTCCGCCGGAAGAGTCGGCGGCATTTCTCCGGACCGCCGTGGAACAGCATCCAGAGGATCCCTATCTTCGCTACCTGCTTGCGCGCAATCTTGCCGCCTCCCCGGAAACCCGCGACGAGGCAATACAGCAGCTTGCCGCTTTAAAGGACATCTCAGGCGAGAATTCCCTGGCCTATTACATGGACGCGGAGATGAAAATGAACGCGGGGGATGTCACCGGCGCGCTCCTTTCCATGCAGTTAGGCGCGGGATTTGAGTCCGCCTCGGCCTTCGGGCTGGAAAGCGCCCGAAGCCACGCCGCAGCCCTTGAGGCCGCCGGGTACGAGCCTGCCATGGCTCGTTTCCTCGCCGCATCGGTGGCGGGCAGGCAGGAATACGCATCCATGGTAAACCTCGGCCAGGATCTACTCCAGCAGGGCGAGTACTACGAATCCATAAAGGATTACGAAACCGCCAACGAAATATACCAGTCCGTCCAGGAACTGGGCGCGCAGGTTGAGCGCGGGGCCACCCTCGGCAACGAGCAGCTCGCAGGATACGACCTCCAGCTTGCCGCCCTTGACGCTGTCACCCGCGTGGCGGAGATATTCGCCACCAATGAGGGCATGGAGGTTCTTCGCACCGCCTATGACGTGCTGGCCGACAGCATGACCGGATTTGTGAATTATCTCGGCGACCTTGAGTCGCTCTTCGGGGGGCTTTCCTCCGGCGACGCGGACCGGATCTCCACACAAATACTGACCCAGGGCGACCTCGGGCTCGGCCAAACCCCCTGAACGGTATTAGGTTTAACTTTAAATAAAAAAAACCGGCCGGAGGAGTTGCTCCGGCCGGTTTTTGTTCCGGCCAAAGTATCAGAGATGCTCCTCCTGCACATAGTGC
The DNA here is from genome assembly GCA_041859375.1 of Candidatus Hydrogenedentales bacterium. Taxonomy (GTDB): domain Bacteria; phylum Hydrogenedentota; class Hydrogenedentia; order Hydrogenedentales; family CAITNO01; genus JBHEKP01. The sequence goes on along the minus strand of JBHEKP010000097.1, from coordinate 4,912 downwards.
CTGAGTGTCGGCCCCGTGTAAATCTGGCGCGGGCGCTGGATGCGCAGATCCGGATCCTGCCGCATTTCGAGCCAGTGGGCGATCCATCCGGGCATGCGCCCTATGGCGAAGAGGACGGTGAACATTTCCGTGGGGATGCCCAGGGCACGGTAAATAATGCCGCTGTAGAAGTCCACGTTGGGGTAAAGCTTGCGCTCGATGAAGAAATCGTCCTTCAGCGCGACCTCCTCAAGCCCCTTGGCGATGTCCAGCAACGGATCCTGCACGCCCATTTCGTTCAGCAGGCGGTCCACCATCTCCCTGAGCAGTTTGGCGCGCGGGTCGTAGTTCTTGTAGACGCGGTGGCCGAAGCCCATGAGGCGGAAGGTGCTTTTCTTGTCCTTCGCCATGTTCACAAACTTCATGTAGTCGCCGCCGTCCTTGTGGATCATCTCCAGCATGTTCAGCACGGCCTCGTTCGCGCCGCCGTGAAGCTTGCCCCACAGGGCGTTAACACCCGCTGAAACGGAGGCGTAAATGTTCGACATGGAGCTGCACACCATGCGGACGGTGGAGGTGCTGCAGTTCTGCTCGTGGTCCATGTGGAGGATGAGCAGCATGTCAAGGGCGTCCTCCATCACCCTGGGAACCACATACTCCTCGGCGGGGGTGGCGAACATCATGCGCAGGAAGTTGGCCGCGTAACTGTGGTCCGTGCGGGGGTAGATGTAGGGGAGGCCCACTGATTTGCGGTAGGAGAAGGCCGCAATGGTCTTCACCTGGCCGATCAGGCGCTGGATGTTCAGGTTCACATGGGCCTCGTCCTCGGAGTCATGCGGGTAGAAGGAGGACATTGAGGACACCATCGAGCCAAGGATGTTCATCGGATGGGCGCCGGCGGGATAGTGATCCAGAAAGTTCACCTGGCTGGAGTGGATGAAACTGTTCAGGGTCAGCTGTTTGCGCCAGTCCAGGAATTCCTTCTCATTGGGCAGCTTTCCAAAGAGCATCAGATAGGCCGCCGCCGAGTATTTGATTTTACCGGCAAGCTCCTCAATGGGATAACCGCGGTAGCGGAGGATACCAACATCGCCGTCAATGTAGGTGATGGAGCTTTTGCAGGCCCCTGTGTTTCCATAACCCGGGTCGTAGGTGATGGCTCCGGTGGTGTCGCGCAGTTTTTTGATGTCAATGGCAACCTCGTTCTCGGTGCCGGCAAAGGTGGGCAGTTCGTATTCCTTGCCGTTCAGGATGAGTTTTGCGTTTTCCATGCTCTGGTCCTCTCTGGTTGTCATTCCATCCACACTAATCTGAGGGCGGATATAATGCCCTCAAAGACAAACTAAAACCGTTGCCTGCACCCCTTGGCGGGATTATAGCGAATAAAAAAGCCTATTGCCAATTAAAACCCGCAAAACCCGTTTTCAGGGGGTCTTTTATCCTGATCATGATTTGAAACACAGCCAACCTTTTGGGCATTCCGCCGATTTTCGCTGTTTTGGAAACGGAAAAGCGGCGTTACGGGTCAAACACACAAATTGAAGGAGACGGCCATGAAAAAAGAGCTCCCCATACTGGTTTTAATGCTTTTCTGCCTGATTTTTTCCGCATCACCCGCCGGAGCGTTATTGGCGGGAACGGCATCCGACAAGATTAACCCGCCGGATGGGACGTATTTGGGGGGATATGACCACAACCGCAAATCCACCGGGATTCATGATGACCTGCGCGCGCGGGCCGTGGTCTTTGATGACGGGAAAACCGCCATGGCCCTTGTGGTTTTGGACGCATTGAGCATCCAGAACTTCATCACCGCGGAAATCCAGAAAAAAGCCGCCGAGAAGGCGGGGGATCCCCGGCTATCCCCCGAAAATATTATTGTGCAGGTGACGCACACCCATTGCGCCCCGGATTTGACGGGGCTTTACGGGGCAAGCCCCGCAGAATCCGGATTAAGCATGGAATATGTGACATTCCTTTCGGAAACCGCATCTGCGCTTGTGGCAAAAGCCTGGACGGGACGGAGGGAGGCATCCCTCTCCTGGGCGGAAACCACCTGCGCGGGCTGGGTGGCGAACGATTCCGAACCCGGCAACCTTGACTCCCGGGTGACCATCCTCAAGGCCGACGGCACAGAGGGCGGCACACTGTTCACCCTGACCAATTTTCCAGCCCATCCAACGGTGCTCGACGGGGACAACACCCTTGTTAGCGCGGACTGGGTCGGGGGATTTTATGCGGGCATGTCTGAAAAATCGCCCGGCGAGCATGTCTATCTCCAGGGCGCCATTGGCGCATGGATTCAGCCGGTCACCCCGGAACGGACCTTCACCCTTGCCGAGAAATACGGCCGTGACCTTGCGGAAAAGGTTCTTGAGGCGATACGCCACACAACCCCGGTCAAGGGAACGGAGGTGCGCGTAAAAAGCAAACAGTTTAGGATGCCGCTGCAAAACGAGACATTCAGCCAGATGACCGAATTAAAACTGACCCCCCGCGTCATGGGCGGCGGTGCCGTTGAGACCAGTGTTGCCTGGTTTTCCGTGGGCGAGGCCCAGTTTGCCACCCATCCCGGGGAGACCGCCCCCATCTACGCGGCCCAAACACGGGAACTAATGAAGACGGGCCCGAAATTCGTGCTTGGTCTGGGCATGGATCATCTCGGATACATCGTTCCCGTGGATTATTTTGATCACACCGGCAACTACAAGTATGCGGATTACCTGGTCAGCATGTCCCCCGGCAGGGAGGCGGGACCGTCCATGATGAAAGCCCTGGGGGAGATCATCCCGCACTAATCAGGGGGTGTCCGGCGGACGCTCCGGCCCTTCATAATTGTCCTTGCGCGCCCAGTCAAAAAGCATGTTCGTCCGGGGACCAAACCATCCCACGGCCCAGCGGCTGTTGCGCGCGCCATAGATGTTTTCCACCGGCGCCCACTCCCACCGTTCACTGGAAATGTGACCGTCGCACCAGACCACATTCACCCTTCCCCAGTGGCGGAAATGGATGGAGGGGGAGCTTCCGTATGCGGTGTCCCCGCGTGGATTGGCGAAGGTGACCGGCAGGGGGGGCTCCAAAAAACCGTATTCGATAATGTTTCCGGGCTGTGGCATGGCCGCGTCGGCAAACATGACGGTTCCGGCGGGGTCGGCGATGCTGCCATCGGGCATGCCGCTCCGGCACGCGTCCATCGGATCCTCAATGATGGAAAGCATGGAGCCCACATAGGCCATGTTGTAGCCGTAGCCGCCGGTGCCCGACTCGAAGGCACTGTCCACCGTGTCGCGCTTTTTAAATTCGAAGAACTCCGGACACTCCACAATACGCCCCCCGTCGGGCAGGTATTCGGCCAGGGGGCCCCGGCCAAACTCATAATCCGAACCCGGGTTGGGGGTGGGCCGGTAGCCATGCCAACGGTAATGCCCGCCAAAATGATCCGGCTCGGCGTCCGGCTTCAGGAAATCGTACATGTCGGAGGCGGCGGGCACATAATGTCCCCTGTGCTCCGAGGCGTACATGGTGTTGGCGAGGTACAACTGCCGGAGATTGTTCACGCACTGTGTGGAGCGCGCCTGGGCGCGGGCGCGGGAAAGCGCCGGGAGGAGAATCGCCGCAAGGATGCTGATGATGGCGATAACCACCAGCAGTTCGATGAGGGTAAACCCCCGTCGTTTTTTTGAAAGGGGGCTCATTTCCCGCGTCCACGCCGCCGTTTCGCAAGGGCCGCAACGCCCGCCAAAAGAAGGAGCAGCGCGGGAACAACGCCCGCAGGCGCGGGAACGGGCACATACTCAAAGGAAAACGCCTCTTCCGCAATGAGCGTGATCAGCTCCGGTTCGGCGTGCAAGGACACAAGCAGGGGCCGGGTGCCGGACTTCTCCTCCCTGGGCATAACCACCGCGAAGGAAAGGACGCCGCCCAAAACGCGCACCTGAAACCCGTCAGCCGCAGGATTGGCGTCCGCACCCTGCGGGACACCCCCCTGGACCACAAGGGTGAGTTCGGTGCCGTCGGACACGGTGTTTCCATTGGCGTCCCGGATCAGGCTGGTGCCGAAGGGTATGGTTCCGGGGGCCTTCGCGGCCGGATTTAAAGGCCAGAGCGCGGCTGGTTCGGCGGGCGGACCGGGAAGGAACATGCAGGACGTTTCCCCCGCAACGGCACCGTCCTCAGAGGCAATCCTGCAATTCACCCTGCCGGAACGCGTGGTGGATTGCATTGAAAACTGAATGATCCCCCCGGACACGGCAAGCTGGTGTCCGGCAGTGGCCGGGTCCGCATCCGGTGTGGACAGAACGCAAATCCCCGCAGGCGTGAGGGAAAGGGTCAGCGGCGTTCCATCAGGCAGGGGCGTTCCCTGTCCATCCAGAATGGCGCGGCTGGTGACAGTAACAAGAGAGACCCCGTCAGCCATGACACCGGCGGCGGGGGATGCGTCCAAAACGACAGGAATAATATCAGGATTCAAATCACCCGCCCCCGCCACGGAGGCGAGGACAAACAAGCCGGGCTCCTGACAGGAAAAAGAAACCGTGTTGGCGGCGGGGTTTCGCTCAACATCATATATCTCCGCCGCCGACCAGGCGCCTCCCGTGAACCTGCGGGGCACAAGGTGCCCCTCGTCCAGTCCGGCGATGTCGGATGGAAGATAGGCAAGGGTAAACCGCGCATCCTGGATCTGCGCGTCCGAAAACAGGGTAATGTCCGAAACAAATTCCACGCATGCGCCGCTCTTTATCAGATCCGGCACAGGGGGGGAGGGAATGGACGCCGGAAAAATGTCCACAGCGCTGTTGTAATTCCTTGCCCCGGTCCGCGCCCCCTTCGAGTAAAAGGCGACGGCGTTTCCCAGCGCGTCGGACGCGGAACCCAGCAGCGTTCCCGCCGGGCTTCCCCCATATTCTGAGGGAATCTCAAGGGGCAGCACGGT
>JBHEKP010000378.1:0-4254 GCA_041859375.1 Candidatus Hydrogenedentales bacterium | reverse complement strand
GGACTTCGACAAGCCCTTCATCGGCGTGTGCAACAGTTTCGTGGAAATCATCCCCGGCCACGCCCACCTGGACGAGCTGGGCCGCATCGCCCGCGAGGCGATCACCGAGGCGGGCGGCGTCGCCTTCGAATTCAACACCATCGGCGTCTGCGACGGCATCGCCATGGGCCACGAGGGCATGAAGTTCAGCCTGCCCTCGCGCGAACTCATTGCCGACTGCGTGGAGACGATGGTGAAGGCGCACCAGTTTGACGCGCTGCTGTGCATCCCCAACTGCGACAAAATCGTGCCGGGCATGCTCATGGGCGCGATGCGCTGCAACATCCCCACCATTTTCGTGTCGGGCGGCCCGATGGAGACCGGCGCGGAGATGAACGGCAAGGACACCGACCTCATCACCGTCTTCGAGGGCGTGGGCGCCTACAAGCAGGGCAACCTGACGGACGCGCAGCTTGAGGAGCTTGAGTGCAAGGCCTGCCCCTCCTGCGGCTCCTGCTCCGGCATGTTCACGGCCAACTCGATGAACTGCCTCTGCGAGGCGCTGGGCATCGCCCTGCCGGGCAACGGCAGCATCGTCGCCACCGACCCGCGCCGCAAAGAGCTGGTCCGCGCCGCCGCGCGGCAGGTCCTGAAGGTCTGCGGGGCCGGACTCTGCCCCCGCGACATCGTCACCGCCGCCTCCATCGACAACGCCTTCGCGCTCGACATGGCCATGGGCGGCTCCACCAACACGGTGCTGCACACCCTCGCCATCGCCCGCGAGGCCGGGGTGGACTATCCGCTGGAGCGCCTCAACGAGGTGAGCGCCCGCGTGCCGAACATCTGCAAGGTTTCCCCCTCCTACCACTGGCACATGGCCGACGTGGACCGCGCGGGCGGCATCAGCGCCATCCTGGGCGAGCTTTCGGAGCGGCCCGGCATCCTGAACCTGGACTGCCCGACGGTCACCCTCGACACCATCGGCGGCAACATCAAAAACTGCCGCTCCAGGGCGCTGGATGTCATCAAGAAGGTGGACGCGCCCTACAGCCCCACCGGCGGCCTGGCCGTGCTCTTCGGCAACCTCGCCCCCTGCGGCGCGGTGGTCAAGGAGGCGGGCGTGGACAAGGAGGTGCTCCGCCACACCGGCCCCGCCGTCGTGTATGAGAGCGAGGAGGAGGCCATGCGCGGCATCCTCGACGGGCAGGTGAAGCCCGGCGACATCATCGTGCTCCGCTACGAGGGCCCCAAGGGCGGCCCCGGCATGCGCGAGATGCTGGCCCCCACCGCCGCCGTCATGGGCGCGGGGCTGGGCAAGAGCGTCAGCCTCATCACCGACGGGCGCTTCTCCGGCGGCACGCGCGGCGCGTGCATCGGTCATGTGAGCCCCGAGGCCGCCGAGGGCGGGCCCATCGCACTGGTAAAGCCCGGTGACACCATCGCCATTGACATCCCCGGGCGCAGCATCGAGCTGCTGGTGGACGCCGCCGAGCTGGAGGAAAGGCGGAAGGCCCTGCCCGCGCCGCCCGACCGCAGGCTCACCGGCTGGCTCAGGCGCTACCAGCGCCTCGTCACCAGCGCCAACACGGGCGGCGTGCTCGAATAGCCCCCGCCGGTCATCTTTTCCGGAACCCGCCGGGGCGGCCGCGCGCCGCCCCGGCGGTTCTTTTTTTACGGCCCCCGGCATGCCGGAATTCAGCAACAGTTCCCAGTAACGAGCCTTGAAAATTATTTTTTGGATTCCGTTATTCGGAAAGATCATCGGATAGAATATGACTGTTCCGGGGGCGAAGGAGGCGGCGGCGTGGAGGGATTGGAAGGGAGGGGCCGCCGCCCTCCCGAAATCTCCGGTGGGGTTTTTCCTATGGCTGCGGGGAAGTTCATCCTTCGCCCGCGGGGCTGTCGCGGTGGTGGGGGCCGCCGCGGCAGCCCCAACTTTTTTCAGGAGGCCTCTTCCGCATCCCCACGCAGCAGGCTTCGCAGCCCGGCCAGCCACCCCGCCGTAAGAAACACCACCGCGCCCAGCGGCACCGTGGCAGGCGCGGGCCAGTCCCGCAGCGGCCACAGCACAACCGTCATGGCCACCGCCGCCGCAAGACCACGCAGCGCGTTGCGCCCAACCCACCCCGCCGTGCCGGGCGCGGCCAGCCGCAGGGAAAAGAACAGCAGCATCCCCGCCATCAGCAGGCCCGCGAGCAGGTTGGCGAGAACCATGCCCCTGTCCTGCCAGGGGCCGGCCAGCGCCGAAACAAGCGCGGCCTTCGCCAGGCAGGCCCCCGCCACAACCACCATAACCGTCCGCTGGCGGCCCCGCGCGCGCAGGTGGGTGATCGCCGCCAGCGTGGGCAGGAAAAGGGCGAAGGATGCCGTTAGCCCCGCCAGTGCGAAGGCACCCGGCAAATATTTGTCCCCAGCGATGAACAGGGTCAACGGGCGGGCGGTCAGCGCGGCCCCCGCCGCCATGGGCGCGGCGAGGCAGAGCATGGCCAGGTGGCACCTCGCCAGCGGAGCCGACTCCCCGCCTCCGGGGTCAAGGGACCGGCGGCTGAGCAGGGGGTACATCACGGCGCCCGCCGCGTCGGCCAGCGGGAAAAGCAGCATCATGAAACGCACGCCGATGGCGTACTGGCCCGCGGCCGTCTCGTCGGCAAAAAAACGGTACAGCGGCAGGTCCATGGCGAAGTACAGCGTGGCGGCGAAACCGCCCGCCGCCATGGGCGCGCCCTCACGGAACAGGCGGGCAATACCGCCCGGCTCCGGGCGCGCGGGGACCACGCCCGAACGGCGCGTGTTCCATGCCGCGCCCGCCAGCCACCAGCAAAGATGCACCGGCGCAAGCCCCGCCACAATCAACCACACCGGCGCGTTGGAAAAGGCCAGCGCGGCGGCCGCCGCCGCGGCTCCGGCGCGCAGCGCCACGGTCCACAGGGACACGGCGTCGAAACACTCGCGCGCCGCCATCACCGCGAGGTTCATCCGCCCGGCGGCAAAGAGCGCCGCAACCGCCAGCGCGGCGGGCATGAGCCATTTTTCACCGCCGCCCGCACCCGTGAAAACCGCCCCCAGGCAAAGGGCGAAAACACCGACGAAAAGCAGCCCCTGCGCCCGCCACGCGCCGCCCACCAGCGCGCCCGCCCGATCCGGATGCTGCGCGATGTCGCGCACGGCCACGTCATAAAAGCCCATGTTCAAAAACACGACCATCAGGGGGAACACCGCGGTGAAGAGGCCGTACCGCCCGTTTTCCTCAATGGTGAGCCACCGGGAAAGCGCCATGAACAGGAGCAGCGCGATGCTTTTCTGGACGGCCTCCCCCGCCAGCAGCGCCGCCAGGTTGCGGCCGTGCCGCGCCGCCGCGCCCACGGTCATACCGCGCCCCGTCCCGTGAGCACGCTGCGGACGGTGGACGCGAGGATGCGCAGATCGGCCACGGGGGACATGCGGTTCAGGTAGATGAGGTCGTAGCGGAGCTTCTGCCGGTAGTCGCTGTCGTATCGGCCGTGAATCTGCGCCAAACCGGTGAGGCCGGGACGCACCAGCAGGCGGTGCAGGTAGAGGGGTTCCTCATCGCGGAACGCCGCCGAGAATCCGGGGCGTTCGGGGCGCGGCCCCACCAGGCTCATGTCGCCCCGCAGCACATTGAACAACTGGGGAAGCTCGTCAATGCGGGCGCGGCGCAGGAGGCGGCCCAGCGGGGTGATCCGCGGATCCTCCGCCGTGGCCAGCACCGGCCCCGTCTCCGCCTCCGCATCGCGGCGCATCGTGCGGAATTTAAAGACCCTGAAAACGCGGCCCTGCAGCCCGACACGCTCCTGCCGGTACAGCGCGGGCCCGGGCGAGGTCAGGCGCACCGCCGCCGCCACGGCCAGCAGCAGCGGGGACAGCGCCGCAAGCAGCAAGGCCGAAAAAACCGCGTCGGCGGCGCGCTTCACCGGACCGTACCAAGGGCGCGGGCCGCCCGGCCCCAGCCGCACCAGGGGCAGCCCCGCCAGGCTGAACACCTCCGCCCCGGCCAGCAACGCAAGGCGCATGTCCGGGTTTACCCACACCTCCACCCCGCGCCGCTCGAAACCCACCACCACCGCGCTGAGCGTCTCATGGTGCAGCGCCGCCGTGGCCAGAATCACCATGTCCGCGCGCCCCTCCCCCGTCCATTCATCCACCAGCCTTTCCGCGTCCATTTTTGAGGAGGAACCGTCCAGTTCCGCCTTTCCGGCAATCAAGGCCAGCGCGGGGGCGTGCAGGCGCATTTCGGACTCCAGCGCCGCGCAGTCC
>JBHEKP010000140.1:0-12272 GCA_041859375.1 Candidatus Hydrogenedentales bacterium | reverse complement strand
AAAACGATGCGGGACGGGCTCAAGCGCTCAAGTTTGCGCGGCAATTTTATTATTGCCCGTTCCTTATTCGAGCACTTTCTTAAGCCACGTTCTTACGGCATCCCGCACGGGTATATTACGAAGCGCCCAGGCGTCATTATGGTTACGGAACGGAAGCACGGCGTAGGTGAAGGGAGCGCCCGACCCCGTGGACTCGACATAGGCGCGCGTTTGCGCCAAGCTCCCGCTTTCATCAATGATGAAACTGGGGCGACCGGCAAGCCTCTGGAGCCGTTTTTGGGCGGCGGCTTTATCGGAGCCGGGATACGGCCATTCACGCACGCCGTCGTAATGGCTGTATGGGATAAAGGCTCTCCAGAGGGCGGCAATCTCATCATCATGAAGACCGATATACCCGCAGGCAATGGCGCCGCGGCTAAAGCCGCACAGCACAACTCTGCCGGGATCGCCGCCCCATTGCTCGCATGTCCGGGCCACTTCGCGCTTGGCATAGGCAACCGTGGCGTTGACATCGCCCCACCAAACGGTCTGGTTCCTGGCGCCGTCCGCGCTGACATACGGCAGGCACAGCCAGATGTAATCGCGCCCTCCGGAAATTCCATACCCCAGTTTGCTGCCTTCAACCTCCCCGGTGCTGACATCTCCGTACTTGTTGCGATAGTTTCCATTGCCGGCGTATTCGACCAGCACCGGGTGTTTTTCACCGGGCCGCCAGTTGACCGGAAGATACAACACATGATGCACCGACATGCCCATATACTCGGGCGGTGTGACCACGACACGCACCCCCGCCCGGGGAGGGCCGGTTTCCATGGGGGGAACCGTCAAGTCCGCAGGCACCGAGCTGATGTCAGGGCAACTGTCGGCCAGCGCGTTAACGGCAAAGTGCGCCAAAAGCAGGACGGCGGACAGCGTTCTATTGTTCCGCATGACACAACACCGCTTCTGTTGAACGCACCGTTTTTCCATCGACGGAAACACCTTCCAAATAGAACCGGAATTCCGCGGCGGCGCTGTCAAGGGGCACGGTAAATTCATACGGGAACGCGGCATCATGAATCGCGCCCCATGGGCCGCCTTGTCCGCAATGCAGCGTTATTTCGCGGAATTCGGTGTCATCAGATTGCAGATAGATGTATGCATTGTCCTTTTCAACACCGGGAAGAACCATCGCGCGGGCGCCGCCGAAGGGCAGTTCGAGGTAATCCGGCGACCAGCGAGCGGCGCTTGTCCGCCCAAGGATGCGGGACTGGAATGCGGGGATGATTTCAACATCCCCGATTTCAACCGCTGTAATCCCCCGTGCCTTTACAGAGACCCTGAAGACCCCGTCATCAACAGGCAAACATTCCCGCGCCCCGTTTTGCCGCCTTATTTTCGCCTGTTTTTTTTCCCCGGCAATCCCGCCAATCAATGCCTTGTTCAAGGCCACCGTTGCGGTCGCCTCCTCATTGGACTGGTTGGTGAATGCAATGAAGAGTTTTTCTCCGCCCCGTGCCGTCAAATAGTTCAATTCGACATTGTCGCACGCCAACACCCCCCTGGGCATCCAGAGATGGACATCATTTTTCCCATACCATTCACCGGCCTTATGCCCGTAAAACTTGTTCTGCAGGTAGGCATAACCCTCGATGAACTGGCCGGGAAACGATATCTGTCCATCGGAACGGACAAACACATCCGTGACCAGGTAATCAAAGAGCAGCGACATCATGGGGAAGATATGGTTGTAGTGGAACGAATTCGCGCTGAGTTCATTGTGTTTCCGAAGCGGATAGTCCGCTTTCTCATAGACCGTCGTGCGCGCGGTGTTGATATGGTATCCGGGAAAATTCCGGTAGCGCCCAACCACGGCGGACCGCGCAATGTCTTTCAGGAAGGCGTCGTTGGCATAATACCCCAGCCGAAGCATCCAGGGGGCGTAATTTGCCATGAAGATGGCGCGGTGGCCCCCACAGGTGCCGGAGGATTCCGAGGTCAGCCCCACCTCGGACAGGCGCCAGGCCGGCGCTTCCTCTTCAGGGCAGCACATTTGTTTGTGCCCCTTGCCCTTGAGGTACCAATACATCGGCGCCTTGCCGCCTTTGTTCACCAGGATGTTCTGGTTTGGAATGGACGGGCACATGAACACAAACATGGCATATTGCCTGGCGCCGGCTTGGGCGGCCTCCAGATAACGCCGTTTGCCGCTTTGCTCGTACAGTTCCAGCAAATCAATCCATTTGGGCGCATAGCCGGTCCAGAAAAACAGGCCGCCCGCATCAGGATCGTTGAAGTCAGTCTGAAGGTGGTCGATGCGCCTGTTGATATAGGCATCGGCTCCGGCCATGGCCTTTTTCAGGCATGCCTTTTCCCCGGTGGCTTTATACAGGGCCAAAGCATTTTTCCAGGAGCTCCCTTTTTCCACGACGTCGAGGTTCAAGGTCCTGTCCGTGCCATACATCTTCTCGGCCAGGTCCCGGAAAACAGGATTCGATTTTTGGAAGACATCATAGAGCGATGTTAATTCGGTCAGTGGCGCGCAGGGACCCTTCAGGTCACGGGAGGGGGATTGTGTCTTCTGCCTCGGATTCAGGCAGAACAGAAACTTCCCGCGCGACAACATATACTCCATCAAGGGATAGGCGCGATGTTGATAGATGTCCGGGTTGTCCGTGACCAGCGCCATTTCCAACGGGTTCAGGGAGGACACATTTTTTACGGCGCCGGGGACGTCAGTGGAATAGGAACATCCTTTCAGCTCTTCTATAAATTGGCTGTACCCGCCCATGCCGTAATCAAGCATGTTGTCCAGGGTGTCATTCAGCGAGGCGATGTCATTGCGGCGGTAATCAGCAAATCCATACACGCCGCGGGCGACCTCCTCGTAGGCGTCGCTGCAATGGCCCTGTGTTGAAACCAGCCGCATCTTGAAATTAAACGTTGCCCCGGCATTCATCAGTGATCCCTGCCCGCCCAGGGCCGGCGCAAAAATCATGGGCTGCGCCTGGCCCCCGGCATTGCGCACGGCCACCCCAAAACGGGAATTATCCATGACAGGAAGCGGCTCAAAGGGCAGCTCCCGCGGGTCGGCCACCAGGGCCGCACATTGCCCATTTGCGCGCACCATGGCGGCCGGTACCGTGCACAGGTAGGCCAGTGTCATATAGGACTTGTCGGGGAACCGCTTTTCCTGCCAGATTAACGGCTGCCAGATTTCCTCCCATGCTCCCGGTTCACGGGCGGGCATTCCCGTATACCCCACCGAGTAATAGGCGCTTTTCCTTGGTGTAAAACAAAATTCCAGCACCGGTTCCCGCGCATCACGGCTGAGGGTCAAGGCGGCGCTTAAATCGAACGGCAGATTCTTATCGAAGCTGAACTGGATGGAAGCTCCGTTGAGTTTGGCCTTGCTTGCCGTCACAACCACCGTATTGCCCGCAGAAAACAAGTCCGCTGTCCGGCCTTCCGTGGCGCCCCTTAATACCGCCTCGTCAAACCCGTCACCAGCCAGGCCCTCTCCAATGTTGACCGGCTTCAGCGCCTTGTCCTGCCGCAAACGCGCGGGATCAACCTTCCAACTGGCCACGTTATAGTTGACATGTTCAATTCCCGCGGGCCTGTTTTTGAGTTCCGGATCTGCGTCCGTGGCAATAATGGTAAAGGCGGGGGAACACTCAAATTTCCCGCCCGATTTACTTTGCACGCAAACACTAAGATCATCCCGGAGCGTCAACGAATAATAATCATTCTTGATCGGCACGTTTTCTGCGGACGCATGAAATGCAAGAATGGCCGTGAGTGAGACGGCAAGCACGCTTCGGGCGGCAACGGCCGGCATCAAACGAATTCCTTTCAGCGTGGCTCCTGTTAACTTGTCGAAGACAACCGGATCCCGTGAATCCTGCAAGAAGACATGCATTTCACCGCCCTTGAAAACAATGGGTTCCAGATGAAACCACTGTTGTAGGGGTGTTCGGGCCCGGCCATGAACGCCGCCGTCCGCATGGGCGGCCCCTGACAGTCCCCAAACCTTGCGCCCATCAGCAACGGCATGGGCCTGTTTCTGATGGTCATGCCCATCATTCGTTGCTCTTCCCTTGACGGTGCGCCCTCACAACCCGATTTCGGCCTTTATCTGCTCCAGCCAGCCCATGATGCGGTCGCGGGTTTTTTCCTGCTCGTTTTCGTTGTCCAGCACGAGGCCGCAAAACTTGTCCCCCACCACCGCCTCGGATTCCCTGAAGGTGTAGCCCTCCACCGGCCACAGCCCCACCACCTCGCCGCCCCGCTCCAGCACCTTGCGGTGCAGTTTTCCAAGGGCGTTCACGAACTGTCCGGAGAAGCCCTGGGCGTTGCCAAGCCCGAAAAGGGCCACTTTTTTCCCGGACAGATCAATCCCGTCCAGTTTCGGGAAGAAGGTCTCCCAGTCCTGCTGCAACTGGCCGTCGTCCCAGGTGGAAGTCCCTAGAATCAGCGCTCCGGCCCCGGACAGATCCTCAGGGGCGGCCTTGGAGATGTCCTTGATGCATTCAACCTTGTCCCCAAGCACCTGGGCGATGAATCTGGCCGCGTCTTCCGTGTTCCCGGTGGTGCTTCCGTAAAAAATTCTCAAAGTGGCCATGGTTTTGCTCCTTTTGTGGCTGATGGTGTAACACCGGCCGGGAAAGGGACATTCTCAAAACGGGGCTTATTTTTTGATAAAGAAGGGCTGGGTCCAGGCCTTTGCCTCGCCGGCCCCGCAGCATTCCACCCGCACGTAGGTCTGCTTGTCCGCAGGGGCCACCTTGTAGCTCAGCTCTTTCCCGTCGGAGAAATGGAGCACTTTCCCCCGGTCGGCATAGACCACGAAGCGCACCGATTCCCGGGCGCGCACGGTGACGGTGTCGCCGGACACGCCAATCCCGTCCAGGAACACCCCCGTGCTGGCGTAAAACCGTCCGTTGCGCATGGCCTCAACAATGTCCTCCGCCTTTTTTGAGGCGGACTGCACCATGACCCATCCCATGCCCCGGTGCTCGTCCGCGTGGCTGTCATCGGTGGCGAACCCCCACACCCGCTTTCCCGCGCCCAGCAGGCGGTCCCACTTGTCCGTCGCCTCCGGGGCGCCTTCCAGCCAGACTATCACCCCGTTGTAAATTTCCATGCCGGTGTAGCCGTTGAGTTTTTCCAGGATGCCGTAATCACAGTGGTTGAAAGTGGCCCCCCAGTTGGGGTGGTTCATGATGGCAAAGCCGCCGGCTTTTCCCACCCCGTCCAGCACCTGCTGGCGGTCCGGCTCGGGATTCACCCGCGCGGATGCGCCCACATGGAGAATATGCGGCCCCTTGGCGGATATTTCGTTGCCAGACACAAGGGTCATCCCCTTCGGGTCCAGTTTTGACACGTCGGTGATCATGTCGTGGTCGCTGATCATCAAAAAGTCGTAACCCAGCGCGGCGTAGGCGTCCACCACGTCCTGGGGCGCGCGTTTCCCGTCGCTGTTGGTGGTGTGGGTGTGCAGGTTGCCCCGCAGCCACGGCGTGTCCACCCCGGCATAGGACGATTCAAGCGCCAGGGGCTCCTCCGCAAGGACGGGGAACATGGCGGCAATGGCCAGAAGGACAACGGCGGACACGAAACAAAACTGCTTGCTCATGGGATTCTCCTTTTGCACAACAGGGTACATGATCCCGCAAAAAAAAGGAAACCCCGCGCCGGTCGTCACCGGATTACAACGCCCTCGCCGGACACAAGCAACCGCCCCCCGCCCGCCCGGACGGCATGCCCCTGCGGGGCTGGAAACGCGAAAGCCTCCCCGGAAGGCATGCCTTCCCCCGCAAGCCATTCAATACGCGCGACTTGCGCGGGCGTCCCTTCCACCCCCCCAATCCTCACTGAAAAAGTCAGGGAACCGTCCGGCTCCTTCCGCAACTGCGCCCCCGGCGCGGGGTCAACCCCGTTGAACACCACCCCCGGCGGCGGCGCGGGCAACACCGCCGTCAATTCCACCTCCCCGCGCCCTTCGGGCACCCGCGCCGTCAGGGTGAGGGTGCCTCCAGCCCCGGCCTCCCGGCTTTCCCGTCTTTCCGCATCATCCAGCCGCAGCGACACCGTGCCCCGCAGGGTGTATTTGTATCCACCGGGCAGGCTGCCCTCCCCGCTGCCGTCCGGAAAGGCCACCCGCACCGCCACCTCCCCGCCCGCGTCCCCGGAAAATTCGGGCACCTGCACCATGATCAGCCTGTCCTGTGCCGGTCCGGCCAGCACGGCCTGGCGATCCCCGAACCAGACCGTGACACCGGGCTGAAAGCCGCGGCCGGAAACAACACACAGATCCCCCCCCTCGGCGGGGCCCGTGTCCGGCTGCACGGAATCCACATGGGGCGCGTCAAAGCGGGGGACCGGCAGCGGGTCCGCGCCGTCCAGCACCCCGTCCCCGTCCGAATCCGGGTTTCTCGGGTCGCTCTCGCCGGGCTCCACCATGCCGTTCAGGCTGCGATCCTCCAGACCGTCGGCCACGCCGTCCCCGTCGGTGTCGGGCCGAAGCCAGTCCGTTTCTCCGGGGTCGCGGACCCCGTTGTTGTTTTTGTCCTCAATCCGATCCTCCAGACCGTCCCGGTCCATGTCCAGCGCCTCGATGCCGGCGCGGGCCAGCCACCGGAACAAATCCCCGCAAAACTGCCGGGTTTCACCGCCCTTGTCAATGTCGCGCAGGGGGGAAGCGTCCGCGAGCACGGCCACCCGCCCGTAACCATACGGTTTGGCGAGGAACACCGCCGCCGCCCCCCTCTCCGGCACGCGGAACAGTTCCAGAGCCGCGCCGCCCCCGCCATCCCCGGCTGAAAGCCCGAAGGGGGCGCGCAGGCGGAAACTGTTCCAGTGCCGCAACGGCCCGCCCGCCCTGGTTGCGTCTTCCGGGGAAGGGGAAAACGCCCCGGGAACCACCCCGATTCCAAACACGCCAATCCATGGCTCCAACTGCGCCGCGTCGCCGCCGTCACCGCCCGCAACCAACAGTCCCCCGCCCCGCGCGACATAATCCGCCAGCGCCAACCGCGCAACCGCCCCGCGCACGAGCAGCGACGCATCCACCACCACCACGGGATAAGGGCCAAGGGACCCCCCAAAAGGCGCGGCGCCCACGGTGTGTGAAAAGTGGAACGGCGCGCCCGCAAGCATGTCCGCCAGGCCGGCGTATACGCCCGCGCCCCGCGGGGAGACCCCGTACCCCCCCGGCAAGAGCCAAAGAATGGACGGTGGTGCCGCATTGTCCGCAACCACACGCACCAAAACCTCCCGTTCCAGCGCCTGTCCGTCCCGCCCGTCGGCCTCCAGCACAACCTTGAGCACACCGTCCGACCGGGTTTCGGGCGCGTACCGCGCCGGATCAATCCCAAGATAAACCCATCCCCCGCCCTGACCGGCGGGGGGATGGGCCACCAGCCACGGCATCCTTTGCCGGTCATACTCCACCCGCCAGCGCGCCCCGGCGGTGCCTCCCGTGTCAACCATCAGCGCGCGCAATTCCCGTCCCGCCGACTCGCCGCGCAACAGCACCGCCGACGGAACGGAAAGCCGGGGGGAGATCCGGGCGGGTTCCGTATCCACCCCGTCATGCATGCCATCGCCGTCACTGTCCGGATTCTCCGGGCTGGTTCCCAGCGCGCGCTCCTCCGACCCGGACACACCGTCGCCGTCGTCGTCCGATTGGTGCGGCACCCCGGCGGGCAGCGGAAAAACGGCCCGCACCCAGCCGCCCTGCATTTGCAGGGTGCGCGCCGGTTGAAGGCCCAGCCCGTCCATCTGGTGCAGCCTGCCCGCCTCCCCGGCAAACAAGCCCGCCCCGTTCCAGGACAGCATCTGCACGGGAAATTCAAACTCATGGCGCAGCACCCCGCGCGCGCCGTCCGGCCATATCTCCAGCCGCCTTCCCAGGGTGACCGCCAGGCGGCTCCCGTTCGGCTCCAGCGCCGTGAGAAAGCCCTCCGACACGCCGGAGAGCGCCTCCTCCCCGGCCTTTTCCAAATTTCCCGCAGAAACCCACCACAGCCGCGTCACATAACCAAAGTCGGAACCGGGAATCCGGGAGGCAAGCCATGCGGAATCCCCCGCCGCGGCCACACTATTTCCTGCCTCCACCATCCCGCGCACGGTCACCGGCGGCGCGGCCGCCTTGAGGGTCGCCGCCCCCAGCAAAAACACCTGGGTGACGGGCTCCGCGCCCACCCGCTCCAGCGGGCGGCCCGAAAGACCAAGCAACAGGAAACGCCCCCCGGCAACCGGACCCAGCAACCGGGGCTCGGCGCAGACCGGATTCCAGTCCGGCAATGCGTCCGCGGCCACCCGCGTGATCTCGCGCGCGTCGCCGCACACGGCAAGCACGGGGGGTGCCCCCTGAGGCGCGCACGACACCGCCACCCTGGGACGCGGCCCGCCCGGCCCCGGCAGCGGGTTGAGCATCACCCCCTGAAGGGGCGGACCCGGCAGCGGCCATTCCCGCAGCAGGCGCGCGCGGGACACCCCTCCCCCCTCAAGGGAGGAAACCAGCAGGCGCACCCTGCCCGCCGGCACGGATTCGCCATACTCCCCAAGCACCACCATGTGATATTGGGCGGCCTGCTCCTGCCGGAACACCGCGAGCAGCCGCTCCCGCCAGCCGGGCGGCGACAGGTAGCAGGGGCTTTCGAATATCTTAAAGGGGGACAACTGGACCGCCGACACCCCCGTGTCCGGGTAGCCCATGTCAGGGCGCACTGGGGGAAAGGCCGGGCCGGTGCCCGTGAACAAAAGGTTCACCGCCGCCGTTTCCGCCGACCAGCCCATGGGGGCCGTGCCCGGCAACAGTCCCTCACCCGGCAACACCCGGCCCGTTTCCAGATTCACCTGGTGCAGGTACAGCGCCGCCGCCTCCCGCGTGGCGCTCAGGGCCTGGGTCATCACCACCAGCCGGTCAGGCTCCCCGGCGCGCGCGCCAGCCGCAACGGCGCAGAGCACCGGCAACAGCACCGCAACAGCGGGCGTCAATCCCGGCAGCCTATGAAACAACAATCCCCGCATGGAATCTCCCGCGGCCTCGCGCGCCGCCGCGCCAGTCTAAGCACCCGCCCCGCCGCCGTGCAAGAATATGGAATCCACCGCAAAGAAAAACCGCCGCCGAAGCACTTTCACTCCGGCGGCGGGATGTCACACCATCCATCATTTGATGACGGGGCTCTACCCTTTTCTGCGAGAAAACATCAACAGGCAGGACATGGCCAGCCCGGCAAGGAACAGGTCGCCCAGATGCTTTTTCATCCCGTTCAAGGACATGTCTGATTTCTCACAACCAAGACAACCGCACAGCGGCTCCTCCCCGGTGGACAGGCCAAGAAGATCCGCCAGTCCCGATTCAGTGAGGTAACCCACACGGTCAACATCCAAGAAGTTAAACTGGGCAATACTAAATCCAGGAACCTGCTGGCTGGCTTCCATATAACTTAATCTGCCGTCATTGTTCCTGTCGGCGGTCTGAAAATAATCATGCAATGCCCGCGCCGCAGCCGTGATTTCTGGTTCCGGTTCGCCTTCTGTTTGCTGTGCAAACACGGCCCCTATGGTGATGCCCCCATTCATCACGAATGATGCGGGGTTGCCGGGATAACCGAAAAGTCCTTGGGTCCAGCTTCGGAAAACATAACCATCATTGGGAACCGCTTGCACTGTCACTTGAGTGCCTGCAAGGTACCCATCAGGACCCTGAGACGGGGTCACAACAATTTGGCCATTTAGTGGTGTCATGATCATTAACGGGTACATGATTGGGCAGGGGCCGGAAGAGACCAGCAAATCAACAGAAGAACCCAACGCGACCACTGACCCCGAAAGCGGATTCTGGCTAATCACATTGCCAGCGGCAATTGTACCGACGCACTGCGTTGTGACCGAACCCACAAAGAGGCCGCTCTCCTCCAGGTAGTCTCTGGCCTCCGTTTCAGAGAGCCCAATTAGATCCGGAACCAGAACAACATCATAGGTAATCAACAGCGAATAATCACCTGTGGCTGATCCATATCCAGCCACTCTTATCAAATAGGTACTGCCCTGCTCAAGGTAAAGCGAAAGCGACGAAGCGCGAACGCAATAGTTATCATCATGAGACAATTCCGTCAGCGTGCCACAACTACCGCTGAAAACCCCAAGGGTCGTGTCAAACTGACTGCCGCATAATGATATGGTGTACTGTCCCGCCAGGTCAGGGGTGAACTTATGCCACACATCCGCGCCGTCATTAAGCCCTTGGATGGTGACATCTGTTTCTGCCCCAGTGTTATTTCCATTGTGTAAAATTTCTGGTTCAATTTCCAATGCGTTTTGACAAAAGTCATTTATAAGTTCATCCGCAGCCTGCACCACCGTCACCTGCACTGACCCCGGGGTTGTGCCCGCACCCGTCACCGTGATGGTCGCCGTGCGCTGCGCCCCTGTGTTCGCCGTGCAGTTCACGTTCAACGTGGCGTTGCCCGTCCCAGACCCGTTAGTAACAGTCGCCCATGTCTGGTTGGAACTGGCCGTCCATGCCACCGTTGTCGCTATGCTGAACGAGGTAGATCCGGCTGTTTTAGAAACACTCCGGCTAGCAGGCGTCACCGCAAGCGTTGGTGTAGTACCCGCAGCCTGGACCACAGTCACCTGCACCGAACCCGGGGTTGTGCCCGCACCCGTCACCGTGATGGTCGCCGTACGCTGCGCCCCTGTGTTCGCCGTGCAGTTCACGTTCAACGTGGCATTGCCCGTCCCGGAACCATTGGAAACAGTCGCACATGTCTGGTTGGAACTGGCCGTCCATGCCACCGTTGTCGCTATGCTGAAAGATGTCGAACCTGCCGTCTTGGGAACGCTCTGGCTGGCCGGGGTCACCGCAAGCGTCGGCGAACCGCCCGATATTGAGACGGTAATCGCTGAAAAGGCGTTCATTGGGATGTTTTGACTATTAATGTCTTCCATGGACCTCTTGGTCAGCATAATTGTGCTTTGCTGACTGGCAGTTCCCACCGCCTCAAAATCCAACCTGGCCACCAGCAGGTTTCCAGCCGGTCCGTTAAGCTCGGTGTCAAGTTTGCCAAAATTCACAACGCCGCTGTTTCCAAAGGGTAAAGGCGTTAATCCATCCACTTTGGGATTGCTGGTG
This sequence comes from Candidatus Hydrogenedentales bacterium, assembly GCA_041859375.1. Classification (GTDB taxonomy): domain Bacteria; phylum Hydrogenedentota; class Hydrogenedentia; order Hydrogenedentales; family CAITNO01; genus JBHEKP01. Next base: position 1,144 of record JBHEKP010000140.1, on the reverse strand, counting down.
AAACCGGTGGCGTCGCCGCCGCGAATTGCGGTCAATTTCAGAACCGCCGAATTAAACTGCACCTGAAGATCGTAAAAGGCCATCAGCTGTGTCCCTGTGTTCAGGCGCAGTTCAGCGGTGAACGTTCCCGAGGGAGCAACCGTGGCCGGAACACCCGTCAATGTGATGTCCCCCGTTGCGGCCAGCGCGCCAAAAGAGGGAAAAAGCGCCAGCAACGCCACAACCGCCACCCCCAGACGCCCCAGCGTCCCCATTGTGGACTTCTTGTTGTTAACCATCGTTCCTGTTTCTCCCTCAGTTGTTTTCATTCTGCAAAATGGTGCCCACCAGATTTTGCATAAGTGTTGTTTCAGCCTTTTCATCAAGCGGCTTGCCCAGGGGTCCAATCTCATTGTAGTAACGGCGGAGCACCAGCAGCGCGTCGCTCAAATTAATTAAACCGTCGGCGTTCACATGGGCCGCGTCAATACTGGGCATGACAACGGCAGGATCATTGTAGTAATAGCGGAGGATAAGCAGCGCATCCGACAGGTTCACTTGCTTGTCGTTGTTAACGTCGCCCACAAACAAATCGGGCGGGGTGCCGTTTTGGTACTCGGTTCCATTATTCACCCCGTCGCCGTCAGGGTCATCGTTCGGACCCCAGTCCAGCATACCAAAATGGTCTATTTCCCATATGTCCGGCAAACCGTCACCGTCTGAATCCCCAGGAGACACCTCGCCAACGGCCCAAATAAATGACCTCTTAGTACAACTGAAGGAACCCACATTTCCGGAAGCAAACAACGTCACTGTGTATGTTCCTGGGTAAATAAATATATGTTTTGGTTCTTTTGACACACTGTCTATATTTCCATCATTATTAAAGTCCCATGCCCACGTTGTAAACGTATCAGATGACTCATTTGTAAAATCAACAGACAGCGGCACTTTGCCATAAACAGTATTCACAGAAAATCCAACATTGGGTGATACTATGATATTCGGCGTCGTGTCTATTATTGCCTGCGCGGACGCGTTCGCCCCGTGCCCCTCAGCGCACCGCGCCGCCGCGCCAAGATGGAGCAGCGTCCCGTCCGGGGCGTCGTTGGCCACCTGAACGCCAACACCAAGCGCACGCGACTCGCCAGGACCCAAATCGCCC
>JBHEKP010000123.1:0-5935 GCA_041859375.1 Candidatus Hydrogenedentales bacterium | reverse complement strand
ATGGTCACGCAGTATTCCGGGTCGCTCTTGTCGCACCACTTGGACTGCTCCATGCCGTTCACCCCCTCGCGGGTGATCAGGTTGGGCCAGGTCCGGCGCAGCCCCGTCGGCTTGTACGCGCCGTGGAAATCCAGCAGCAGGCGGTGCTCCGCCGTGGCTTTGGCCATGCGCGAGTAAAACTCCACCATCTTCTGGTCGTCCCGGTCCATGAAGTCCACCTTCACCCCCCTCACGCCCCACTGCTCAAAGAGCGGCGGCACCTCGTCGCGCTGCTTGTCCAGCGTGCACCACACGCACCAGAGCACCAGCCCGATGTTTTTCTCTTTCCCGTAACGGAGCAACTCCTGCAGGTCGATTTCCGGGTTGAGCTTGGTCAGGTCGCGCGTGTCCGACCAGCCCTCGTCGAGAATGATGTACTCCAGCCCGTTCGCTGCGGCGAAGTCAATGTAATGCTTGTAGGTTTCAGTGTTCAGCCCCGGCTTGAAGGACACGTCCCAGAGATTGTTTGCGTTCCACCAGTCCCAGGCCACCTTGCCGGGCCTGATCCAGCTTGTGTCCGCGATGGCGCAGGGCGGGGCGAGGCGGTAGACAATGTCGTTCTCAATGATCTGCGCGTCCCGGCGGGCGATGCCCACGACGCGCCACGGGAAGACGCGCGTGCCCGCGGTCTTCGCGATGAACGGCTCCGACGATTTGACGCGGATGTGCCGGTCGCCGAGGGGCGCCTCGCTGGCCGGGTAGGGGGCGAAGACGCCCCTCAGCGCGCCTCCCTCCTTGTCGCGGGCGAGGAACATGCCCGGATAGGATTCCAGGTCAGCCTCGGTCAGCAAAAGGCTCAGTCCGTTCTCCGCCGACACCAGCACCGGCGCGAAGGCCATCTGGCCGGGCTTCCACTTCGACAGGGGCTCCACGGTGTAGTTGCACTCGAAAGACTGCTGGAACGCTTTTGCGACGGTGTGGAACGTGGTGAAGTCGCCGGCGAAATCGAACACGGCCGTCTCGTTTTCCACCACCAGCTCGCCGTCCAGCATGGTCTCAAAACGCCACGCCACGCCGTCGTCATAGGCGCGCACCGCCAGCGCGAACCCGTCCTTGAAGGTCATGCGCAGCTCGTTGTGCTTGTCCGCAATGACCGCGCGCTTCTCCGCCACCACCGGCGTGATGGTTTCGTCCACGCTCCTGGTTTCCGAAGAGACAAGCTTTGCCCGTTTCCCCAGCGTGTCCCCCTTGTAAATTTTCATCGCCAGCGGGGACGGCTTGACCACCTCCCGCCCGTCCACCGAAAGCGACCAGGAAAGCTGCTTACCTGTTTCAATATTGACCCGGATGCTTCCGTCGGGCGAGGTCACCTGCTCCGCCGCCAAGGCGGACGCGCAGAAGACAAGCGTGATGGCGGTGGCGAGAAGGAAAAAGCGGCGCATGATCACAGCCCTCCATTGTTGTGCGGCCACCTTTGAGAATACGCCATTGATTCATGTCCTGGCAAGACGGAAAATTCTTGCGGATGGCCTCCCCCGGCATTTTGGAAATCTTGATAATCAGTGGGTTGAAAGAGGCGGTTTGATTTCAGTTGACAGGATAATTGTTCCATACTATAGTAAGACTGTTAACGGGTGAGTGTTTAGCGAAACCCGCAAAAGGCGTTGTTGCCGGAAAAGGGACTGCCGTGAGCATTGGTGGGCGGCAGGCAAGGACAGGGAGGTGCCAAATGGGCCGGATTCAGGGCGGGCTTTCCTTTCGGGGGCATGTTAGCCGGGTGTCTTTTGCCGCAGTTTTTGTGTTGACGGCAATGCTTTCAGCCAACGCCGCGGTGCTCCGGGTGAATGCCTCCTCCACCGCATCAGGTCCGGACGGGCTTTCGTGGGAAACGGCCTATTCCGCCATCCAGGCGGCCGTGGATGCCGCCGGGGCGGGGGATGAGGTTTGGGTGGCCGGCGGGGTGTACACCATTTCGGGCGGCCCCTCCGTGGTGACGCTTCAGCAACGGCCCAATGTGGCCCTTTACGGGGGATTTGAGGGTGTTGAGACCGCCCGTGACCAGAGAAACTGGACGGTCAATCCCACCATTATCGACGGCCAGCTTTCCAGACGTTGTGTGACGGCGGACACAACGAGCGTCGTTGACGGTTTTACGCTGCGCCAGGGCAGCCATGAGGCGGGTGCGGGCATGTACAAGGGCACCGCCTTCAATTGCCTGTTTCTGCGAAATTCCGTCAACACGCCCACGGGCAACGGCGGCGGTCTGTGTCTTGGTATCGCATTCAACTGCGTTTTTTTGGAGAACGCGGTCCAGAACGGCTATGGCGGAGCCATGTACGGTGGAAAGGCTGTAAACTGCACCATTGTCGGCAACCATTCACTGGCCAGCGCGGACGGCGTTTACAACTGCTACGCGCTCAACTGCATTTTCTGGGGGAACGGCGACTCGGAATGGGTGGATGGATTGCAGTTCTATTGCTGTGTTCCCCATGAGCGGGATAAAGGCACGGACTGTGTCGTGGGGAATCCAGGTTTTGTAAATCCCGCGGCGGGTGATTTCCGGATCCGATCAGATTCCCCATGTGTGAATGCGGGCACCGATGGCAGCGGCGCCGGCGTGAGAGCACCCGCCTTGGACATGCTTGGCAGACCCCGTCCCCAGGGAGGAAGGGTTGACATCGGCGCCTGTGAGCATGCGCCCATGGATGACGCGGATATTGTGCCCCCCGGAATATTAAGGGTGGATCAGGATGCCAATGCCCCGTCTCCGGACGGCTTGACTTGGGAAACAGCCTTTCCAGTCATTCAGGCCGCTGTGGATGCCGCGAATATCGGCGACGAAATTTGGGTGGCCGCGGGCACCCACACGGGCTCCGGAGCCGGATGTGTGGTCAACCTGGTGGACAAGCCCGGAGTGGCATTATACGGCGGATTTTCCGGCGGCGAGTCGTCCCGAAGTCAGCGTGATTGGACGGCCAACCGGACCATCATGGACGGTCAGCAGACCCGTTGTTGCGTGTTGGGCAACGGCACGACCCTTGTGGACGGTTTCACCATTCAAGACGGTAACGGTTCAAAAGGCGGCGGCATGCGCCTGGGTCGCGCGGCGAATTGTTTGTTTCTTCGGAACCATTCGGCCGGTGAAGGCGCGGGCATATATGCGGGAAATGCCGAGAACTGCGTGTTTGTGCTGAATTCCGGCGGTGCCGGGGCGGTGGTATGGCAGGGGACGGTTGTAAACTGTGTTTTCACAGAAAACCGGACATCCGCCCTGGCTTACTGTACGGCAAAGAACTGCGTCATATGGGGCAACGGCGGTTATGATGCGCTCCACAGCATGGTGACCTATTCCTGCCTGTCCAAACACACCGAGGGAACAGGCAATATTTTCGGAAATCCGGGTTTTGTGAACATGCGCGCGGGTGATTACCGGCTGCGTTCCGACTCTCCCTGTGTGGACACGGGGGATTCCATTGGTGCGCCCGCTTTGGACATTATGGGCCGCGCGCGGCCCCTGGGAACGGGCGTGGACATGGGGGCCTGTGAGCATATGCCCCAGGATGATGAGGGCATATCACCGCCCCGCGTGCTGCGGGTTGACCTTTCCTCCGCATCGGCGTCTCCGGACGGGTTGTCATGGGAGAACGCCTTCGCGGATATTCAGGCCGCTGTGGCCGCGGCAAATTCCGAGGATGAACTCTGGGTTGCCCGGGGTGTTTACACCGGTGCCGGAGACAATCCGGTGGTTTTGATGGGTGAAAAGGCCGGTGTGGCCCTTTACGGGGGATTTGCCGGCGGAGAGATCTCCCGCGACCAGCGTGACTGGACCGCCAACCCCGCCATCATAGATGGTGGGCATGCCCGCCGTTGTGTCGGGTCAAATATTTCTAATGTTATCGATGGTTTTTTCATTCGGAACGGATGGACGCCGGACGGCAAAGATTGCGCCGGAATTAGCTTCGGCACCGCCGTCAATTGCGTTGTCAGCCAGCATGCCGGTTCCGGTCTGTTGCATGTTGATGCCGTGAACTGTGTCATCACCGGAAATAGCGCCCTTGCGTACATCGACGGCGGGAGTCTTGTTAATTGCACTATTGTTGGAAACCATGCCGAGTCAGCATATATTGGCGAAAAGTTCGAGGCGATAAATTGTATTTTCTGGCAAAACACATCAGAGCACACACAACTGTCCGATAAGACTGAATTTTTGCTTCCCGACGCAGGCAATCCCGGGGGAAACATTTTTACGGACCCAGGCTTTCTCAACCCGTGGGCGGGGGATTTTCGGCTGCGTTCAGACTCCCCCTGCGTGGACGCGGGCACTGCCGATAGAGCGCCTGTTTTGGACATTCTGGGCCGGTCACGACCCCAGGGAGCGGGCGTGGATGTGGGTGCCTATGAATACATCCCTCAGGATGACGGTGATGTCATTCAGCCTCCGGACGCGATTCGTGTGAACTGCGCATCAACCGCCGCCGCGCCTGACGGCCTTACCTGGGAAACGGCCTTTCCAACGCTTCAGGAGGCCGCCGCCCATGCCGGATATGGGCTGGAAATGTGGGTGGCAAAAGGCACCTACACCTCAGACAAGTTTTTCCAAGTGGTGTGGTTGTTGCCGGGCACGACCATGTACGGGGGGTTCAACGGCACCGAGACCTCCAGGGAGCAACGAGATTGGAAGGACAATGCGACCATTATTGATGGTGCCATGGCTCGTCGGTGTGTCTTGGCCACGGTGGACGGCAGTGTAAACGGGTTCACACTGAGAAATGGGAATAGCGGCTACTATTATCAAGGTGGCGGCATGCATTTTGGAGCCGCCGAAAACTGCGTTTTCGTGGGGAACATGGCCAAAAATGGCGGAGGTATGAGTCGGGGCACGGCGGTAAACTGTGTCTTCATGTCCAATCAGGCACCAAGTGGTGATGGCGGCGGCATGTATGAGGGCGTCGCGGTTGACTGTGAATTTAGAGGCAATATGGCATACATGTATGGTTCCGGCATGTATGGGGGAACCGCCCGGGCATGCCTGTTTATGGCCAATTCCTCAGAATTAGGCTTTGGTGGAGGCATGGCTATGGGAGTGGCCGAACAATGTGTTTTCATGGAGAATTTAGCGAGTTCGGGTGGCGGGGCCTATGGGGGGGATGCGGTGAATTGCCTCTTTGTCCGAAACGGTTGGGAACAGAATTCTAATGTCGGCGGCATGTTTGTGGAAAAAGGCGGACATGTGGTGAACTGTACCTTTGTTGGCAATATGGGTTATATGGTGGGGGGTGTTTATAATTATTCAGGAATGGTGCTTAATTCAGTGTTTCAGGGTAATTCTCTGAATGATTATCTGGCGGATGACGAAGCGGTGGGCATTTTCCATTCTTGTCTTTCCGTGCCTGTGGCGGGTGCGGGCAACATCGCGGCGGATCCGCTTTTTGCCAATGCGAATGTGGATGATTACACACTGCTTCCGTCTTCTCCCTGTGTGGATATGGGGGCCTCCGCATGGGAGGAGGTGTTAATCCCCGCTGTGGATTTGTCGGGGGGCCTTCGGCCTCAGGGTGCCGGGGTGGACATGGGTGCCTACGAACTCGTTCCCGCAGGGGAAGGCGAAGGTGAACTGGAAGGTGAATCGGAGGGTGAACCCCAACTGGAAGGTGAATCGGAAGGCGAGCCGCAGCTTGAGGGCGAATCGGAAGGCGAACCCCAACTGGAAGGTGAATCGGAGGGTGAGCCGCAGCTTGAGGGTGAGTCCGAGGGTGAACCCCAATTAGAGGGTGAACCGGAGGGTGAGCCGCTGCTTGAGGGTGAGTCCGAAGGCGAACCTGTCCTTCTCACAGCCGATGAGGCCGCGCGGCGTTTGCTGAGCAACTTCGGCAGTGCTGACATCGATGACAATGGGGGTGTCACCTTTGCCGAGGCGCAGGCGTTGTTGTCGGCGTTGGACACGGGGATCTTTGAT
>JBHEKP010000009.1:0-7960 GCA_041859375.1 Candidatus Hydrogenedentales bacterium | reverse complement strand
ACCCGATGTTCCACGGTGAGCCTTTCGCCCTGAACACGCTGCTGCTGCCGGACACGCTGGACAAGGCGGAGGCGGGGCCGGAGGCGTCGCAGGACGGCGTGGTGCGGCCCCTGGCCGTGCCGGGGATGCACTGGTCCGTGGACTATAAGCACGAGGCCTTCCCGGACCTGTGCAGGGTGGTGCTGCGGCCCATCGCGGAGCAGACGGCGCACGCGCAGACGACGGTGTCGTACTGGCATTTGGTGAAGAAGGCGGAGTAGGGGGGAGTATCCGCAGATTGCGCAGAGGGATGCAGATTGGGAAGAGAGGGACGGAAGGGGGAGGAGGCACGAGAGGGATTGGGGGAAGGGACGATATGGACAGGGGGGCAGGGGTGGACGGAGGTGGACGGAGGTGGACGGAAGAGGGGAGAGGGGAGAGGGAGTGTCCGCAGGGTGCGCGGAGGACCTGAGAGTGTGATTCCGCGGCCCTCCGCGCAGGCGGTGTTTTTTTCAGTACACGGGGTTGGGCGGGGTTTCGCCGCGGAGGCAGGCGATGATGTTCGCGGCGGCGATGGCGGCCATGCGGGAGCGGGTTTCGACGGAGGCGCTGCCGAGATGGGGGATGAGCACGGCGTTTTCGCATTCGAGCAGGGCGGGATGGACTTCGGGTTCCTTTTCGAAGACGTCTATGCCCGCCGCGAAGATGCTCCGGGCCTTGAGGGCGTCGGCGAGGGCGGCCTCGTCCACGACGGGCCCGCGTGATGTGTTGACGAACACGGCGGAGGGCTTCATTTTTTCAAACTCGGCAGCGCCGAAGGCGTGGCGGGTTTCGGGGGTGAGGGGGCAGTGGACGGAGATGAAATCGGACTCGCGGAGGAGGGTGTCCATGTCCACGCGGGTTGTGTTCAGCTCCCCCTCCTCCTCCGCATCCAGCGGAGTCTGGTCGCAGTAGAGGACGCGCATGCCGAAGCCACGCGCGCGGCGGGCCAGGGCGCGGCCGATGCGTCCCATGCCGTATATGCCAAGGGTGGCCCCGTGGATGTCGACGCCGAGGAGCATCATGGGGGACCAGCAGGTCCACCGTCCCGCGCGGAGGAAGCGTTCGCCCTCGCCCACGCGTCGGGCGGCTGCCATGAGCAGGGTCCAGGCGAGGTCGGCGGTGGTTTCGGTGAGCACGCCGGGCGTGTTGGTGACGATGACGCCGCGCGCGCGGGCGGCGGGCACGTCGATGTTGTCATAGCCCACGGCGTTGTTCGCCACGATTTTCAGTTGCGGCCCCGCCGCGTCGAGGAGTTCGCCGTCAATGCGCTCGGTGAGCATGGGCAGGAGCGCGTCCGCGCCCGCGGCCACCGCCAGCAGTTCGGCGCGGGGGATGGGGCCGTCCTGGGGGGTGACAAGCACCGATTCGGCGCCGAAGGCGTTTTGGAGCATTTCAATGCCGCGATTGGGGATGACACGGGTGACGATGATTTTCATGGTATGACCGGGGCTCCATGGTGTTGCCGGGTTGGGTTCAGTTAAAGACAGGATGGTAGGCGGGGGGGGGCTTTTTAGTCAAATTTAAGGGATTTGGCCCGGGCCGCGCGGGGTCATTCCCGCGCCGCATTTGCCCCCGGCCCCGCTTATCGCGTATCTTATTGCCCTGTCTTTTGCACGCCCCGATAGTTCAGTGGATAGAACGAACGCCTCCTAAGCGTTAGACACAAGTTCGATTCTTGTTCGGGGCGCCATTTTTGTTTCAGGGAGCCGCGCCATGGCCGTAAAACTCATCATTTCCGACATTGACGGCTGCATTTCGCCGGAGGAGTCCCGCGCGTGGGACTGGCCCGCCTTCTCGCGGTTTGCGGCGCTGTCCCATGCCGCGTCGGAGGGGCGCGGCGACCTCGCGCCCATGACCCTGTGCACGGGCCGCCCCCAGCCCTATGTGGAAGCGCTCATGAAGGTGCTCGACATCCGCTTCCCCGCCATCTGCGAGAGCGGCGCGGTGCTCTACTCCCTCTCCGACAACCGGTCCCGGTTCACCCCGGCCATCACCCCGGAAAAGATACGGGGGCTCCACGCGCTGCGGGATCACATCACCACGGAGATCATGCCCGCCTTCCCCGGCCTGGTCTACCAGTTCGGCAAGGAGGCGCAGATGTCGCTCTACTGCGAACAGCCCGCCTGCTTCACCGAGGTGGCGGAACTGGTGCGCGCCCATGCCGCCACCCTGCCCGGCCTGGAGGTGATCATCACGCCCTCCCACTACTACCTCAACATTGACCTTGCCGGGGTCACCAAGGGGGCCGCCATCCGGCTGCTTCTCGACGAGCTGGGCGTTGACCCCGCCGGGGCGGCGGGCATCGGCGACACCATGGGCGACATGTCGCTCCGCGAGTCCGTCGGCTTTTTCGCCTGCCCCGCCAATGCCGTCCAGGCGATCAAGGACGTGTCGGACTACGTCTCCCCGCACCGCGACATCGAGGGCGTGCTCGACATCCTCGAACGCCCCGAAATGCGCCGCGCCTAGCCCGCGCAGACCCGGTTTCTTCCGCCCTCCTTGGCCCGGTAAAGCGCCGCGTCAACCCGGGAAAACAGCCCCTCCATATCCTCCCCGCCGTCCGCCAGCGCGGCCGCGCCAATGCTGACAGCGAACCGGATCTCCCGCCCCCCGAAGCTGACCACGGCCCGCCCGACCTCCGCGCGGACGCGTTCCGCGTTTTGCAGCGCCCCCGCCAGCGGGGTCTCCGGCAAAGCGACGGCGAACTCCTCCCCGCCAATCCGCCCAAACAGGTCGCTGTCGCGCAGGGTTTCCCGCACCGTGACCGCCAGTTTTTTCAGCACCTCGTCGCCGCAGGGGTGCCCGTGCGTGTCGTTGATGCGCTTGAAATGGTCCACGTCCAGCATGAGCAGGGACAAGGGCCGTCCGTAGCGGCGGGCGCGCATTATTTCCCGCCGCAAACTTTCCATGAAACTGCGGCGGTTGGCGATGCCGGTGAGCATGTCGGTGTTCGCCAGGCGGCGCAGATCCCCCTCCAGCGCCTTTCGCTCGGTGATGTCGTTCATCACCAGCAGCACCATCTGATCCCCCCAGTAGGGGATCAGCCTGGCCGACAACAGCGCCCAGAAGGTTTCGCCCGAGGAGGTTTTCATCAACGCCTCCCGTTCAAGGACCGCCCCCTTTTCCTCAAGCTCCTTGATCACCGAGGCCCTGTCCTCCGGGTTCGCGTAGAAGGAGACAGTCTGCATGCCAATCACGCTTCTCGGCTCAACACCGAGCGTCTCGCAGGCGCGCCGGTTGATGTAGGTGATCAAGTGGTCCCGCATCGTCGTGAGAATCAGCGGAAACGGCACCATTTCCACCATGCCGCGAAAGCGCTCCTCGTTTTCCCTGAGCAGGTTTTCCGCCTCAATGCGCGCGCCCACATCCCTGGACACGCCGAGAAGCCCGCGAACACCGCCGGGGCCGGAAACCAGGGTGAGCACCGTCTCCACCAGCTTCTCATTCCCGTCCCGGAAGGGCTGCGCGAAAACCTCCCTGCACACGGGAACGCTTTCGCCGCCCCCTTCGGAAAGACGTTCCAGCGCCCGCCTGACACGCTCTTTTATCCGGTGGCAGGAATCCGGGTTGAAGGAGCGCTCAAACGGCTCCCGGAGCGCCTCTTCGGGCGTCAGACCGCGCAGCGCCGTCACCGCCGGACTCACATAAGTGTACCGGCCCGTCCCCAAATCCACGGTCCAGATGAAGTCCTGCGTGTTTTCCGCAATCAGCCGGTAGTGCCGCTCGGCCTCGCCAAGGGCCCTGCGGGCCTCCTCCAGTTCTTTGGACATGCGCTCGTAAGTATCGTCAGTTGGGTCCACCGGCTCGCCTCCTCCGTTTGTCCAGCGGAATCCTTCCCATCCACCCCGCGCGGCGCCCGATGGGATGGGGATTCATGCTCCTTTGGAAGTATACCCCATAAGTTTTCTTCCGGCGCCCCCATTCATTCTCCGCGCCCGCTTCGCCCGCGTCCGCCGCCTCAGCACACCCGCACGCACTCAATCCCCAATACCGCCGCCAGTTTTTCAATCTTCCCGGCGATATGGCCCACGCCGATGGCCATGTGGTGCGCCGGTCCCGCCTTGCACCAGGCGTTGAAGAAGTTCTTCGCGCCGCCGGGGAAGCGGTAACGGCTGTTCGTGTTGCCGATTTCCAGGATCGGCCCCGGCACCGACGCGCCCTCCGCCGTGAGCAGTTTCACTTTGCCCGCCCCGTCCTGCACCACCGACAGCAGGGTCACCGGCCCGTTCTTCACCGTCATCTGTATGGACAGGCCCCTGCCCGGCTTGCCGTGGTACACCGGCAGCGGCACCAGCCGCACCCGCCCCTCCGCGATGGCCATGTGGCCCGGCCCGTCATGGCCCAGCAGGATCACGTCGTCCTCAAAGTCCATCAGGTACGGCTCGGAGAAGGAGCCGCCCGCACCGAAAAGGTCCATGATCTTCATGGCCTGCACGTTCTTGATCTCGCACTCCCCGGCCACGGGCACGCCGTGCGCCGTGAGCAGCGAGTTGCCCGCGATCACCGAGGTGACAATATTTTCATAGTCGTTGCCGGGCTGGCCCTCGTAGTAGTACGCCATCGACCCAAGCCGGTGCGCCGCCGCCAGCTTGTCCAGCGCGACGGAGGTGCGCGCCGCCCGGCGCAGCTCCGCCTCCCCGCATTCCGGCGACACGTCGAACTCCCCCCGGAACTGGGCGAGCTTCGCGTCCACCTCGGCTTCCGCGCACTCCTCCCGCAGGTGGTGCAGCTCGCACATCTCCAGCAGCTCGAAATGGTAGCCGAACACCGCCGCCTGCTGGGTCATGTCGCTGTACACGTCCAGCATGCCGCAGTAGTAATGGCCCAGGATGCCCACCCGGTTCTCCCGCATCCCCTTCGCCGTCCGCGCCGCGTCCACCCAGTCCCGCAGTTCCGCCCAGGTCTCCCCGTCGTCCAGCGTGCCCGTCACCAGATGGTAGTCAATGCCCGCGCGGTTGAACACGCACGCGATTTCCGGCGCGGAGCAGCTCTGGCAGTTGCCCAGCCACTCCCCGGTCATGAGGCCCCGGTCGCCCAGGCTGTTGAAGGCGGCATAGTCGAGCTGCCGCACCGGCTGGAGGTTCAGCACCACCACCGGCACCTTGGCCTGCTGCACCACCGGCAGCACGGTGGAGCTGAGGGCGTAGGTGGAAATGTAGAGGAAGATGATTTCCACATCCGAGGTTTTGAAGCGTTCCGCCGCCGCGCGCGCCTTCTCCACCGAGTCCACCATCCCCGCGTCCACCACCTCCACGCCGAAACCGGAGAGGCGCTCATGAATGCCCGCCTGGTAGCCTTCCAGTTTTTCCAGCAGCCCCGCAAACTGCGGCCAGTACGTGTCCAGCCCGATGCCGAAAAGCCCAACCTTCACCTTCGCGTCCTTCGCGCCCATCTCATGCTCCTTTCAGATCAGAGTGTCACCGGGCGGAAATAATGCCCTATCATGATTGTCCTTTGCACATGGACACCCCCCTCAGGGCGTCACCACCCGGAACCGCGCCGACGCCGTGTTCCCCTTCGCGTCCATGCAGGTGGCGCGGTGCTCCCCCGCCGTCAGCGTGATGAACAGCGGCGCGTCCGCGCCCGCCGTGCCCGCAAACTTCCCGTCCAGGTACCAATGCGCCTGCGCGGACCCGTTCAGCGCGGCGGACAGGGGAATGCGGTCGCCCGCAGGCGCGCCCGTCAAAACATATTCCGCGTTGTCCGGCGGCGAGGTGATGGCCAGCACCGTGCGCGCCTCCTGCGCCGCGCCGGGGTCCGGCGCGGTGGTGAGCGCCGTGCCGCACGGCACGGCGGCCAGGTCCCACCGTCTCGGCGAGCCCGGCCAGAACTCGCCCACGCCGCCCTCCGGGCCGGGCTGGTGCACCGAACAGCGCCGGTGCAGGTAGAGGCTCTTCGGCAGGGTCACCGCCGACTTCGCCGGGCATGCCGCGTCGGCGGGCAGCCCGGTCAGCGCGCACACCTCCACCTCGTGCGTTTCCCCCGCCGGATCGGGCCAGGCCGGGCCGGTCTTCGCGGGCAGCCCCCGGAAAATCTCCGCCGCCAGCGGCAGCGCCGCCTGCGACCCGATGAGCCGCCGCGACGCCCTGCCGGAGTTGTTGCCCATCCACACGGCCACGAGATAGTGGCGGTTGAAGAGCACCGCCCACGCGTCATGGAAGCCCGTGGAGGTGCCCGTCTTCCAGCAAACCCGGGTGGGTGCCGCGCCCGTGCCCACCAGGTTGCGGTCCAGCTCGGCGGGCAGCGGCTGATCGAGCATCGCGTAGAGCGCCAGCGCCGTGCCCCTGGAGAGCAGCCGCTCCCCCTCCGGCGCGGGCCGGTCGGCGCGCCATTGGAGGGGCCGGTGCTCCCCCAGCCGCGCCAGCATCAGGTACGCCCCGGCCAGCGCCTCCAGCGTGACCTCGCAGTTCCCCAGCGTCAGGCCCAGCCCGTAGTCCGCCGCGGGACGGCCCAGCGTGGAGAAACCGGCCCTGCGCAGAAAGGCGCACAGGTCCTCCGTGCCCACCCGGTCCAGCAGCATCACGGCGGGCACGTTCAGCGAGAGGCGCAGTGCCTCCGTCGCAGAGATCAGGCCGTTGAAGTCGCCGCTGAAATTGGCGGGGTTGTAGGTGCCGTAGTCAAGCTGCCGGTCCAGCAACTGCTCGGTGGGGTAGAGCCGCTGCTCCTCCAGGGCCAGCGCGTAGGTGAAGGGCTTCAGCGCCGAGCCCGGCGAGCGCGGCGCGCGGCACAGGTCCACCTGCCCGCCCGTGAACCGCCCGAAGAAGTCCGCCGATCCCGCCCGCGCCGCCATCTCCCCGGTCTCCGTGTCAACCACAATGACCGCCGTGTTGGTGATGTCGCCGTCGTACTTTTTCAGATACCGCCGCGCCGCCTGCTCCACCCGCTCCTGCAACGCCGCGTCCAGGGTGGTGGCCACCGCGCCCGATTCCCGCGCCTCCCTCCTCAGCCGCGCCGCGAGGTGCGCCGCCAGCTTGGGGAAGGGGTGGAACACCGCGCCCGGCGGCGTGTTCACCGCCCCGCGCCATTCCTCCCCGGTGATCAGCCCGGTCTCCCGCATCCGCCCCAGCACGGCGTTGCGCCGCGCCAGCGCCCGTTCGGGCCGGAGCAGGGGGTTGAACGCCGTGGGCGACTTGGGCAGCCCCGCCAGCAGCGCGGCCTCGGGCAGGCTAAGTTCCGAGGCGGGCTTGCCGAAATAACGCCGCGCCGCCGCCTCCGCGCCCGTGATGTTGCCGCCGTAGGGCGCGTTGTTCAGGTAGGCCTCCAGCAGCGCGTCCTTGCCCGCCGCCCGCTCCAGCCTCAGCGCCGTGATCGCCTGGCCGAGTTTGCCCGCCAGCGTGCGCGGCGTGGCTTCGGCGCGCTTCACCGTCTGCATGGTGATGGTGGACGCCCCGGAGACGATGCGCCCCCGCGACAGGTTGGATGCGGCGGCCCGCAGTACCGCCAGCGGGTCCACGCCGGGATGGCTGAAGAAACGCCGGTCCTCCGCCGCCAGCGTCGCGTCCACCAGGCGGCGGCTGATCTGGTCCAGCGGCCTTGGAAAGCACCACTGCCCGCCGGGGTTCATGAAGGCGTGCAGCAGCGCGCCGTCACGGTCGCGCACCTCCCCCGACCCCGCCGTGCGCAGGTAGTCCCCGGCGGGCAGGGGCGGCAGCAACGCGAAGGCCAGGCACAACGCGGCGCATGCCGCCGCCGCCGCAAGCACGGCGGCGGCAACTGTCCGCCTTGTCAGCCGGTGCCGCACCGTTCCGCGCCCCTATTCCACCACCACGGTCCCGTCCACGTTCGCGGCGCGGACCTCCGGGTTGTACATGCACTCCGCGCCCACGGCAGGATGCCGGAAATTGCCCGGCGTCACGGCGCGCACGGCGTAGTAGAAATGGTGGGTTCCGGGCGGGATCGTGTCGAAGGCCAGCACCAGCCGGTCGTCGCGCACCTCCAG
>JBHEKP010000262.1:0-6338 GCA_041859375.1 Candidatus Hydrogenedentales bacterium | reverse complement strand
ATCGAGGCCGCCCCCGCCGTGGCCGCGCTCATGGCCGAACTGCTCGGGCGCGACGCGGCCTGGCGCGACGGGCAGGTCCTTGCCTACGGCAAACTGGCCCGGCGCTACCTGCCGCCGGATCTGTGACATGGGCCGTGCGGCTTGCGTAAAAGGCATGGTTTGGGATATTTGGTGTTTTGCCTCATTTTAAGGAGGGCAAATGCGCGGTCCGACATTATTGCGGCTCCTGTCCGCCTCCATCCTCATGACAGCCTGTTCCGGTTCCCTTCCCGCGGAAACAAGGCATGCCCTTTGGATTGTCAAGCAGGGCAACGGCAACGGAACGACATCTCCGGCGACAGACTGGTTTCCGGGGATGCGTTATGAACATGCCGCGGGGGAGGTGGTCAAGATTGTCGCCACTCCCGACCAAAATTCCCTTTTTTTGGGATGGAGCGGGGATTTGGGCGGGGAGGTTGAGAAAAACGAAAACATGGTGTCCCTCACAATGGACCGGGACCGTGTTGTCAAGGCCGAATTTGGGCGGGATTTGGTGGGGCTCACCTTCGAATCCACCCTGCCTGAAGGTTCCATTCTGAGCCCAAAACCAATACGGCATCTTTTTCACAGGGGCGATCTGGTGGTGCTTGGGGCGGTGCCCCCACCGCCGGGGGGCAAAGTGCATTGGAATGGGCCGGTCGGCAAATGCGGCGACACGATCGCGCTGGTGGAGGTGGCCAAAGAAACACGGGTGTCCGTGGGGCCTGACTCCGGAAAGGAAAACACGGCCGCTCCCTGGCAGGACTTTATTGATGTCGCCGCCGCGGACGGGCGCGCATTGCATGTGCCGCTGATGGATGAACACATTACAGGCTGGTTTACCGCGCCCCTCTTGGAGGGTTCTACATACGGGGCGGGAATTTCCTGGCTTGCTCATGCGCGGCATCCCAACACGTGCCCCTTCCTTTTTATCGCGCTGAACTATGAGCATGTACTGAACGGCGCGGCGGCGGACCGGGAACGCTTTTCCGACACGCCCCGGCGCGACCCGATGCGCATCCTCCCCCGTCCGCCCGCGGCGGTGGAGGCGCGCTGGAGCGCCGACAGCTCCGCCTGGCCCCTCGATTGCGCGGCCGTCTACACCCTGTCCGGCGAAAACGCCGTGGATCTGGTGTTTGACGTCACCCCCCGGAAAAACTGCTTCCCAAAGGGCTATCTGGTGCTCATGTTCGCGAGCTACCTCAATTTCGCGCGGGACGGCGTCATCCATTTCCCCGGCATTGACAAGGGGGGCGAAGGCTGGACAACCCTGGGCGCCCCCGGTCCGGACGGCAAGCCCGAATGCGGCAACGTCCCCATGGCGGGCGCGCCCCTGCTCGGATTTGACCCGGAGGTGGTCGAACTGAACATGCGGGACCATCCGGACAAGCGCTTCACCCGGCCCTTTTACTACGGGCTCACCGACGGCGACGCCGACTATGCCACCACGGACGACGACATGGTGGTGATCATGATGTTTGAACCGGCGGATCAGGTGCGCTTCGCCCTGTGGAACTGGACCGGCAACCCCCGCAACCCCGCATGGGACTGGCACTTTGTGCCGCGCAATCCGGAAGCGGGCAAAACAGAACGGTTCCGCGCGCGGATGGTGTTCAAGCCCTTTGCGGGCCGGGACGATGTGGAGGCGGAATACGCCCGCTGGCGCGGGTCACTCGCCGCCGGACTCTGAGGTCTCGCCGAAAAGCGCGTCCACAAACTGGCGCGCGTTGAAGGGCTGCAGGTCCTCCGCGCCCTCGCCCACGCCGATGAGCACGATGGGGATGCCAAGCTGCTTCTGTATCGCCACGGCCATGCCGCCCTTTGCGGTGCCGTCCAGCTTGGTGAGCACGATGCCGTCCACCTTGAGCGCCTCGGTGAATATCCGGGCCTGCTGGAGGCCGTTCTGGCCCGTTGTCGCGTCCAGCACCAGCAGCACCTGGTGCGGCGCGTTCGGCAGGCGCTTGCGCACCACCCGCTGGATCTTCTTCACCTCCTCCATCAGGTTGATCTTCGTGTGCAGCCGGCCCGCCGTGTCAATCAGCACGTTGTCCGCGCCCCGCGCCACCGCCGCCTCGGTGGCGTCGTAGGCCACCGCCGCGGGGTCGGACCCCTCCTGGCCCCGGATGAGCGTTGCGCCGGTGCGCTCCGCCCAGATGGACAGCTGCTCCGCCGCCGCCGCGCGGAAGGTGTCCGCCGCGCCCAGCACCACGCTTCTTCCCTGCTCCCGCAGCTTTTGGGCCAGTTTTCCCGCAGTGGTCGTCTTTCCGGAGCCGTTCACCCCGGCTATCAGCGTCACATGGGGCTCCCCTTCGGCCTCCCACCGGGCCGCGCCCTCGCCCAGGCAAAGCAGCGCCGTCAGCTCGTCCTTCAGCAGCTGGTACAGTTCGTCGGGCGTCTTCAGGCCGCGCTCGCGGCACGCCGCGCGCATGTCCGAAACCACCCCCATCGTCGTCTCCACCCCCACGTCCGCCTCAATCAGCAGCTCCTCAAGCTCGTCGAAAATGCCGTCGTCGATGGAGGACCGGCCCGTGAAAATGCGCCGCACCCCGCCCAGCAGGCTGCTGCGCGTCTTGCCCAGTTTCTCCCTCAGCTTCGTGAAAAAGCCCATGAATCCGGAACTCCCTGCGCCCTCGGCGCCGATGAAAGAAAAACGCCGCCGGGCGCCGGATGCGCGCGCGGCGGCGTCATATTTTAATCTTTCGCGGCCCCCGGTCTCAAAGGGCGGCGGTGGAATAGGCCCTCACCTGGTACGTGCGGTTGTTGCCCTGCACAAAAAGGAGGAAACTGCCGTCCGCCTGGGGCATGGCGTTGCCCACCCCCGCGTCGTATTTCCCGCCCGAAAGCACCCCCGCGTCGTTCCATTCGGTGGTGTAGTAACTCTCCCGGAATTTGGTCGTGCCCCGTATCTCCGTGCCGTCCGTCAGCACCGCCACAAAGTCCGCGCCCCCGTCGTTTTGCGCCAGATAGGCGCCGCCAACAAACACGTCCATCGAACCCCGCTTTTCAAAGAGCACAAACTGGCCGCTGGGCGCGGCGGATATCACGGGGTTGAGCCGGGCCGTCTCGGCCATGGTCTCCGTGGGGTAGTTGCTGTTGAGCTGGGCGGCAAGTGCGTCAAAGGCCGCCTTTTCCTCGCCCTCCCAGAACCGGAAGGGCTGGGCCGGCGGCAGGGGCGGCGCCTCGTCACCCGAACTGATGGAGGAGGTCACCCGGCCCGCGTTCAGCCCCAGCCACAGTATCAGCAACAGCGCGAGCACCGTCAGCGCGCCCTTCAGGAACGTGAAGGACCGCTTGGTTACCGCCTCATCCTCGCCGACAAGGATCTGGTCTGCGGCAAGGCGCAACAACCGCTGATCGCGCAGGTTGTTGCCGCAGGTCTTGCAAATAAGGGTTCCTTCGGGGTTCACCTTTCCGCATTGGTTGCAGACGGCGTCCGCCTCGATGGTCTCCTTATATTCTGGGGCAAATGGATCTTCTTTCATGCCAGATAAACTCATCCTTATGGGGATGATTTTCGCATATTCCCAAGTAATTGTCCAGTTATTTTTACATCACGGCCAAAAAATTCAATCAATCACAGGGATGGATTCCTGTTAAAAATTATAATTATGAAAATAACTTAACGGCGGCCAATGCGGAATGTCCCCGGACGGCGGCGCGACCCGCGCAATGCGGGATATGCGGCGCGTTCCCCATCGTCAACCACCTCATCATTTTCATCCCCGTCCGCCCGGGTTTCAGGGAGGTCGTCGTCATCGGCGGCCGTTTCGCCGTCCCCGCTGACCAGCGCCAGACGGCGGGGCGCGGGGAAGGGGTCCAGCCGGACAGCCGGGGCCTTTTTGTCCTTTTTATTGGGCACCAGCGTGTAGCCGATGATGTCGCCCAGGTCCAGGAAGAAGGCGATCATGAGGAAGAATATTTCCTTGAAGCCCACCGTTTTGATGTCCATGAGTTTTGCGAACACCGCAAAGAGCGGGCTTTCCGTCTTGACCAGTTGCGGC
Source organism: Candidatus Hydrogenedentales bacterium (assembly GCA_041859375.1). Classification (GTDB taxonomy): domain Bacteria; phylum Hydrogenedentota; class Hydrogenedentia; order Hydrogenedentales; family CAITNO01; genus JBHEKP01. The sequence continues at coordinate 2,319 of JBHEKP010000262.1, read as the reverse complement.
AGGGCGACCCCGGACACGCCCGATAAATCCTTTACAATCACCCGCAGTTCGGCCTGCGTTTTGTCAATATCCTCCAGTTTCTCCGGAACGGCGGTGCGAAGGAGGTCGTCGGCCTGCGCCTTCGTGGCCATGGCCTGCTCAATCGCCTCCAGATCCACGGCGGCGGTCTTCTGCAGCACCGTCAGCTTGTAATCCTCCTCCTTGGCGTACTGGCCGTAGCCCGCGGGCGCCTTGCGCAGCCCCTTCGTCTCGGCGTCCAGCTCCCCCTCCTGCTTGGCCACGGAGCGCAGCAGCTCCGTCTTGCGCTCCTGAAGCACGCCCTGCACCTCGGCCAGATAGCCCTCATAGGTGCTCCGCATCCGGTCGTTGGAGTAGCGCAGGTAAAATTCGCGGTCCGCCGTGCGGTAAAGCACGTCCATGTTGAACACGATGGAAATGAACGCCACGATGGTCATGCCCAGGATGCCGAAGATGTTGAGCCGTTTCTGGCCGCCGATGATGGCCATTTTCAGGGCGAAAAGCATCATGCCGATGGCCACGGAAAGGCCCAGCGCGATGATCGAGCATTTCCAGACGGTCCCGCCAGCCAGCGGTATCATCACCGTGGGCTCGGGCAGGATGGAGTCGTTCAGGCTCGCGTAGGTGGTGTAGATGGACACCACCGTGAGCAGGCTCATCGCGATGAAAAGCATGATTTTGATCGGGTATGACATGGCGTGTGGTCCCGTGTTGCCGTCGGACGCGGTTTCCCGTTGCTACCACTATACGCCGGAAGGCGCGAATGTTCCACAGGCGGCGGCAAAAACGTCCCCGCCGGGGGGTCAGAGCGCGTCCACGGCGGCGCGAATCGCCCGGATGTGGTCCGGGCCGGTGCCGCAGCAGCCGCCGATGATGTTCGCCCCGGCCGCAACAAGCCGCGCCGTGGCCGAGGCCATGATTTCCGGCGTCTCCGGGTACTCAATCCGGCCGTCGTCATGCTGCACGGGCCGGCCCGCGTTCGGATGCACCAGGATGGGCGTGCCCGGCGCGGCGGCGCGCAGCGCGGCGGCCACCTCCGCCATCTCCGCGGAGCCCAGGCTGCAGTTCGCGCCGAGAATGTGCGCGCCCGCCTCCAGCATCGCCTCCGCCGCCTGCTCCGGCGAAACGCCCATCATCGTGCGCCAGCCCGAGGGCGACCTGCTGTCATACGTGAAGGAGGCCACCACCTCCAGCCCCGTGTTCTCACGCACGGCGCGCACGGCTGTCGCCGCCTCGTCCAGCGCCGACATCGTCTCCACCGAGCACGCGTCCGCGCCGCCCTCCTCCAGCGCCACGGCCTGCTCCCGGAAAGCCGCGTACAATTCCGCCTCGGTGACGTCCCCCATCATGAGGATTTTGCCGGTGGGGCCCATGGACGCCATCACATGCCGGTCCGGGCCCGCGGCGGCGCGGGAAAGGCGCGCCGCCGCAGCGTTCAGCTCCGCCGCCCGCTCCGCCAGCCCGTAATGCGACAGCTTGAACGTGGTCCCGCCGAAACTGTTCGTCATCACGATGTCCGCACCCGCCTCCGCGTACATCGCGGCGATCTCCCCCACCTCCGCCGGATGGCTGATGCACCAAAACTCCGGGCACTCCCCCGGCTTCATGCCCCTGGCCACCAGGAAGGATCCCCAGCCGCCGTCGGAAACCAGCACTTTGCCGCCCGCAACCGCCTCTCGCATGCTCGTCATGGCCGTGCTCCTTGTGTTGCCGCCCGGCAACACTCTACGCGATTCGCGGGCCGCCCGGCAACGCGGCGGCATGCCTCACTGCCGCGCGCCGCCGCGCCGCATCACCGCCAGTGCGCCCAGCGCCAGCCCCGCCAGGAACAGGTCGCCCAGCCGCTTCCTCAGGTTCTCCGGGCTGAAGTCGTTCTTTCCGCAGCCCCAGCCGCATCCGGTGTCATCGTCGTCCTGGGGCAGTGTGAGTTCCTCCTTGTCCAGCAGGCCGTTACCGTCCGCGTCCAACCGGGCAAAGACTCCGTCGGTCAGACCGGCCACAACCCGGGCGGCCTCGTCAAAACTAATCCACCCGTCGCCATTGGTGTCGGCGGACTGGAAGTCGGCTGCAAGGGTGGCTTTGGCCTCTTCTGCTGTCGGAGGCGTTGGCGCTTCGCCCTCGCCCTCGCCCTCGCCCTCGCCCTCGCCCTCGCCCTCGCCCTCACCCTCACCCTCACCCTCACCTTCACCCTCACCTTCACCCTCACCCTCACCCTCACCCTCACCCTCACCCTCGCCCTCACCCTCGCCTTCACCCTCGCCTTCACCTTCACCTTCACCTTCACCTTCACCTTCGCCCTCG
>JBHEKP010000144.1:0-14865 GCA_041859375.1 Candidatus Hydrogenedentales bacterium | reverse complement strand
CTGGGAGCAGCCGCGCCAGGCCCAATGGTGGGCGCGCCTCTTCGAACGCATGCGCGACGCGGGCGGCACGCACATCGTCCACGAGGGCATCCAGTTCATCGTCGACTGCGCCGATCCCGCCCGCCGCGCACTCAAAAACCTGACCCCCCTCGCCGACCCCGCCAAATACCTCACTGAAAAATGCCGCAGTTACCTCCTCCACCACGGCAAAAAACTCCCCTCAACCCCCTAATCCCTCCGTCCACCCCGTCCACCCCGTCCACTTCCGTCCACTCCTGTCCACTCCTGTCCACCCTCTTAAAGTCCCCCATTTGAAGGGGGATTTAGGGGGATGTTCTCCCAATCCAAACCCATTAGCACAAAGGCTTGGTGTTTCCCCTAAACCCTAAACCCTAAACCCTAAACCCTATATCCCGTTTGCCGCGCCCACGCCTTCTCGGGTACCATCCTCCCAGAGGAGAACAGCCCATGAAAGCGGTGCTGATGGCGGCGGGCAAGCCCGCTGGTCCCGCCGCCCGCCATGGCCCCGGCCGGAAAGCACCCCGCTGGCGAAGGCGCGAAATAACAGGTGATTGTTCCATCGCGCCCTGTGTAAAATGAAGCCCGACGCGGAAACAAAAGGAGGGACAATCCCATGGCAAAGGGCGAGAAGAAAGGGACGGCACCGGCGGCACCGGTGAAGGCGGGCAAGCCGTCGGCCTTTCTCGACACGCGGGTCGTTTATTGCGGTGACAACCTTGAACAGCTCAAGAAACTGCCGGACAACTGCGTGGACCTCGTTTACATTGATCCGCCCTTCAACTCAAACCGCAATTATGAGGTCTTTTGGGGCGAAACCAAGGAAAAGCGCGCCTTTGAGGACCGCCACGCCTCCACCCAGGCGTATATCGAATTCATGCGCCCCCGCTGTGTCGAACTCCACCGCGTCCTCAAGAAAACCGGCTCTTTTTACTACCATTGCGACTGGCACGCCTCCCATTACGTCAAGATCATGCTGGACCAGATTTTCGGGGAGAATAATTTTAGTACCGAAATACTCTGGAAAAGGACAAGTAGTCATAATGATGCAAAAAGGAATTTTGGCATAGTCAATGACAGTATATTTTTCTATGTTGGCGGTCCGGATTATTTGTTTAATCCTCAGCATGGTGAGTATTCGGAAGATTATTTGGAAAAATTTTACCGGTTCACTGATGAGAACGGAAGGCGTTACCGACTGAGTGATCTCCGGAGTCCAAGCCCTCGCCCTAATTTGACCTATGAATATAAGGGCTATAAGCCACATCCGAATGGATGGGCTGTTTCGTTTGAAAAAATGAAACAACTTGACGAGGAAGGGCGTTTACAGTTTCCTGCCTCAAAAGAAGGAAGGATTTCTCTTCGCCGTTTTCTTGATGAGATGAAAGGTCAGCCAATAAGCAATTGGTGGGATGATATACGTCCTATCGGTGCCCAAGCCGCCGAGCGTCTTGGTTATCCCACGCAAAAGCCGCTGGCCCTGCTGGAGCGCATCATCAAGGCGAGCAGCAACCCGAACGACATCGTGCTGGATGCTTTTTGCGGCTGCGGCACGGCGCTGGTGGCGGCGCAGAATCTTGGGCGGCAATGGATAGGGATAGACATATCCCCCACGGCCTGCCGGGTGATGGCGAAGCGGCTGCGCGACAATTGCGCCATCAAGGAGGATGAAAAGCTCTGGAAGATTGGCAAGGGCTTTGTGGTGCGCGATTTGCCGTGGACGGAGGAGCAATTGCGCAAGATTCCGCCCTTTGAGTTTGAAAACTGGGCGGTCATCGCGCTGGGCGGCATTCCGAACAAGGTGCAGGTGGGCGACATGGGAATTGACGGCAGGATTTACCCCGTGGGCGCCGTTCCCGTGAAGAAGGACGGGGAACTTCCCTTCATGGATGTGTGGTACCCGATTCAGGTGAAACAGAAGGACAAGGCGGGCCGTCCGGACATCGATTCCTTCGAGGCGGCCATGACCCGCAACGACCGCACCAAGGGATTCTTCGTCTCCTTCGATTTCAGCGCGGATGCCATCGCGGAAATCGGGGCGTTCTTCAAGAAATCCGGGCGCGTCATCATCCCCCTCACCGTGAGGGACATCCTGGACGAGCAGATCGCCATGAAACTGGCGTGAGCTGCCAAAGAAGTTAGAGTTATCAATAATTCTGGATCAATAACTCCTGTGTGTTGGCATAATCCGGCCAAAAAAGAGGATGCCATGAACATAAAAACCGGGTGCGTCATCGCGGCGGCCGCCGTGTTCGTCTTGTCTTTCTGGATTGTGGTCTTGGTGGCCGCGCTGTCCGCTCCAGCAAATGAAGCCGGCGAAGAAAACGCGACTTATGAGGTAATGATAGACGGGAAGTGGTACCCCAACGTTAATGTCTCCATTATGCCAACGACGATGGGGGAAAATAGCGCCATATCTGTGGGAATAGGCGACAAAGATACAAATAAATGGTTGATGGACTTCAACATTCACCGAGACGCCTTAATAAAGGGCGAGCATATAGACTGGGAGGACTGGCAAAGACAAGGCAACAAGATCGTGAGTGTGATGATTCAAAACCAAAGGGATGGGGAATTCCCATTCTTTGACCTTGTAAACCACGAGCAGGTCAAAGAGGTCAGAATGGTAGGAGAGGTGAATGTGTCGAACTTGGGCCTGCTTACCCTAAAGTTGGACGGTGTCGCCGCCACCGCGAAACGCGAGTATGGCGAAGTCGTGTGGAAGCGGTTGTGTCCTTTCAATGTTAACATTTCAATGGTGCTGAACCAAGAACAGGCCGATATTATCTGGAAAATGAAACCCGATTTATCCCCATGACTTTCCCGCCACGACACAAGCCGCAAAGAAGAAGGGGAATTTTCACACGGAGGCACGGGGGATATCCTTCCGGTTCGTGAAGCGCAAATACATTGTGGAGTGGATGTTAATGGCATGGATGGTGTTGTGTTAATTCAATGCGCCAACAGCGGCGATTACACGTTAAAAACGCAAGGGGAAATGATTGGAAAACTCAAAGAAAAGCGCATAGACTATTCAGGAATAGAAATGGATAAAAATGGGGAAAAATCTTGTGAAAGCTGCTGTATTATTAAAGAATGAAGCCGATGGAATTCGCGTGGTTGACGCAGGGCTTTCTGTGACAGGAACCCAGCTTTGCGTTTTCGTTGGGAGGTCGGGCACCGTCAGTTTCAAAAAGGTAGTTTTCCTTGAAAGCGTTATTGCCATGGCAAACGGCCGATGGAGTCCTGGGAATGGGGAGACTATTGAACTGGAAGAATTTCCACAAGAGATAGCGGATCAGATAAAAAAAATCAACCAAGTTGAGCAGGGAATTTACGAGTTCCCCTGAACCGCCGCACAAGCTTCCGTTGCCGTTCAGGAGAACGGCGCGCCCAGGGGGAAAGCAGGGAGAACATCCCCGTCCGCCTTCTCCATCCTCATTAGTACGCAGGTCTTGCGCCCCCTCCATACCCTAAACCCTAAACCCTATATCCCGTTTGCCGCGCCCACGCCTTCTCGGGTACCATCCTCCCAGAGGAGAACAGCCCATGAAAGCGGTGCTGATGGCGGCGGGCAAGTCCACCCGCACATACCCGTTGACGATAACCCGGCCCAAACCCCTGCTGCCCGTGATGGGAAAAACCATCATGGCCCGGCAGATGGAGGCGCTGGCGGGGCTGGTGGACGGGATTGTGGCCGTGGTGGGCTACCGTTCCGAGATGATTCGGGAGGAATTCGGCGGTTCCTGGGAGGGGGTGCCCGTCGTCTATGTGGAACAACGGGAGCAGTTGGGCACCGGCCACGCCGTGCTCCAATGCGCGGAGGTGGTGGACGGCCCCTTTCTGGTGCTCAACGGCGATGACCTCTACGCGCCGGAGGATTTGCGGCGGCTGGCCGCGCAGGGCAACGCGGCCCTGGCGATGGAGGTGCCCGATCCCCGCCTCTACGGCATTTATGAAACCACCCCCGACGGGCGGGTGGTGCGTCTGGTGGAGAAACCCGTGGAGGTCTTTTCGAAACTGGCGAACATCGGCGCCTACTCTTTCACCCCGGAGGTCTTTGACGTGCTCCGGAAAACCGCGCCGTCGGTGCGCGGCGAGATTGAAATCACCTCGGCGGTGCAGACCCTTGCGGAACAGGGGGATTTCCGGGTGGTCCGCTCGGAGGGGTACTGGCTGCCCATCGGTTATCCCTGGCATCTGCTCGACGCGAACACCTATTTCCTCGACCATTGCCTCGTGCCGCGCATTGAGGGGGAGGTGAGCGACAAGGCCACCCTGACCGGACCGGTGTTTGTCGGCGCGGGCTCCCGGGTGCTGCCCGGCGCGGTGATAGACGGGCCGGTGCATATCGGACGGGACTGCCTCATCGGTCCGAACTGCTGGATCAGGCCCCATTCGGTGCTGTGCGACGGGGTCCGCGTGGGTCATGCCAGCGAAATTAAGGCGTCCCTGCTCATGGAGCGCGCCGCCGCGCCCCACCAGAACTACGTGGGCGACAGCATCCTGGGCGTCCGGGTCAACCTGGGCTGCGGCACCATCACGTCCAATGTCCGCCACGACGGCGGAAACGTGCTTTCCATGGTGGGGGGCACCCTGGTGGACTCGGGCAGGCGCAAACTGGGCGCGGTGCTGGGCGACCACGCCCACACCGGCATCAACACCTCCATTTATCCCGGCCGAAAAATCTGGCCGAACCAGTCCACCCGCCCCGGCGAGACGGTCCAGCGCGACATCATCTAGCCGGGAAGGACCGTCTTCTTTTTCGCGCGGCGGCGCAGGATCGCCGCCGTCAGCCATGCGGCGCAGACCGACAGTGCGCCGAGGGAAACGGCCAGGCCCAGCCGCAGGCTGGCCGGGGCGTAGCTGAATTCAACCGTGGCGGACCCCTTGGGCACCACCACCCCCCGGTAGGCGTGGTAGGCGGGAAAAAGGTCCGCCGCCGCGCCGTTCACCGTGGCCCGCCATCCCGGATACCACGCATCCGCCAGCACCAGCACCGCCGGTCCCGCCGCCTCCGTCCTCACCACCACCCGGTTGGGATCGTACACGGCGATCCGCGCCGTGCCCGGCGCGTCGAGCGGCGCGGGCACCCCCTCCCTCGGCGGGCGCTCCAGCAGCACCGTCCGCGCGGGATCAAAATCCTCCTCCGTCATCCGTTCAAACAGCCGGTCCCCACCGGGCGGCACTTCGGCGTTGCCGACCAGCCGCGCCCGGGGCAGGGCGTGCCTGTTTTTGTAGACCTCGATGCCGTTCAAAGACGCGGTTTTTTCCAGGCGGGGAAAGGCCTCCGGCACAAGGATGGGAAATGTGGGATCGTTCAGGTAATAGTCCACCGAGGTGGCAGGCTCCATGCGCTGCCAAATCCGCTGGCCCAGCTTGTGCTGGAGCCGCCACAACCGCGCGGGATAAATGCCGTCGTAGGCCAGCGCGTCCTCGATGCCGTACACGTTCAGCGTGCCGCTGGGGATGGTGCCCTCGCTCACGCCGATGCGGCAGGGGTGGCCGAGCCGGCGCAGGTAATCCGTCAGCTCCGTGCGCGGAAAGAAGTCCCCCGTTTTCGAGGTGGGGTTCATCCCCCACTGGAGATAGAGCAGGTTGCCCGCCGTCACCGCCGCCAGCAGCGCCGCCGTCAGCCGGGGTTTGTGGCGCAGGCACTGCAGGGCCAGCACGGCAAGCGCGGCAAGAAAAAAAAGGGCGGTGACAAGGGCGTGACGCCGGATGTAGCCGTCCATCCCCTCCATGCTCAACACCCTGAGGTTGAACTGGTACAGCCCGAACACCAGCGCCGCCCCGGCGGCGGCCAGCGGCAGCATGGGCAGCAGTTCCCGGAGACGGCGTTTTTTCTCCGTCCATGCGGCCAGCCCGAAGGCGGCCGCCAGCGGCAGCGCAAACAGCGCAAAGGCGATGTGGTAGGCGCGGTGGGTGGAGGAAAAGACCGGCAGCCTGTGGACAAAACCCAGGGTGGGCGCGTCAAAGGCAAGCAGCGTCACAAAGAGGGCGGCGGCCGTCATCGCGATGAGCCGGTGGCTCCAGGGCGAGGGAGCCTCCCCGCCGCGCCGCCGGAAGGCCAGCCAGGAAACCAGCAGCAGCACCGCCGCGCCGGGGTGGAGCATGGCGTCAAGGTTCGAGTTCAGCGGCCCCCAGTAATTACCCTCGTAAACCGTGCCCAGGAAGCGGGGCATGAAAAAGGAGGCGAGGCAGCGGAAGGTGTAAATCTGATCCTTGGGATCCGTCTGCCGCTCAAAAAAAGTGGCGCTGTTCAGCAGGTATTCCGCGAAGGGGACCAGTTGCGCCGCGCAGATGAGGATGGCCGCCGTCCACAGCACCGCGCAGGCCAGCACCGGCCCGAGCACCGGTCCGCGACGAGACAGGTTGAGGACGCAGCGCACCCCAAAATAGACGCCCAGGCCGAGGGAGAAGGTGAAGGCCGTTTCGGGGTGCCCCGCCAGCAGCATCATCACCGCGCCTGCAACGCCCGCCGCGATGCCCCGCCGGTACCGGCCCGCCAGAATCCATTCCACCCCCAGAAACAGCAGGGGAAACCACGCCGCCACGTCCGGCAGCGGCCACCCCGCCCAGATCAGGCAGTAGCCCGAGAGCATCCAGGCAAGCGCGAAAAACAGCGCCGCCCGGCGGGGCAGGCCCAGGCCCAGCGCGGAAAGCCATCCCACAAAGCCGCACAGCCAAAGCTTGAGCAGGACCATCAGCGTCATGGCCGTGGGCAGGGCGAAGAAGAGCAGCAGCAGCCTGGGCGGGTAGAAGACGGAGCACTGATAGTTGGCCAGCAACGGCATCCCCGCCATCTGGTGCGGGTTCCACAGCGGCCATTCCCCCCGGCGGTACGACTGGGCCACGTTGTAATAGGTCTGGGCGAAAAAGGCGTAGATATCCAGCATCAAATGATGCGGGTTGCCCTTCCACTCCGCGGGCTTGTGCGCGTTCCAGGGGGGCACATTGTAGTACACGTCCGCCGGGCCCGCCTGCTCGCCCCGAAGAAACACCCCCGGATACACCGCCGCCAGCGCCGCCAGCAGCAGCAGCGCGACCAGCACCGATTCGGCAGCCAGCCGGACTTTCGGCGAAACGGTCCTGTCAGACGCCTCAGGCATTTCCCTGTCTCCGCAACATTGGAAAACACTCTATTCGCCGGGGCGGCCTGATTCAACTGAAGCCCACGGCCAATAAAAAGCCCCCGGCGCGTGGCACGCCGGAGGCGGTGCAAATGTGCGGATTTATTGCCTGGGCGCGGCGGACATGACCACCCCCGGCAGGGGGTTCTTGCCGTCGGCGGTGCGCAGGCGCGCGCAGGCGCCCCACTGTCCCGCAACCTGGGTAATCTTCATCAGGATGCTGTTCCAGCCCGCGTTCAGGCTGATCTTCACCGTGTCCGAGGCGGGCTTTACCGGGCGGACCATGTTCACGGCGATCACTTCCTTCCCGTTCACCCACACCCGCGCGCCGTCGTCGCTGCCCACCTCAAGCAGGGCCTCCACGGCGGCGTCCACGTGGACAAAAGTGCGCAGGTAGGCCGCGCGGTCGTTGCCGTGGGGCAGAATTTTTTCAATTTCCACCACGTAGGGCATCGCCTGGTTTGAGCCCATCGCCACGGGCTGCCATTCCGCCGCCGCACCCTCCTTTTCCGGGGCGAACTGGATGTCGAACAGTTCCGCGCCCTTTTTGCCCGTTTCCATGTGCGGCCCCGAAATTTGCCACGCCGTGAGGTAATTGTCAAAGCGCTCCAGCCGGTCGAGAATCTTGGGCGTCTGGCTTTTCACATACTCGTTGCCGCTCTTTGCGAGGACGGATTCGAGGATGTTTTTCACCCCGGCGGGGTTGGTCGCCGCAACGTCCTTGGCGATTCTCACCACCGCCACGGCGGCCTCCTCCCTGAGCGCCGGGTCCTCCAAATATTCCGCGGCAAGCATCATGCCCCCGGCGTTTTCCGAAGCGGCCACCGCCGACATGATCCGCTTCTGCTCGTCCGTGTTCGGGGCAAGGCCGAGGGCCTCGCGGTACAGGGCGGCGGTCTCCTCCGCGGGACGGCCCTGGTCCAGTCCGAGCAGCCGCACATAGCCGCGCAGCGCCGTGGTCTGGAGGGGCGAGTTCTTGTCCCTTGCCGGTGCGGCCAGTTTTTCCAGCGGCGCGGCGTCGGGCCAGCCGCCCAGCGCCCCGGCCGCAGCCTCGGCCACCACCTGCCGGGAGTCCGCCAGCGCGTCATACAGCAGCGGCAGCGCGGCGGCGTCACCCGTCGCGCCGAGCCCCTCCACCACGGCGGCCCGGTCTTCCGGTGTCTTGGCAAGATCCAGCGCCTCGGTGTACAGCGCCACCGTGTCCGACTTGGGCCGTTCCGAAGCCATCCCCAGCAGGCGCACATAGCCCTTGAGCGCCTGCGTGGCCATGCCGCCCTGCGCGGTCTTTGCCAGTTCCCGCAGTGTTTCCAGCGGAGCGGCGGTCGGCCAGTTCGCCAGTGCCTCCACCGCCGCCATGCTTCCCGGTTGTTCGCAGGCGCCCTTCAGGTATTGCAGGGCGTGGTCGTCGCCGATTCGGCCCAGCAGGCGCAGGCAAAATTCCGTCGCCGCACCGCTGTCCAACTTGTCCGCGACGCCCATGATCGGCTCTGTCCGGTCCCTGCCGGGTTCCAGCCTTCCGGCCACCCTGACCAGCGCGTCCATGAGCGCCTCCTGCTGGGCCGGGCTCAGTTCCTCCACATGAAACAGGAAATGGGTGAGTGACAGCGGGGTGGACGCCGTGGCCAACAGGGCGATGGCCGCGTCCCTGGCTTCAGGATGGCGCACCGCCGCCGCCTCCACACTGGTCATGACACCGTCCGCCGCGCCCAGCGCTGCCGCAACCTCCGTCAGTTTGATCAGCCGGGGGATGTCCTCCTCCTTGCAGGCCTTTTCCACCGCCTCCTGCGCGCGGTTACCCGCGCCGGGGATGCGCCCGAGGGCGTCCATCGCCGCGTCCTTTTCCGCGCCCTCCAGCCGCAGCACCAGCGCCAGCAGCGGCTCCGCCGTCTGGGGGCGCCCCGCCCGGCCAAGGGCGGCCAGCCCCGCGCCGCGCAGGACCGGATCCTCCGACTCCGCCGCCGCGAGAAACGCGGGGGTGAACTCCGCCACGTCCCGCTCCGCCAGCGCGGCAAGCAGCAGCGCGTGGGATGGGGCGGGCAGTTCCGCAAGCTGCGGTGTCAGCCTCAAAAACACCGACGGCTCGGGGTGGCTCCGCACCGCGGCCACCGCCGCGTTGCGCCGGAAGGCGTCGTCGCCCCCCATCGCCTCGACGACCAGGCGGGCCGCGTCGTCGGGATTCGCGCAGAGGATGCGCCCCCGGAGCGCCGCGCCGCGCGCCGCCGGGCCCACCTCCGGCGAGTCCATCATGGTGTAGCATTCCATGCCAAGGGTCTTGCGCTGCGGTTCCGGCAATGTTTCCAGGCAGCGCAGCACCGCGTCGGTAATCTGGTCGCGCAGCGGGCCGTTGGACGCGGAGCACGCGGTGGTGAGCAGGGTGAAGGAAGTCTCCCCGCCCAGATTCCCCAGCGCGCCCGCGGCGGCGGCCGCCACCACTGGATCGGTATTTTTAAGCAACGCGCCCAGCGCCCCCTCCGCGCCCTGTGTTTTTCGCGCGCCGAGGGTCTGGGCGATGCCCGCCGCCGTGACGCCCTGCGCGGTCTTCAGCGCGTCGAGCAGCGCCTGATCCGCCGCGCCGCCGGGCATGCGCTGGAGCACAAGCCGCGCCGCGTCGGCGGAGGCGGGGTCGCCCAGCAGTTTCACCATGGCGGGAACGCTTTTTTCCGAGGCGTGCAGGCTGAGCACCTTGCAGGCCCAGCGCTTCGCGTCCGCCGAAGCGCCGGATTCGATCACCGCCAGCAGGGCGTCCTCCAGCGGCGCGACCGGCCCGCCCGCACGGGTCACGGCGCGACAGATGTTCTCAAAGGCCACCAGCGGCTCCAGGCTGTCACCGAACTTGTAGCCCTGGATTTGCGGCAGCAGCGCGGGGATGGTGTCCACCGAGGCGCGGCGGAAGTCCGGACGCAGGCTCACCGCGTCGGCGGTGGGGAAGTCCCCCGGCACCGGCTGGGTCACCGCGCCCGTGGCGGCCCATTCCGCGCCGCGCTGAAGCGTGGTGATGAAGCCGGCGCACTGCATGGAGGGCGTCTCCTCCGGGGTCGGCCCCGGATGGCCCAGCGCCGCCTGGAACACGCGGCCTTTTCCGTAGGCGATGGTGAAGAGGATGGGCTCGTCGTGGCCCCTGCCGTTCGTGGCCGGATCGTCGTAGGCCGTGGCGAGCACCTCCAGGTTCTTTCCGGGGCCGCGCAGCAGGTGGTAAAGCTCGTCCGTGGCGTGCATCCACCGCGCGGGCAGCCCCTTCAGGATGGGATGCTCCGGGGCGCGGTGGTCCAGGGCGAATTCGTGGGCCTTGCCGTGGCCGCCGCCGGGGCCCGGCTCCTCCACCCGCACGACCCCGCCGTCCCGCCAGCGCAGGTAGGGGCCGCTCTTCTCGTCGCGGTTGCCCCAGCCGCCCAGGCCGATGATCTCGTTGTATTCCGGCCAGTCGGGGAAGGCGTTGTTCGCAGCGTGGAACACCACCACGCCGCCGCCGCCGGACACATAGTCCAGGAAGGCGCGGTTCACGGCTTCGGGCCACCTGTCGCCGTTGTAGTCCAGGACGACCACGTCGTTTCCGGCGAAGACCGGCGCGAAGCCGGACATGTCGCCGCCCTGCGCGGGCGAGGTGGCTGTTTCAACGGTGAAGAGGCCCGTGTCCTCCAAAATGGTTTTCAGGATGGGCGCGCTCACGGGCCAGTTGTGGTTGTTCTGGCCGGTGACGATGAGCGCCCTGAGCGTTGGCGCGGCGGCGGCATGGAGGGCCGGGCAGAGCACCAGGGCGGCCAGGGGCAGGATTCGGAAAAGGCTGCGTGTGTTCATGGCGTGGTTCCTTGTGCCTTGGTGCGTTTCAGAGGTGCCAGGGGCCGCGCATCGCGCGGGACAGCATGCGGTTGGCCGCGTCGTCGTCCACGAAGCGCTCCGTGTCCGGGTCGAAGCGCAGTTTGCGCTCCAGCCGCATGGCCGCCATGCCCACATGGGCCACCATCACCGAATGGTGCGCCGCCTCGGCGGGGGTGATGGTCTTCGCCCGCGTGCGCACGCATTCCAGGAAGTTCGCGTGGTGGCTGTCGCTTTTGATGAGGTGGATTTCGCCGGGGCCGATCTGTTCCTTGAGCAGCGACTTCGGGTTCGCGTCGAGGAAGCCGCGGTTGACGTGGATCCACTTGCCGTCCTCGCCCTCGAAGCGGGTGCCGCCGGGGAGCAGGGCGCTCACGATCATGGTGAAGCCCTCGCGGTACGCGCAGGTGAAGGTGTAGTTCTCCGGCGTGTCGAAAAGGCCGTCCTTGGCCTTCGGCCACCGGCCGCGCCCCTCCACCTCCACGGGCGCGGTCATTTCGGCGTCCATGCCCCAGTGCGCGATGTCAATGTGGTGGCCCGCCCAGTCGGTGAGCTGGCCGCCCGCGTAGTCGCTGATCCAGCGGAAGTTCCAGTGGCAGCGCGCCTCGCACCACGGCGCCCAGGGCGCGGGGCCGAGCCACATGTCGTAGTCGAATCCCTCCGGCGGCTCCGCCGGGGTGGTGCTGCCCTCATGGATGGAGTTTGTGGCGGGCAGGCCCACCTTCACGGTGTGCACCTTTCCGATGCGGCCGTTCCGCACCAGCTCGCAGGCAAAGCGGAAATTCTCGTTGGACCGCTGCCACGAGCCCGTCTGCCACACCCGGCCGTAGCGGTGCACGGCGTCCACCACCGCGCGGCCCTCGGAGATGTTGTAGGCCAGCGGCTTCTCGCCGTAGATGTCCTTGCCCGCCCGCGCCGCCGACACGCCCATGATCCCGTGCCAGTGGTCCGGCAGCGCCAGGGACACCGCGTCTATGTCGGCCCGCGCCAGCAGCTCCCGGAAGTCGTTGTATTCCGCGCAGTCCGCCGCGCCGTACTTTTCGTTCACCAGTTTCGCCGCGTTTTCACGGTGGCCCCGGTCCACGTCGCACACCGCCACCACCCGCGCGTCCGGCTGCTCCAGAAAGGCCTTCAGGTTGCCCGTGCCCATGCCGCCCGTGCCGATGGCGCCGATGGTGATGCGGTTGCTCGGCGCCACCGCGCCGTCCAGCCCCAGCGCGCTGCCGGGGATGATGGTGGGAAAGGCGGCAACCGCCGCCGCCGTCGCGGCGCTCCGTTTCATGAACTGGCGGCGCGAAAGGGTGTTTCCTGTGCTCATGCGCTGTCTCCCGGTCGGCGGTTGGCCGCGGCGCGCCATGCGCCCGGACATGCAGTCAGACCAGTCCCATCATAGACGGGTTTTGACCGGTTTGTCATTTCCGGGCTGGGGAAATTTGCTCAGGGCTGTGCGGAGAGGCGGTAAATTTCCCAGGCGATGGCGCCGTTGACGATGCCGGAGGCGGCGAGGAGGGGCACGTCGTAGCCGTCAATGGGCACGCAGGCGTCGGGCCAGTCCCACATGGGGTCAATCCAGATCACGTTCTCTCCGCCCATGTAGTCGCGGTCGGGACGCACGGACACATAGGCCACCCGCGCCCCGGCGGGGCAGGCCTTGCGCAGCAGCACGTCGGGCGGCTGCTGGTAGCCGATCTGGACCACAACGTCCTTCGGGCCGTAGGCGTCCTCCGGATGGGGATGGCGGAACCCGGCGTTCCACACGGCGGACTTGAAGAGGCTTCCAATGGCGGTGTCCTCCACCTCGAAGGGGAAGAGGTGGCCCATGCTGTACATGAACAGGGCACCGCCCTGTTCGCGGGCCCCGCGCGCCCAGGCGCCCGTGCGGGCCAGATCATCCCGCTCCTCCGCCGCCACGCGCCGCAGCATCCGGCAAATCTCGTCCACAAAACGGCCGCCCACCGCGCCCGCCGCCACCGGCGGCACCTTTGCGTCTTCGTGGAAGCCAATCTCGCCGTTCTTGTACTGCACCATCCGGGCGTTGCCCCCGTAGGCGCCAATGCTTTCGTAGACCACGGGCATTTTGCCGAGGCGCGTGAGGGCGGCAATCATCTCGCCCGTGAAGAGCCACGCGTCCGCCGCCGCCGCCAGCCGGGGCGACACGCCCGCCTCCGCGCCGTGGCCGGGGAAGCAGGCCGCGCTGGAACCGGCGGCGCATTCGCCGAAGACCGCCGCAAACGCGTCCTTCGGCGGATTGGCGGGAAGCGTCTCCCTCACGCCCGGCAGGGCGAAATGGAGCAGCACGTCATTGGCCTGGAGGGTGCTGCCGGAGAGGGGCCGGATCATCATGAACCCGCCGGCGCGCCCGCTGATCTCGCTCACCAGCCCCGGATCGCCGGAGGCGAAAAGCCGCCCGCCGTCCGCGAGCATTTTCGCCGCCGCCTCCGCGGGCGCGGCCATGCCCGGCAGGTCCGCCCGGGACAGTTCCATCAGTTGGACGGTCCGGTCCAGATACGATTCGGACTGCGGGGTTTGCGCCATCGCGGCGCACAGGAGTGCCAGCAGGGTCATGGGGCTTCCTTTCACCGTCAACCTTCGTGGGTAAATTCAAAATCCTCGTCATCGCCGCCGACGCCGATGCTGTCGAAATTTTCGTGCTCCACCCACAGGTCGTAGGTTTCCCATGCGTTGACGTCGTCAAAGCACACGGAGCCGCACTCGTCGGTTTCCTCCTCGCCAATAAACCCGTCCACGCCGTGCAAATCGACCCGGAGCCCCTCCACCGGATTGCCGTCGCCGTCGGTGAACCTGATGGAAACGGAAACTTTCTGCGACATGGCGCGCGCCTTCCTTGCCGGTTCCTTCCTGCCGTTCCAGACCGGCGGCCATCGCCGGACCGGGCCTTGATCATACCACGGTTGGCCGTTTTTCGCCCCGGTCAAGGGCAAAAAAACGGTGACGCGAGGGGGGGGGCTTATTCCTGCGGCGGCGTGTCGTTGCCGTTTTCCGGGGTGTCACCGCCGCTTTCCCCGGCGCTGCCGCCGGTGGGCGCGTTTCCGGCGTCGGGGGGCACCTCCGTCGCCTTGCCCTTTTCCAGGTAAAGGATGGTGTCCCTGCCGGAGGCCTTGTGGCGCGACACGGAGAGGACCCGGTGCTCCGCGTCCCCCTTCTTGTTGTCGGCGGACTGCCGGGCCGCCGCCGGGGTGTCATACACCTCGATGTTGATGTTGTCGTAGGCGTCGTAGCGGCGGCGGAGCTCCCGTCCCAGGTTTTCGATGTCCCCCCGCGCGCTGCCCTCCGGAACCAGCCCGACCATCCCCTTGAGCGAGGGGGGACCGCCCTCCTCCGGTTCACGGCCCCATTCTCGCACCACGGCAAAGGAAAAATCCGGGGGCGGCGCGGGCGCGCCCCCCGGAGCGCCTTCGGAAAGAACCTCGTCAATCAGCCCGCCGCCGGGCCGGGGCACCGCCGTTTCCTCCTCCGCGCCCTGGCCGCGCAGCGCGTGGAGACGGCGCACCTCCTGGCGGAGCAGCTCGTTTTCCTCCCGGAGATCCTTCATGATCTGGTTCACCATCACGTCAAGGGTGCCCTGGAGCATTTTCAACTGGTCCTTGATGTCCTCCAGTTCGGCCTCAACCCCGGCCTTGCCGCCCTCCGGCGCTTCCGCCGCCGCCGCCGAAGCGAGTTCGGGCTTCCTCACCGCCGGGGGATCCTCGGCGGACAGCCCCCCCGCCGCAAGGAGCAGCAGGACCGCAAAAAGGCCCGCGCGAAATGTGAAATGGTGCGTCATGACGATCATCGTACCACGTGGACAACGCCGCCGCACCCCCGCAGGGTGACAAATTTGCCGCACCGTCCCCAAAAACAGCCCCCCGCGCCGGCGTCCGGCTGACTCACTGCCGCGATC
>JBHEKP010000011.1:0-6939 GCA_041859375.1 Candidatus Hydrogenedentales bacterium | reverse complement strand
GAAGGTCCAGGCCTCCCCGATTCCGTAGTGTTTGCCGAGCCGCCGGTAAAATTCGCGGGAAACGCCGCCAATGGCTCCCTTGTTGCCGATGTCCGTCGCGCCGAGTCCGCCCGATGTCAGCCCGCCCAGATGGCGGCCCGGCTCGATGACGACGGCGGTTTTGCCCATGCGCGCCGCCTGCACCGCCGACACCACCCCCGCCGAGGTTCCACCATAGACGACCAGATCATAACTTTCCGCAAGGCCCGCCGCCGCCCAGCCCAGGGCGCAGGCCAGCACCGCCGCAGTCCGCATCATTTTTCTCGCCATGTGTCTGCCTCCGCGTTCCGCTATTTCATCACCGTATCATGCACATAATCGAGGATCGCGCAGATGTGTGCCTCATGCTCCGGCGTGAGCCTGCTCGGCACGTTGATGCCGATGGTGGTGACAAATTCATCGTCGAGCCGGGGAAGCGTCCCCCGGTGGTACTGGTGCAGGGAGTGGAAGCCGTTCCGGGCACAGTCCCAGGGGCAGCCGTTGTTCATCGGCCATTTTTCAATGAGCGGCGGGATGTTGTAGTACACGTGGACCTCGAAGTCGTGCATGAACCAGGGGTGCAATCCCCATTCGTTCAACGCCGCCGCCACCGCCCGGCCCCTGGCAATCCTCGCCGCGTCGTCCGCCGGACCCGGCGGCAGGTGGAAGATGCAGTAGTAGCCCGTGTCGCCGGGATTCACCGCGTCGGCCCGGCCGCGCGGCGCCAAGCCCAGTTCCCTCACATGCTTTTCGATGCGGCCGTGGCTGTCGCGCATGCCGGTGAGAATCCCGTCCAGCCGCCTCAACTGCACCCGCGCGATGGCCCCCTGCAATTCCGTCATGCGGCGGCCCTGCCCCCAGCCCAGCGGCGTGTCGCCGTACCAGTTTTGGACGGGCTCCCCGTCCTTGGCAAAACCCACGTTGTGCAGCGCCTCGATCCGCCGCGCCAGTGCGGGGTCGCGCGTCACCACCATGCCGCCCTCGCCCGCCGTGATGTTCTTGTTGATTTGCAGGCTGAAAATGCCGGCGTCGCCGAAAGTTCCAACGCGGTGGATGCCGTGCGCCCCCAGCGGTTCCACCGAACCCGGAATGCCCGCGGCGTGCGCGCCCAGCACCTGTGCGCAGTCCTCCAGCACGCGCACCGGCGGCAACCCCTCCGCCGCGCGCTCCGCATTAACCCCGCGCACCACCTCCATGATTGCACCGATGCGCGCGCAGCCGCCCATCATCGGCACGGGGATGATCACTTTTGTGCGCGGCGAGATCTTTTCCCGCAGCGCGGCGGGGTCCATGTTCATCGTGTCGTCCGAGTCAACCAGCACGGGGATGGCGCGGTTCCGGATGATGGCCGAAATCGTGGCGATCCACATGAAGCCCTGGGTGATCACCTCGTCGCCGCATCCCACGCCCAGCGCGTCCAGCGCCACCTCCAGCGCGCCCGTGCCGGAGTTCACCGCCGTCACATGGATGCCGCCCTCCCCGGGCCATTCCCCGCCGGGCTGGCTGGCAAGAAACCGCCCAAACTCCCGCTCAAACTCCCGCACCTCCATCCCGCATTCCGGTCCGTAGTAACGGAAGGGCGACTGGTTCCTGATCACCCGCGTCGCCGCCGCCACCTCCTCCTCGCCGTACCACACCGCCCCCGGAAACTCCTTCGGCAAATCAAACAGCGGCGGCCGCCCGGCGCTTTTCCTCTCTTCGCTCATCTTGTCATTTCCTGTTTGCTCTGTTCCCATGCCTCAACTTATTCAAAGTTCAGCCAGTCTACCATCCCAAACCACAAACAGGCCACCCCTCTATTCCATCTTTCTTCCGTATATTCATTGTCTTCCATAGTTAATCCCCCCTCTCCCTTCCATTCTTCTTTGTGTCTTTTGTGCCTCTTGTGGCCAATTCCTCCTCCCCACCCCGCCGACTTGACACCACCCCATCCCCGCTAGTAAAACACCCCCGTCCCAATCATCCCCCGGCTCAACCGAAAAGGGTCATCGATATGCGCGGCGTGCGTCAGATCTTCTGGGTGTCCCTACTGATGCTTGTTCCCTGCGTGTGCGCGGCGGCGGGCGCGGAATCACACCCCCGCAAAACCGTCCAGCCCCCGCTGCTGCTGGCCGCCGCCGTGTGCGCCGTGTCCCATCCCGGCCTGCGTGTGGCCATGGCGCAGATGGATGTGGCCGACGGCGACCTTGCGGAAAACATGCGCCGCGCCGAAACGGCCATACGCGAAGCGGCGGTGAAAGGCGCGGACCTGGTCTGCCTGCCGGAGGCCGCCGACCTCGGATGGCTCTGCCAAAGCGCCCGGGAAAAGGCGCTTCCCGTCCCCGGCGCGTACACCGATTTCCTCTCCGGTCTCGCCAAAGAACTGAAGCTGTGGATCTCCGCCGGCTGCCTCGAAAAGGCCGGCGGCAAAACCTACAATTCCGCCGTGCTCATAGACCGTTCCGGCGCGATTGTGCTCAGGCACAGGAAGATCAGCACCCTGCCCCGCCTCACCTCCCACCTCTACGACGCCGGAAGCGCGGAGGACATCAAGGTTGTTGACACTGAATTCGGCCGGGTGGGCATCACCATCTGCGCCGACAACTTCGACCCCAAACACCCCCGCAGGGTGGCCGAACTGGGCGCGTGGCTCCTCATCGCCCCCCACGGCTTCGCGGAAACGCCGCAGGGCCTGCCCGACAACGGCATCTCCTACGCCAACCACATCAAGAAGGTCGCGAAAGAGGCAAAGCTCTGGGTAATCGCCGCCGACACCGTCCTCTCCGAGGTTGCCGGGGGCGACTGGAAAGGCTACCTGCACAGCGGTTTCTCCACCATTGCCGACCCCTCCGGCAAGGCCGTGGCCCTCGGCAAATTCGCGGAGCCGGACCTGGTCATTTTCGACATGCCCGCCGAAACCCCGGAGGGGGGAAGGGCTCCGGAGGGGCGGTGAGGCAAGCGTTTGCGCCCCGGCAAAAGTGCGCCACGGGGGCGCACATCCGCCGTGTGCGATGGTATATAATCGCGGGCATGATGCGTATGACGCGAATCAGGCTTTTTGTGGTGCTGGGCTTGTGCTGTGCGGCACGGTGCGGGGTCTGTCTGGCGGAGGGGGCGGACGGCGTTGAATACGGGGTGATTGGGCGGCAGATGGCGGAGTTTCGCGCGGATGCGGTTGCGGCGGATCGGTTGCGCCGGGAGGCGCTGGACCCTGCCGCATTGATTGACCCCGCTGATCGGGACCCCGTGGATGTGGTGCTGCGCCGGACGGAGGCGCTGCTGGCGGATTTGCGGGCAATGAAGGGCGCGCCGGACCTGGACAGGGAGGCGGCGGCCCTGGGACGGCTTGGGGCGAAGGTGCGCGGCGGCGTGCCGGACGACGCCAACCGGCGGGGCTTTTTGACGAGGTCTGCGCGCTGCGCCGGAAAATCGCCCTGAAAAATCCGCTGCTCAACTTCGACGACATCATATTTCTCAAACACCAGCGCGCCCGGTTCGAGCACATGGTGGACCAGTATTACGGTTTCCACGCGGAGCGCGCGGGCGGTGTTTTCGTGCTGGAGGACGCCTTCGGTCCGGAACCTAAGGCGCGTGACCTGCTCACGGACGCAGTGGTTGATGAGGGGCGCCTGCGGGGCCGGAAACTGGCCGGTGGCTCCTTTATCTCGCTGGAGCTGGACTTTGACGCACGGACGGTCTTTTTCGCCTGGACCGAGGCGGAGGTGCCGGTGCCTCCCACGGACTACACGCCCATGGGGGACCTGTGGACGCCGGGCAGCACCTACCACATTTTCAAGGCCTCCCTTGACGGCACGGGGCTGGCGCAACTGACCGACGGTCCGTGGAACGATTTTGATCCGTGCCGCCTGCCGAACGGGCGGATATGCTTTGTGTCGGAGCGGCGCGGCGGTTTTCTGCGCTGCGGCACCCGGCCCAACCCGACGTACACCCTGCACAGCATGCGCGACGACGGCACGGACATCATCCGCCTGAGCCACCACGAGACCCATGAGTGGCATCCGAGCGTGGACAACAGCGGCATGATCGTCTACTCGCGGTGGGACTATGTGGACCGTGACTCGGACATCGCGCACCATCCTTGGATCACCTTCCCGGACGGGCGCGATCCGCGCGGCATCCACGGCAACTATCCGGCGGTCCGCGAGTCGCGCCCCTGGATGGAACTGTCCATCCGCGCCGTGCCGGACTCGCCGTGTTATGCGGCCGTGTCCACGCCGCACCACGGGCAGAATTACGGGTCACTGGTGCTGGTGGACCCGCGCCTGACGGACGACGGGGCCATGGCCCAGGTGAAACGGATCACGCCGGAGACGGCCTTTCCCGAGTCGGAACTGCGGCCCGGCGTGCCCTGCGAAACGCACAAGGGCAAAAATGTGCGGAAAGCGGAGGCCTATGGCACGCCATGGCCCCTCAGTGAGCGGTATCACCTGTGCGTGTACGATCCGGGCCAGAAAAACTACGGCATTTACCTTGCGGACGCCTTCGGCAACCGCATCCTGCTGTACCGTGATCCGGAAATTGCCTGTCTTGATCCAATTCCGCTGCGTCCCAGGCCGGTGCCGCCGGTGATTCCGAGTTTCACGCGGCAGGCCGCCGAGGACCGGACGCGGCCCGGCGACGACACGGCGCGCATCGCCATCGCGAACATTTACGAGAGTGATTTCGCGTGGCCGCCGGACACCCGTATTACGGCGCTGCGCATCATCCAGTTGTACCCAAAGACCACGCCCGCCATGGAGGAGCCGAACATCGGCACGGGCGCCCAGTCCCTGGCACGGGGCGTGCTGGGCACGGTGCCGGTGGAGGCGGACGGCAGCGTTTACTGCGAAGCGCCCGCCGGGGTGTCCCTTTATTTCCAGGCGCTCGACGAGAGGGGGCGGGCCGTCCAGTCCATGCGGTCCGACACCTACCTGCACCCCGGCGAGACCCTGATCTGCCGGGGCTGCCACGAGCCGAGGCACCGGGCCGCGCCGGACGCGCCGAACAAGACCCCCATCGCCATGGGCCGCCCGCCCTCGCCCATAACCCCGGAGGTGGACGGCGCGCGTCCCGTGCTATTCCCGCGCCTCGTGCAGCCGGTGCTCGACAACAACTGTGCCGGCTGCCACAGGAAAGAGAAGAAAGCCCCGTCCCTGGAAGGCGTGCCCGCGGGCAAATACCACTGGTCTGAATCATACGCCACGCTGGCGCCGCTGGCGTGGGCCAAGCACGGCGGCAACGGCGCGCTCAAGGTTAACGGAACCTCCCGGTCAATCGCGGGCGGGGTGGGGGCGCGGGCTTCGCGGCTCATGGCCATGCTGGACGGGGGGCACCATGACGTGAAACTGTCCGACGGGGACCGTCACCGGATCGAGTTGTGGCTGGACTGCAACAGCGTCTTCTTTGGGGCCTACCACGACATTGAAAAGCAGGCGCGGGGCGAAACGGTGACGCCCGTGCTGGAGTAGGGGAAGACGGTGCGGGGAAAGGGACAAAAGGGACGGTGGCGGGGTGATGTGGGAGAGAATGGCCCGTGTGCTTGAAAACAACAGTTTCCGCATTTAAACACGCAGGAACCGCAGGAGTGAGACCAATGTGCAAGGCCATGCAAACATGTGTTGTTTTTATGCTGCTTTGCGGGGGCGCATTCGCCGGGGATGACTTGCGGGTGCTGCCGGAACAGTTGGAGGGCGGCATCGCGCCGAGGGAGATGATGCGGGAATTCCTGCTGGGGCGCCTGGCGGAGCAGTGGGAAAAACTGAAGGCGGGATATGAGGAGCGCACCACGCCGGAGGCGATTGCGGAGCACCAGCAAAAGATGCGCAGGATTTTTCTGGACGCGCTGGGCCCCTTTCCCGAACGCACCCCGCTGAACCCGCAAATCACCGGCGTGGTGGAACGGGAGGGTTACCGGGTGGAGAAGGTGCTCTTTGAGAGCAGACCTAAATTTTATGTGAGCGCGGCGCTGTTTCTCCCCGATCCCGCGAGGCACCAGCCGCCCCATCCCGGCGTGATTGTGCCCTGCGGCCACGCGGAAAACGCGAAGGCGCACGACACCTACCAGAGCATGGGCGCGCTGCTGGCGCTGAACGGGATGGCCGCGCTGGTCTTTGATCCCGTGGACCAGGGCGAGCGGATGCAGCTGCTCGATGAAAGCGGAAAACACCGCGCCTGGGGCACCCGCGCCCACAACCTCCTCGGCGCGGCGTGCATCCTGCTGGGTCAGAACACGGCCTCCTTTGAGGTGTGGGACGGCATGTGCGCCATTGACTACCTCCAGTCGCGGCCGGAGGTGGCTCCGGAGCGGATAGGCTGCACGGGCAACAGCGGCGGCGGCACGCAGACGTCGTACCTGATGGCGCTGGACGGGCGCATCAAGGCCGCCGCGCCGAGCTGCTACCTGCACCACCAGTCGGTGCAGCTGCGCAAGGCGGTGGGCGACGCGGAGCAGAACCTTTTCGGCCAGATGCTGGAGGGGCCGGACCATCCCGACTTCATCTCCATGCGCGCGCCGAGCCCCGTGCTGATCTGCGCGGCGACGAGGGACTTTTTCGACATCAACGCCACCTGGGAGACTTTCCGCCTCGCCAAGCGGCTCTACACCCGCATGGGCTTTCCGGAGCGGATGGATCTCCTGGAAAATGACGAGAAGCACAACTTCAACAAGATCCCCCGCGAGGGCGTGGCGCGGTGGATGTCCCGGTGGCTGCTTGGAAAGGACCAGGCCATTGTGGAGCCGGAATTAAAACTGATACCGGAGGAGGAACTGTGGTGCACGCCGCGCGGGCAGGTCATGCTGCTGGAGGGGGCGCGTTCGGCCTATGACATCAACGCGGACATGGAGCGGGAGCTTGCGGAACAGCGCCGCGCGCTGTGGGCGTCGCGGGAGACGGCACAGATGCTCGGCGAGGTGCGGTGGCTTGCGGGCATACGGTCCCTTGA
>JBHEKP010000305.1:0-8107 GCA_041859375.1 Candidatus Hydrogenedentales bacterium | reverse complement strand
GATGGCGCTGAAGAGGTCGCGCACGGGCCCGATGAGGGCGAGGATCTTGCGGTTTTCACGCGCCTCCGCCACGACGGCGCCCGCCACGAAGGCCCCCAGGGCGGTGCTGAACCCGGTTTTCACGGCGAGAAGCGACGCGCCGAAGCAGACGCCGAGCACGCCGACCAGCAGCATTTCCTCGCTTTTGAAACGGCGCACATAGCGGATGAAGGGGGGCACGGCCAGGAGCCCGCCGACGATCATGACGGCGAGGAAGGCCCCGAGCCTTCCGAGCGTGGACAGCACGCCGGGCACGTCGAGTGTGTGGGTCATGGCCACGCTGGAGAGGAGGCCGAGCATGGCCACGGCGAGCAGGTCCTCGATGACGAGGATGCCGAAGATGAACTGGGCAAAGGGCTCGCGGGTCCTGCCGGAGGCGTGGAGGAGCTTGAAGAGGATCATGCTGGACGAGATGGACATCATCGCGCCGAGGAAAATGCTGTCCATTGTGGACCAGCCGAAGAGGCGCCCGATGTTGTAGCCCACCCAGACCATCACGGTGATTTCCATGACGGCGGCGAGGCCCGCGCCGATGCCGACGCGGGCGAGCTTGCGCAGGTTGAATTCGAGGCCCAGGCTGAAGAGCAGGAACACGACGCCGAGCTCGGCGAGGGTTTCCATGGACTCCTCGTGTATGGCCACGGGTATCTGGGGGGTGTTGGGGCCGATGATGACCCCGGCGAGGATGTAGCCCAGCACCACGGGCTGGTTGATCCGGTGGAAGAGCACCGTCACCACGCCCGCCACGGCCATGACCACGGCCAGGTCGTAGAGAAGGGTGTTCGTCATGCGTCCAGGGTCCGGTTGACCGCGCGGGCGACGCGGCGCGCCTGCCGCCCGGTGAGCCCGTCGAAGAAGGGGAGCGCCAGGGCGTGGAAGTAGGCCTCCACCACGTTGGGGCAGTCTGCGTAGCCCGTGATGCGGGCGCACTCGTCGGCGATTTCGGACTCCATCGCCGCGTCAACGCCGTGCCGCCAGATGAGGCGCGGGCGCATCTCGCAGGCGCGCCGGGGCGGCAGGACGATGAAGAAGTACCAGGTTGGCTCCGCGCCCGGAATCAGTTGCTGCACCCGGATGCGGGGGTCAAGCAGGGATTCGAGCAGGCGCGCGCGCACCCGCCGCCGCGCAAGGCGCTCGGGCAGGGTGGCGAGTTTGGCGATGCCGAGGCCGGCCTGGGCGGGGCTGTAGCGCGCCGTCACGGAGGGCACGCCCTGCGCGCCGCGGTAGGCGCGGCCCACAAGGCCGGCGACCGCGGGGGAGGACATGGCCATGAGCACGGGCAGGGCGAGGCCGGTGGACATGAGCAGCCGCTCCTTGCGCGTGGCGGCGGCCTTGCGCAGGAGGGTCGCGGTGTCGAGGGGCTTTTCGGCCTCGCGGGCGCGGATGAAGCGGACGAGGTCGGGGTCGCGGCTCACCACCATGCCGCCGCCGTAGGTGTTCACCGGCTTGGTCGGCTCAAAACTGAAAAAGCCCGCGTAGCCGAAGGAGCCGGTTTGGCGGCCATGCAATGTCGCACCCAGCGAGTGGGCGCAGTCCTCAATCACGGGGATGCCGCGGCGGTCGGCCAGTTCGGTGATTTCGTCCACGGGCGCGGGCGCGCCGAAGGCGTGGAGCACGATGATCGCGCGGGTGCGCGCCGTAATCCGCCTTTCAACGGAGGCGGCGGTCACGTTGAGCGTGCGCGGGTCAATGTCGGCGGGCACCGCCTCCGCGCCGGAATTGCGCACGATGGGGATGAGGTCCTTGAGCGTGTAGGCGGGGATGATCACCTCCGCGCCGTCGCCGACGCCGAGGTATTCGAGTATCAGGCGCATGCCCAGCCGTCCGGAGTTGACCGCGGCCGCCTGGGGCACGCCGGTGAACGCGGCCACGCGCCGCTCGAACTCCGCCACCAGCGGCGGCTCGCCCATGCGCAGCCCGGCGCAGGCGGACTTGAGCCGCCGCGTCTCGCCCGGGGCCATGTCGGCCCGCCGCCGTGGAATGAGCCACATGGTCAGTTTCCGCCCCCGAAGTAAAAGTTGAGGTCGCGCAGGTTGCGCGCCAGCTCGCCCAGCAGGCCCGCGGGCCGCAGGCGCAGGCTCAGCTCCGTGTTGGTCGTGTCCCAGCAGGAGGCGCCGCAGTGCCGCACCCTGTTGCGCAGCTTGTGGAATTCCGCGCCGCGCCAGATCCGCTCCAGCGGCTCCGTGCGCACGTTCAGCCCGCCCTCGATGTCGCAGCAGGGCGCCACCCCGCCGGTGGGGTTCACGGCGATGGCGGCGTAGCCCGCGTAGCACTTGAAGCGGCGGGGCTCGCTGTAGAGGCTGGCGATGCCGGAGAAGAAGGTGGTGGAGGTGGTGAGCAGGCGGGTCTTTTCGCAGGCCGCGCCCAGTTTTTTCAGTTCGCCCTCCAGTTCCTCCAAATCCTCCCGGGAGAACAAAAGCTCGTTGTACTCCTCGATGCGCTTGCGGCGGTGGAGCAGGTTTGTGTGTATGGGGGCGAACTTGAGCTGGTCCACGCCGAGGCCCTCGGCGAAGGCCACCATGTCCGCCATGTTGCGGAAGTTCTGGCGGGTGATGAGGTAGTTGATGCCGATGCGGATTTCCGGCGCGGTTTCGCGCAGGAGCCGGATCGCCGCAAGCGCCGGGGCGTGGGTGCCCGCGCCGCGCAGCCGGTCGTGCACCGCGGCGTCGGTGCCCTCCACGGAAATGGAGACGGTGGACACGCCGGACTCCCGCAGTTTTTGCGCGCGGTCCGCGTTAATCAGGATGCCGTTGGTGCACATGTGCACCGTGATCCCCTTTGACTTGGCGTGGGCGATGAGCTCGTACACATCGCGGCGCAGCAGCGGTTCGCCGCCGCTGATGGAGATGATCATGACGCCCAGGCGCGCCGCCGAGTCAATCACCGCCTTCCACTCGTCCGTCGTCAGTTCCTGCTCGTGGGCGCGGCTGTTTTCCAGCTCGCACACGCCGCACATTTTGCAGCGCAGGTTGCACCGGTCCGTGACGAACATGAGCATGATTGGCAGGTAGCGCGGACGCAGGCCGAGCTGGCGGCTCGCCACCACGTGGGACACGCGCAACCCGTTGCGTAGAAACAGTTTCGCTTTGGAGAACACCTTCACCCTGCGCCTTTCATGCCGCGGAACAACCCGGTTTTCCGCACTGAAAGTGTCTCATGCCGCCCCCCCGGGACGCAAACGCCGGGGAAAAAATCCTGCCACCGCACCGTCACCCGGCGCGGGAGGCGAGGGTCTCGATGAAGGCGTCTATGCGGGTGTTGACGGCCTCGGCGGCCCAGGAGCGGGTGTCGTTCATGTCGGCCTCGATCATAAGCGTGGGGATGCGGTACTTCTCCTCCAGCCGCTGGGCCAGCTCATACTGCCCAAAGGAGTAGGCGCGGCACGAACGGTTGGAGTGCATCACAAACCCGTCGAGGTGGAATTTCTCGACCATGCGCACCAGATCCCGCTCGCGGTAGGGCAGGCCGTGGTTGATGTAGCCGCCGATGTAGGTGGCGGCGAGGCGGCGGAACCGGCTGCCGTAAATGTCGGGGGCGCGGTAGCAGAAACTTTCGGGGTAGGTGGACACGACCAGCGCGGTCTGCCGTTCGGCGAAGCGGACGGACAGTTCCTTGATCTTGTGCCAGATGGCGAGGTTGTCCCAGCCGAGGCGGAACTGTTCGCCGGGCACGGAGGCGACGCCCTGTTCGATGCGGTCCCGGATTTCCGCCAGGAGCTGCTCGTAGTATTCAATGCAAATCTCGGTGCCGCGCAGGGTGACAATGGGGCCGAGGTGGATGAAGGTGTCGAAGGAGTTCATGGGCGCGGGCCGGTGGGCCAGGCATCCCTGGACCTCGCGCCAGAGCTCGGCGGCGCGCTCGGAAAGGTCGAAGACCTCCTCCAGCCGGTCACGGCTCATGGGTTTTCCGGTGACGGCCTCGATGGCGGCGATGGTCTCCTCCATCTGGGCGACCATGTACTCCACGGCGTGGGGCTCGTCGTCAATGCCGTACTGGAAGGGGGCGTCTATGACGACGAGGGGCACGTTGAAAATGCGCTGGAGCTCCTGGTACCACTTGGTGACGGTGCCGCAGATGTTGTTGCAGCAGATGAGCAGGTCGGGCTTGGGCAGCCCGCCGGGGATGGGGCTCATGCCGGTCTTGATGGAGCCGAGGTCGGTGCGCGCGTAGGAGCACAGGTCGCGGCAGTAGCCCATCTCCTCGGCGGCGTCGGCGAGGGTGTCGGCCATCTTCTGCGCGCCGCACATGGCGGCGTGGTTTTCGGGGTAGATGGGGACCATGCCGCCTGCGTAGACCAGCTCGACGGGCGCGCCGCTGGTGACCCAGGCGATTTTCTGGTCGGTGCCCTCCGCCATTTTCGCGCCCATGTAGTATATGGTCATGATTTCCTTCATGCGCGCGTAGGACTTGATGGGGGCGGATTTTGCGCTCATGTCGTCTCCTTTGCGGGCGCCCCTTGGGCGGCCTGTTTGGCCGCGGTGTCGCGCGCGGCCAGCGCGGCGCCGAGGGCGCCGGTGAGTTCGGGGGTTTCGGGCACGGTCAGCGGCGCGCCAAGCGCCTCGCCGAGGAAGCGGACCACGGCGGCGTTGCGCGCCACACCGCCGGTCATGGCGACGGGCGCGGCCACGCGGGCGCGTGTGGCCAGGGCGGCGGCGCGGGCCGCCACGATGCGGCAGACGCCGGCGAGGATGTCCGCCACGGGCGCGCCGCGCGCGACAAGGGAGATGACCTCGCTCTCTGCAAAGACGGTGCAGGTGGAGGAGATGGCGGCGGGCGAGGCGCTGGACAGGGCCACCGCGCCGGACTCCCCGAGCGGCACGTGCAGCGTGCGCGCCATGACCTCAAGGAAGCGGCCCGTGCCCGCCGCGCACTTGTCGTTCATTTCAAAACGGTCCACACCGCCGTTCGCGTCGAGGGCGACGGCCTTGGAGTCCTGGCCGCCGATGTCGATCAGGCCGCGCGCGCCGGGCACCAGGGCGCGCGCGCCGCGGGCATGGCAGCTGATTTCCGTCACGGAACGGGACCGGCCGGCGATGGCCTCGCGGGCGTAGCCCGTGCTGACCAGGCAGGCGATGTCCCCCCGGACGCCGCCCGCAACTGCCAGCGCCTCATCAATCACGCGCTCCGCCGTCTCCCTGGGCAGGGGGCCGCCGGGCGCAATCGCAGACCCGCGCACCGCGCCGGAGGCATCCACCAGCACCGCCTTGACCGTGGTGGAGCCCGCGTCCACGCCCGCGAAAAGCGCCCCCGTCATGCCGTCGCCTTTTCCGCCAGCATCTCGGCGAAGGCGGCGAGGCGGGTGCGCGCCTGCTCGGGCACGGGCCGGTGCTGCTCGATGGTCACGGCGAGGGAGGGCACGCCCGCGTCGTCCAGCGCCCGGCGCATGGGCGGATAGTCAAAGCCCATGGGATCGCAGAAACTGGTGAGCAGGAAGACCACGCCGGCGGCGCGGGAGGCTCGGACCTGCTCCAGCAGGCGCGCGCCGGGATCGAAGCCGTCCTTGTGGAACGCGGGGCAGGGCCGCCGCGCCAGATAATTGCGGATGATCACGTCAAGGGGGTCGTCGTCCACGGCGTCGGGCAGGGCGAAGGAGCGGGAGCCGACGCAGAGGTCGTCGTCCACGGCCAGCAGCCCCGAGGACTCGACCATCTCGACGAAGCCGCCGTCGCGGCACATGCTCCCGGACACCAGCACCCTTGGCAGGGGCGGCGGCGGCGGCGCGTCCATGGCGGCGAGCGCCTCGTTGAGTTCCGTCATGAGGGCGAGGTGCTCCGCGCGGTCCATGAGGAAGGACGCGGTCACCAAACGCAGCGCCTGGGTGCCGGTCACGCAGCCGGGCTTCGCGCGGCGCAGCGCGTAAAAGGCGCGCATGGCGGCCTGGTGCAGCATGTGCATGCGCACCACATCGGCCAGGCGCCCGTCGGGAACGGGGCCGGAGATCGCCTCGATTTCGGCGCGCACCCGCTCCAGTTCGGCGCGGAAATAACGGTGCGCCGCCGGGCCGTCGAGCCGGTTGGGCAGGGAGAAGATGTGCACGGGCTTTTCGGGCCGCCGCGCGCGCCAGAGGTCGGCCACGTTCTGGAGCGTGTCGCAGGTGTGGGCGAAGGCCACCCCCGCGAGGTGGTCCAGCTCGCCGGAGAGGCCCGCGTCCAGCGCGCTCCGGGAAAAACTGCATGCGTAGGGCTGGAGAATGCCGTCGGCCCGGGTGGTGTCGCCCTCGCGGCCGAAAATGCGCACGGGCAGCCAGCCCGCCGCGTAATACAGTTCCTGGGGCACATAGGAGCAGAAATAGCCCAGCACGGGCCTGCCCGCGGCGGCGGCGGCGCGCACCGGGGCCTGGGGGTCGGCGGCAACGGCGTCAAAGCGCCGGAGAATCTCGCTCACTTTTTCCTGCATGGGCTGCGCGTCCTCTTGTGTGCCCCGCGCACCCACACCGACACCGCGTCCGGACGCGGCGAAACGGCCTAGCGGCGGCGGCGGTTTCTGCTGCTGCTGTTGCTGTCTCCGCTCCGGTCAAGCACCCGCACATCGTAGGACTCGCCGATGATGGTCACCTCCATGTCGGTCATCCACTGGCCGATGGGAATGGCGCCGCCCCGGTGAAGCGTGTACGGGTCATCGTCATAGATGAAGTACAGGACAAAGGTGCCCTGGTTCACTTTTGCCGACCTGCGGCCGCCCGCGCCGATGTCCAGCTTGATCCCGCCCTCGTCGGAAAGGACCACGGCCTTCACATCGCTGTCGGAAATGTTGTTTACGCGGATTTCGTAGTTTCCGTTGCGCAGGCTGTGGGGGAATTTGGGCAGTTCCGCGCGGGGTTTGTAGGAACGGCCCGCATTGGGGTCGCCGCTTTCCTTTTCGCGCTCGCGGCGCGTGGCGCCCGCCACCTTCACCTTGCCGCCACGGGTTGTCTCGGCCGCCGGGGGCGTCTCCCCGCGCGCGGGCTCCTCCGGGGCGGGCTCCTCATAGGCCTCCTCCCGGCTTGCGTTGCGCTCGCGGATGCGCTGCAAATCCTCCATGGTCACCCCGTCCTCCTCCTCCGGCTCCGGTTCTTCCGCGTCATCCCCCGCCGTCTCCCCCTCTTCTGCCCCCCCCTCCGCCGCCGCAGGCTCTTCGGCGGGCTTTGGCGCGATGTAGAGCCCGTTCTTGCGGGTGAGCGTGTCGTTTTCAAAGCGGGCGGTGAAGCTGGAGCCCTGGGCGTCGGCCCATTTGTAGATGGCCACGTTCTCCCCGGACTTGGTGATGGGCTGCGCGTCCATGCCGATGAGGGACATCACCTGCTCATAGGTCATCCCCTCGCGCACGGAGTCGTAGATTGACTGGTCGATTTTTTTCAGTTCGGGGGAGGGGTTGCGGACGGGCTTGCCGTCAAACATCAGGTTCTTGCGCTTGAGCACGCCGTTTTCAAAGCGGGCCAGGAAATTGATGCCCCCCTCGCTCCAGCGGTACAGCGTGGTCTTTTCGCTGTTCCCGGAAACGAGCACGCCCGGATCGCCTATCTGCGCCTGCACCTCCTCGTAGGTCATGCCCTCGGCGATGCTCTTCATGGCGTCCATGGAAAGCACCGGTTTTTCCTCCTCCGGCGGCGCGTCCTCGCCCTCCTGGGGCGTTTCCCCCTCCGGCGGCAGACCCTCCCCTTCCGGCGGCGCGTCCGGCGCGGGCAGGGGGGTGGTGGGACTCTGCGCCACGGGCGCGGGGGGGCTTTGCACCGCCGCGCCGGGGGGAATGACCGGCGTTTGGGGCTGCGACCCCGGCGGGGTGGTGGGCGTCTGGGTTTGCGGACCGGGCGGGGTGACGGGTGTTTGCGGCTGCGCGCCCGGCGCGGCCACGGCGGGCGGCGCGGGAGGCGGTGCCGGACGGCATCCGTCACAGGAGGAAAAACAGCCCGACACCATAAGGGCGGCGCACGCCGCCCACGCGAGGAGCATGCCCCGGATTGTTCCGGTCAACCTCCGTCTGGTTAATGTCATGGTGTTCATCCTATGCCGCGGCCCCGCCGCAGTTCCTCTAGTATCCTATGCCCTCCGACGATTTGCAAGAAATACTGCCCCCGCCGGCACCGGCCCCC
>JBHEKP010000252.1:0-10919 GCA_041859375.1 Candidatus Hydrogenedentales bacterium | reverse complement strand
CCCAGCATCGCCACCTGGCGCAGGGCGGACACGATGGCGCGGCAGTCGTTTTGCGCCACACCCCGCTGGTTTTGAAGGTTCATCACCCCGTAACTGTAGGCCAGCCCCTGGGCGGTTATCCCCAGCACCACCACAAATATGCCCATGGCAAACACAATCTCAACGAGACTGAAGCCCCCATTGGATCCGCCCCGCCCTTTATTTTTTTCCCTCATTCGCATGCAATGCTCCCGCCGTCGCTGTCATTGTCCTTGTTCTTTTAAACAACGACCACGCGGCTTATCATCCAACATGTTCCTCTTGCTTCCAACGGCAAAATTATACCATGCATCAACTTTTTTTCACACTTTTCTTTTCTATTGTTGTAATCCAACTTGTTGGATGTTGTAAGTAAAAGGTAAAATGTGCGTGGAAATCATGGACAGACAACACACAACCACTGAAAATCCGCCATCCCCCGGAAAGCTTGCCTTCCGGATGGCCAAATGGGCCGCCATACTGGCGGCCGCCGGATGGGTCTGGTTTGTTGTCTTTTTCTATATGATAAGGTTTTTGGCCGCGTTTCACGCGGCGGGACCGGCGGGTGTGGCGGGACTTAAATAGCCGTCACAACGCCCGAGGAAACCGGTTGTGCCCAAAACAGTGAAACCCAGCCTCCCCCTGGATGACGAGCCTTTTTTCCAGCCCATGAGCCGGCGTGTGATCGCCCGCGTGGAGCAGTATGTCTACCACCGCCAGTATGACGCCCGGCAGATCATCTATTTCCCGGACGACCCCTGCGACTACGCTTACTGGGTCCGGGAGGGACGGGTGCGGGTGTGCCGCGCCCTGGGGGACGGCCGGGAACTAACCTTCCGCCACCTGACCCGCGGGGACATGCTGGGGGATGAATGCCTGCTGGACCGGCCAAAACGCATCGATTACGCGGAAACACTGGAACCAAGCCTGCTCTGCCTGATGCGCACGGACGACCTGCGGCGGCTGGCCCGGGACGAGACGGAGTTCTGCCTGGCCGTGACCCGGCACCTGACCCGGCGGCTCCTGAACCTGGAGCAGGCTTTCCTGGAGACGGTCACCCTTTCCGTGCGCGCGAAAGTGGCCGCCGCCCTTCTCCGCCTGAGCCGCCAGGAAGACGGCGACGGGGCATTGCACCTGCGGGTCACCCACCAGGAAATCGCCAACATCACCGGGGCCACCCGGGAAACGGTGACGGTGGTGCTCCATGAATTCCGTGATTCGGGCCACATCACCCTGGGCAACCGCCGCATTCAGGTGCTTTCGCCCGCCGCCCTCCACCAGATTTCCCTTTCCTGACCCCGCACAAACCGTCCCGCAAAATCACCCTATCCGCGCGGCTGTCCAGGTGGTATAATGATTAATGGTCGGCGTTTGTCTGGCATGATTTTATATTCCCATGGTTTGGCCGCAGGGGAAGGCGGAAAGCGGCGTGGCGTGAATCAGGAGGCCGGACTGCCATGCAAAACGTGCTGAGCATACTTTTGGCCGGTGGGGCGGGGGAACGGCTCTATCCGCTGACAAAAAACCGCGCCAAACCCGCCGTTCCCTTCGGCGGCATGTACCGCATCATTGACTTCACCTTGTCCAACTGCGTCAATTCGGGGTGCCGCCGGGTCATGGTGCTCACCCAGTACAAGTCAAACTCGCTGGCCCGCCACATCCGCTGCGCATGGAACATCATGCACTCCGAACTGGGGGAATTCATCGAGATCATCCCCCCGCAGATGCGCGTCAACAGCAACTGGTACCTGGGCACGGCGGACGCCATCTTCCAGAACCTCTACTCCATCGACCAAAACGGCCCCCGCGACGTGCTGATCCTGTCGGGTGACCACATTTACAAGATGAATTACATGAAAATGGTGCAGGCCCACCGGGAAACGGAGGCGGGACTGACCGTCGCCGCAATCGAGGTTCCCGTGGGGGAGGCCTCCCGCTACGGCATCTTTGAGGTGGACCAAAGCGGCAGAATTCTCGGTTTTGAGGAGAAGCCGGATCATCCCAGGCACCTGCCGGGAAACCCGAACCTCGCCCTGGCCTCCATGGGCATTTATGTCTTCAACGCGGACCTGCTGCGCAACACCGTTACGGAGGACGCCCGCAGGACGGGTTCCAGCCACGACTTCGGCAAGGACATCATCCCCCGGCTTGTGGCGGGAAACGCCGTTTTCGCCTACAAGTTTCAGGATGAAAACAAAAAACACGCCAAATACTGGCGCGATGTGGGCACCATTGACAGCTACTGGGAGGCCAACATGGACCTGGTTTCCGTGGACCCCCAGTTCAACCTCTACGACAAGGCCTGGCCGCTGCGCACCAACCTGCCCATGCTCCCCCCGGCAAAATTCGTCTTTGCCGAGGTGGGCACCCGTTTCGGCGTGGCGATGGACTCCATCGTGAGCCCCGGCACCATTGTCAGCGGGGGCACCGTGGACCGGAGCGTGCTTTCCCCCGAGGTGCGCGTCAACTCCTACGCGAATGTGGTGGAATCCATCCTGCTGGACGGGGTGGATGTGGGGCGGCACTGCCGGATCCGCCGCGCCATCATCGAAAAGGGGGTGCGCGTCCCCGAGGGCGCCACCATCGGATACGACCTTGCGGAGGATGCGAAACACTTCCGGGTCACCCCGCGGGGGATTGTGGTGGTTGAGTCTTCCGACAAAATCCCGGCGCGGGGCTTTTCCGTGGTGTGACGCCTAGGCCATGATTCCCGCGCCGTCCACGGGGCGCGACATGATGACCTCGCCGGTGATTCCCGTGGCGGCCCGGTAATCCTCCAGCAGTTGGGAACAGAAGCCGCCCACCGCGTCCGCCGCCACCAGGCTGATGGTGCAGCCGCCGAAGCCCGCGCCGGTCATGCGCGCGCCGAAGCAGCCCGGCAGGCTCCGGGCAATGGCCGTCATCGTGTCCAGTTCGGCGCAGGTCACGGCGTAGTCGTCCCGCAGGCTGTGGTCCGACTCGGACATGAGCGCGCCGAGGAGCACCGTGTCCCCCGCGCGCATCGCCGCGCAGGCCCGTTCGGTGCGGTCGTTTTCCGTGATGACATGGCGGGCGCGCAGAAACGCCACCGGCTCCATGGATTCCCGCGCCGCCTCAAGCTGCTCCAGGGTGTAGTCCCGGAGGTGCGTGCCGGCGCCGCCCACGGCCTGAAGCGCCCTGACCGCCGCGCCGCATTCGGCCACCCGCTCATTGTACTTTGAGCTGGTCAGGCCGCGGGGGACCGCCGTGTTCGCGATGACAAAGAGGGCGTCCGCAAAGGCGATGGGGATCAGTTCGTGCTCAAAGGTGCGGCAGTCGAGGAACAGGCCGTGCCCCGCCCGGCCGCAGCGGGAAATAAACTGGTCCATGATGCCGCTGTTCAGGCCGAGGAAGATGTTCTCCACCCGCTGGCCAAGCCGCGCCCCCTCCGGCCCGTCCAGGGAAAATCCGCCGAAATGCTCAAACATGCACAACGCCGCCATCTCAAGCGCGGCGGAGCTGCTCAGTCCGCAGCCCAGGGGAACGTCGCCCTCAATGACCAAATCCGCGCCGGAGGGGGTGATGCCGAGCTTGAAGAGCTCGTCCGCCACCCCCACGATGTAGTCAATCCACGGCTCGTCCTGGTTGCGCCGCCGGTCCCCCAGGGACACCGTCACCTCGCGGCCCAGATTTTCGGCGCGCGCGCAAACCATGCCGTCGGCGCGTCGGCGCGCCGCGATGGCCGTCTCGCGCTCGATGGCCATGGGAAGCACAAATCCGTGGTTGTAGTCGGTGTGCTCGCCGATGATGTTCACCCGCCCCGGCGCGCGCACCACCACTTCCGCCCCGCCCCCAAAACGCTTCTCAAAAGCGGCAACTATCCCGTTTCGTGAAATTGACACGGCCCCGTCTCCTGATGGTTTGCCGCGTAATTGCGGAAAACCGGGAGAAAGCATACCCCATTTCGATTCCGCGCCGCCATAACACGGCGGGGCCCCGGAACTCCGCCGCGCCCGTCAAGTCAGCCCGGCTGCTTGTTTTCCTCCCCGGCGGCGGGTTCAGGAACCGCTTCAGGGGCCGCCTCGGCCGCCGCTTCAGGCGCGGCGTCCGCCGGGGCGTCCGCGGAGGCCCCGGCTCCGGGGGGCACGGTTTCGCCCGGAACATGCCCGGGGAATTTTTTGTCGTCGTGGCAGACCGTGCAGTCCGGCGGCGCGCCCAGCCCGTTGGGATGGCAAGCCTCGCACTCGTTGTCCTTGTGCGCCTCGTTGAACACAAGCCCGGCCTTGGCGTGGTCGAAATTCTCCGGCAGCCAGCCCGCCTCGTGGCAGTCGCCGCAGGCCTTTTTGCCGATGGCGAACTTGCCCTCCTTGTGGCAGTCCCTGCAGCCCACCCCGGCGTGGTAGGGCTTGAGCATGAAGGGGGTGCGCTTGTTGTGGTCAAAGGGCTCCGCCTCGCGGTCCATGTGGCAGACGGTGCAGTCGCCCTGCGTGTCATGGCACTTCTCGCAGTCCTCGTGGGGGTCCTGGCGCACGTGCTTCTGCGGCCCCGCCGAATCATGGCAGCGGCTGCAGTTTTCCTTCTGGTGGCAGTCCACGCAGCGCTTGCCGAAGAGGTCCACATGGTCCTTGTGGAAGAAGGTCACCATGGTCCCGTCCTCAAGTTCGGGCGTGGGGTAGACCTTTTTCTCCGGCACGCTCACGTTGGGATGGAGCCTGCCCGTGATGTCCGTGGGATCAATCTTGACCTCAACCGTCTCCGCCGTCCTCTTGGCATGGCAGAAAATGCACGCCGTGTCATGGCTCCATTCCCGGTGGCACGACAGGCACTGCCGGTGGTAGGCGCCCTTGAGCCCCGGCTGCCGGAGGTTGGCGGGGTCCGTGTCCACCGCATGGCAGTTCTGGCAGGCCACAATCTCGCCTTCCTTCCCGTGGTGGTGGCACACGCCGCACCCCTCCCCGAGATCGCCCATCTGGGCGTGCAGGCCGTGGGGGAACACCACCGGAACATACAGCTCCGAAAGCTGGTCTATGACGATGACCTCGGGAACCTTTTCCACTTTTTCGTTGAGGTCCTCATGGGCGCGGGGACGGCGGCACATGGAGTTTGGCAGCAGATCGTCCATGCTCGGGCTGCTGGTGCGGTGGCAGGGGGAGCATTCCCCCACCTCGTCGGCGGTCATGGGCTGGGCGCCCTCCGCCCCTTGCGCTTTTTCCGCGGCGGCCGGGTCGGCGCCGGGTTGTTCCTCCCCGAAAAACACCAAGGGGGTCAGGGTCACGGCAAGGAGCAGCACGACAACGGGTATTATCCTGTTAAGCGACATTTGACTTGACCCCTTCCAGCCGGGACTGCCGCCCGGCCTCCGCCTGTTCCCCCTCCGCATGCCCTTCGGAGGGAAGCACGGGAAAAACGGTCACACACACGCGGTAGGCCAGGACAAGCGCGGCGATGAGCCCCGCCGTGACCAGTATTTCCGGAATGCTGGGAAAGTAGCGCCCCTCGGCGTAGGGCGGCCTGAAGGCCACCAGGAACACGTTTATCCGGTTCACAAGCACGCCGAGCACGACAAGACCCGACGCCGCAAGCAGCCCCAGCGGGGACCGCCGAATCTCGGCAAAGAGCAGCAGCACAAAGGGCAGCAGCACGCCGCCGCACATCTCCAGCAGGAACATGTTCCCCTCCAGCGTCCCCGCAAACACCGCGCCGGCCTCCTCGCGGACGAGCAGATCCGTCATCTTGGCCGCGCCGTAAATGCCCAGGAACACCGCCACAAAGCGGCTGTAGTCGAAGAGCACCCGCGTTTCGGGGCGGCGGCGGAAGGTCCACGACGCGAGGAGCGACTCGAACACCACCATCGCAAAGCCCGCCGCAAAGGCGGAAAGGAGAAACATGAGGGGCAGGACGGGGGTGTACCAGAGGGGGTGCACCTTGTAGGGGGCGATCAGCAGGAGCGAACCCAGCGAGGACTGGTGCATGCAGGAAAGCATGATGCCCGCCACGATGAACACCAGCATGAGCTTGGACAAGGTGGCGTCGGCCGCGCGCAGCAGCCGGTCCACAATCTTGTTGAAGGCCGCCAGCGGCCCGGGCAGGGCCACCCTGCCGATGAAACGCTCGCAGACGACGGGCAGGAACTCGATATAGAGCACGTTCAGGTAGATGGTGACGCACATGGCCACCTCGAAAAGCACCGAATTGCCCTGCCACATGCCCGGCAGCATGGGGTGCCAGATGTTGTAAAAGCGGCCGAGATCCGCCAGCAGCCCTATGACCGCGAAGGTGTAGCCGAGCATGGCGGTGAGCAGTGCGGGGCGCACCAGCACCTCGTATTTGCGCCGGTGGAAAATGTGCGCCACCGCCGCGGAGGTGAACCCGCCCGCCGCCAGCGCGACCCCCGAGGCGACGTCAATCCCAATCCAAAGCCCCCAGGGATACTGGTTGGTGAGGTTGGTGGCCGCGCCAAGGCCGAAAACAAAGCGGTAAAGTCCGGCCAGCAGCCCGGCCAGCATGATGCCAAACAGCACAAAGGCGCCCGGTGTCAGCAGGCCGTGGCGCAGGGAAACGGGATGCCCGGGAACGCTCATTCCGCCTCCTTGTGGTGAAACACCCTGGACGCGACCGCCAGCAGCCCGAAAAGAAACGCCGGGGGCGCGCCGTGCTTGAAGATGCCGTGCTGGAGGGGTTCTGTGTATTCGGGAATCGGCTTTTCCCCGAATTCAAGCAGGCCGAGCTCCGTGACCGGACGGCTGGTGAGGTACAGCCAGGAGGTTCCGCCCAGCTCGGTTTCGCCGTATACATGGTCCAGGTAGCGGCCGGGGTGCTCCTTGATCTTGGCGTGCGCCAGGCCGATGAGCTCGCTCCGCTTCGCGTAGGTGAGGCACATGGGCGGGCAGATGCCGACGCAGGCGGGGGACTCGCCCCCCCCGGCCGTGCGCTCAAAGCAGAAGGTGCACTTGCTGACCACCGGCGTGAGCGCGTTGTCATATTCGTAGGCGGGCACCTGGAAGGGGCATGCAATCATGCAGTAGCGGCAGCCCATGCACTTCCAGGAGTCATAGGTGACCGCGCCGCTTTCCCGTTTGCCCAGCGCGCCCACCAGGCAGGCGGAAACACAGGCGGGCTCCAGGCAGTGCATGCACTGGGACTTCACATAGGTGGGCTTGTCGGGCTTGGCCGGGTCCGGAAAACAGTTCACCACCGTGTACGCGTCGTCCGTCATCCGGCGCGGCGCGTCGCAGGCCGTCTTGTCCTCGAAGGCCTCCAGCGGCAGGTCGTTCAGCTTGTTGGATTTCGCGCAGGCGTACTCGCATTTGCGGCAGCCGATGCACTCCGTTGTGTCCACCAGCACCCCGTAGGCGTCGGGGTTCCGGTTCGCCTCCGCCGACACGGGCGGGGAAAAAGCCATTCCCGCAACACCCGCCGCGCACGTTGAAAAGAGAAACTGCCTTCTGTCCACTGCGTCACTCCTTGCTTGGGATGAATCCGCGGGCACCCATTTGACCACCTATACTCTGCCGCAAAAACAGGGAAATAGCATCCGGAAAAAAACAGAGCCCTCCCCCGTTTTTTCCGGAAAAACTACCGAGAAGACGGCGGTAACTGCGGGTATTCCGGGAGAAGAAAAATCCCCCGAAAGAGTCATCCGGCGGGCTGAACAGCCTCCAAAAGCACCTGTGCCTGAATCCGGTGCCCGAAATCATTGGGATGGTTCACGCCGTTTCCTGTCAGCGCGTGGAAGGGTTTTCTGGAAAGCATGCCCGTCCAGACGCCCGTGAGATCCGCCACGGCAATCCCCTCCCCGGCCATTTCCCGCAAGCCCTCCGCGTAGGCCGCGAAACGGCGCGGGGATGTGCCCTCCCATTCCGGGCTTGAGACCATGGACGCCACCAGAAGGAATTCCACGGGGAGGCCGGAGGCGCGCACCGAGGCGATGATCCCCGACACCCCGGCCACGTAGTCCTCCGGAGAAAGCCCCCGCGCCTGATCATTCATGCCGAAGGCGACGACAAGCAAATCCGGGGATGACGCCACAACCTCAGGCGTCATGCCAAGGCCCCATGCGGCATCCCTCCCCCCCGCGGAGAGATTGGAAAGTTCCACCGCCGCGCCATACTTTTCCCGCAGTTGCGCGGCGAACAACTCAGGATACGGGGGCGTGTGCGGTGGAATGTCCCCCCACCAGCCGGTGGCCTCCGCGCCGACGGAGATGCTGTCCCCCAGCACGCTTATCCGAAGCGCCCCCCCCCGCCCCAGCAGGGAACGGGTGCGGGGAAGCGTCCCCCGGACGCATTTCTCACCGGAAACTCCCGTCATCGGCCAAGTGTCGGGCGGGTGCGTGTAGTCCACCGCCAACTGCATTTCGGCAAAGGGCCGCCAGGAGGCGCAATACAGATCATGACGACCGTCCCGGTGCGGAAGCATGCCCCGGCCCGCCTCCGGGTAAAGGCAAATCACGGGCGTGCGCGGGATGCGTGAACGCTCCGTGAGCACCAGCCGCCTGCGGTGCGCGTCAACCTCAAAATCAACCCCTTCCACGAACTCCTCCCCATGGGCCGGGGAATACAGCCGGTTGATTGAGACCGGCTCAAAAAGCAGCCTCGCAGAGGGCGGC
This sequence comes from Candidatus Hydrogenedentales bacterium, assembly GCA_041859375.1. GTDB lineage: Bacteria > Hydrogenedentota > Hydrogenedentia > Hydrogenedentales > CAITNO01 > JBHEKP01. The sequence goes on along the minus strand of JBHEKP010000252.1, from coordinate 2,335 downwards.
CCGGATTGGGGGGATTCCTCAAAAAGCACGCTTTCCCCCAGGGTGTGAGTTTCCGCCATCGGAAGGGCGGACGTACCGTCCGCCGGTTCGGCGCGCCACTCCCGCACGGTCCCGGTTTGCTCCCCCGCAATATGCCTGCGCACCGCAAATTCCCGGATTTGGTCAAGACCGTCCAGTATCACATACGCCGTGTCCGTCCGGATTAAGTGCGGGGTGATGTTGAACACGCCGCAAAAGGCAAAATAGTTTGTGTCGGGCGCGCGGTCGTCGGCCACCCCCTGCGCCCCCGCGCGAAAAGCGTTGCCAATGTGGGTGACACCGGGCACGCACACCCCCACGCCAAAGTCCGACTCATTCACATAGGCGGCCCAGCATTCGGTCGCGTTGAACGATGCGCCCCTCTCCGGAGTCCCCGGTTCCACCGCCTCCGGCGCGCCGCCGGAGAAGGGGGCGTTGCCACCATAAAGAACCAGGCGGGACAGATCGGTGGTCACATACAGCGCGGGCGTCTCCTGATCATAGCCCCGTCCCGGCGAGGAATGGTCCGCGGCGTCATTGTACAGGGTGTTGTCAATGCGGACGGCGCGCCCCTCCAGGGTGTACCGGGTTTCAAAAACGGCGTTGGTGCGCCGGTTGTTTCCCGACCAGTCCATCGGATTGGCGCGGACCACAATGGCATTGCCGTCATTGCTGATGTTCAGTATGCGCGACGAATTGCCGTAGCCGTCGCCCCCTGCGACGGGATTCCATGCCCAGTTGGGGTAGACGCCGTCATTGGAATGGGGGGTGCCGTAATAGGAATACTGGACAAAGCGCCCGGAGTCATGCCGGTTGATGTAGTTGCGCCCGGGTTTTGCGCTTTCCGCAAGATACACCAGCGCCCCCCCGAACTCCCTTGACACCCCAATCCGGATTTGGCCGTTGTCCAGATACTCGTCCCAAAGCCCATTTCCGGACTTGCAACCCGCGACGGCCAGGAGAAGCGGGAGAAGGAGGGAAAGAGGCAGCGGCCGCATCACTTCACACCCTGTTGAAACATGGCCAGGGGCAGGGAAACACTCGCCAGGTAAACCGGGTTCTGGCGGTGGTTCCCGTCGGGGTGGAAGCATTCCCACGGCGACCCATGCTTCTCATCGCGGCGGAAGTCGCCGTCACGCAGTTCCTGAACGTAGTCGCGGGCCAGCGCGGCGGCCAGCTCGGGCGCGGTGTCACGGACGGCCAGGAACACCCAACCCGTGGCGGTGCCCCAGTAGGCGCCGTTTTGATAGGTGTTCTTTGCCGCATAACAGGTTTCCCAGGCGGATTCGCCGCTGAAATCGGCGTCCGTCGGCACGTGCCGGATGTTGCCCCGCAGGGCGATGGTGCCCGCGCGCAGCGCGTCCGCCAGCACCCTGGATGCCTTCGCCTTGTGCGGTTCCGGCAACGCGTCCGCCACCACCGCATAGGCCGTGCCCCACACGTCCGGCTGGCCGCTCCGCCCCGTGGACGCGCGGCACCAGCCGTTCTCAAGGACAAACACGCCCGGCAGCGCCGCCTTTAGTGCGGCGGCCTTTTCCCGGTATTCCGCGGCCTGCGCGGTCCGCCCCGCCTTTTCCTCCAAATCGGCAAGTTCCAGTGCGGCGCGGTATTTCAGCACCGAGGCGAAGAACAGTTTTCCCGTGTGGACCACCGTGTCAAAGAAGCCGAAATTCACCCCCCGGTTGCGGGCGTCCACCATGACAATCCCCGTGTCGGGCTCGGAGGGCGGCATGGCCCAGGCACGCTCCAGACGCTCAATGAGGGGGATGCCGTTTACAGCCTCCCCAAGGAATTCCGCCCCTCCAACCGTCCGTTCATACCACCAGGCCATGTGGATGAAAAAGAACTGGTCGTCAAGGCAGGGCAGCATCCCCCACTTTTCGCCGCCCTGCTTGTCATATTCCTGCAGGATACCGGGAAAGAAGATGGGCACCCCGCCAAAGGAGATATGATCCGGTATCGAACCCGGCGGCAGGGTGCTGCCCGTGGGCAGGGTAATTGTCCCGTCCACCTGGTGCCGGGCCGTGAGGAACAGGGCATGGCGCTGCTCCCCCTCCGGGACCAGCCCGCAGTCCAGCGACATGGCGTAGTCGCGGATCCAAAACGCCGGATAGGCGTTGCGCCCCCCGGGCCGGATCACCGTGCCGCCCGTGGTGTTCGGCCCCACCCCTGCCACGGACGCCCCGGCGGGCACCCGCGAGGCCTCAAGGGTGTCGCGCGCCATGACCGCCAGGAATTCCATGTCATCCGGCGCGACCAGCACGGCGGCGGGCTCCGCCGCCAGCGAAAGAAGCGACATTATCCAGACAGCGGCCAT
>JBHEKP010000178.1:0-5861 GCA_041859375.1 Candidatus Hydrogenedentales bacterium | reverse complement strand
CTTGGTATTTTGCGGGATATGGTGTACACTTTTTCCGGGGGCTGGCTTTGCGCGCGTGGCGGCGCGAAATTGAGGAGGCACGGAAAGTGAAGCGAGGCAGTGGTTTCCGGTTCGCGGCGTTTATGCTTTTTCTTCTTGTCCCGGCGGTTGTTTGCGCCCAGGAGGACATGCAGAGCACCACCGGGCCGGTGCCGCCGCCGGGGGTGGTGTCGCCGCCGGTAAGCGACGCAAAGGCGATAGTCAGCATTCCGGGCGTGCCCGCCTACCTGTGGCGGCACGGTTGCGGCCCCACGGCGGTGGGCATGGTGGCGGGCTACTGGGACGGGCTGGGCCTCGACCTGCTGGTGCCCGGTTCCGCCGCAACCCAGACAAACGAGGTGAACCAGGCCATCGCCTCGGGCGGAAGTTCCTCCAGTCCCTATCCGGCGGGAAGCGAGCGGCATTACGAGGATTACGCCGCGCCGGAGGACAATTCACCAAACATGCTCCAGGACGGTTACATCCAGCAGTCGCGCACCCCGCACGTTCACGACTGTCTGGCGGACTTCATGAAAACGTCCTTTTCCTCGCGCGGCAATTACTACGGCTGGAGCTGGTCCAGCGATGTCATTCCCTCGTTCACCAATTATGTGACCCTGAAGTCCGCGGCCTACATTCCATACGCCACCGGCTACTGGATGAGCAGCACCCTCACCTTTGACGTGCTCAAGGCGGAGATTGACCAGCAGCGTCCGATGGTGTTTCTTGTGGACTCCTCGGGGGACGGCACCACGGACCATTTTGTGACGGTGGTGGGCTACAACGAGGGGCCTCCCCAGACCTATGTTTATTACAACACCTGGGACCATGGCCTGCATGAGTCCGAATTCCGGGCCATGTCCGCCTCCTACCCCTGGGGGGTGTGGGGCGGCTGGGCCTTCAACATTGAAAAGACGGTGGTTTTCACCTCCGGTCCGGCGGGCGGCATCTACCATGAGGGGGAAAGCCTTTCCTGGACCGTGCAAACCGAGGGGGCCGTGGGCGACGTTTCCTACCAGTGGGTGAAGGATGACGTCGAGCTTTCCGGCCGGACCCAGAACACGTTTGTCATCGACTCCCTCACGCTGGCGGATCAGGGCTGGTATTTCTGCCGGGTTACGGATGAGGGCAAGGGGGTTTACGAGTCGGATCATGTGTTTGTGAAGGTGGAGCCGCTGGAGGGCATCCCCGCCGCCGGCATGGCCGGGGTCGGCGCCCTTGCATTGCTGTTCGCGGTCGCGGGCGTCGCCCGCGCGCGCGGGGCGCGGGGTTAACGGCGGCTTTCCGCCACGCCGCCGTGGATGGCGGTCCAGTGGTGGGCGCGGGCGGCCAGCGCCTCGTCGTGGGTGACCATGACGAGGGTGACCCCGCTTTTTTCATTTAGGCTGAAGAGCAATTCCACGATTTCCCGTCCGGTCCCCTCGTCCAGGTTGCCGGTGGGCTCGTCGCTGAGCACAACGGAGGGCTCGTTGAACAGGGCCCGTGCGATGGCCACGCGCTGCTGCTCGCCGCCGCTGAGTTTGCCCGGCTTGTGGGTCATGCGCTCCTTTAACCCCACCGTCTCCAGCAGCATTTCCGCCCGTTCCCTGCACTGCCGCCGCGTGGCACCCTTGCACAGGGAGGGCATCATCACGTTTTCCAGCGCGGTGAATTCAGGCAGCAGGTGGTAAAACTGGAACACAAAGCCGATTTCGTTGTTGCGCAGGCGGTTGATTTTCGACGCGCCCATGCGCCTGAGCGGCTCGCCCCGGAAGAGCACCTCACCGCCGGTCGGCTGGTCCAGGGTGCCCATAATCTGCAAAAGCGTGCTCTTGCCCACGCCGGAGGGGCCGCTGATGGCGAGGATTTTTCCCTCAGGCACGGCCAGATCCACACCGCGCAGGATTTCCAGCGACCGCACGCCGTCATGGAAGACCTTGCGCACGCCGCGGCATTCGATGATGTTTCCGCCGGGGTTATTCATAGCGCAGCGCGTCCACGGGGTTGAGCCGCGCGGCGCTCCACGCGGGGTAAAGCGTTGACAGGAAGGTGAGCAGCACGGCGGACACGGTGATCCACGCCACGTCGAAGGGCACCACCGCCACGGGGATGCCGTCGAAGTAGTAGATGACGCTGTTGAACAGGTCCACGCCGAGCAGGCCCGCGATGAATTCGGCCACGGGGTTGATGTTGTACGCGAGGAGCGTTCCCGCCACCACGCCGATGAGGGTGCCGCTCAGGCCGATGAACAGGCCCTCCAGGATGAACAGCCACAGGATGGACCAGCTGCTGGCGCCGAGGGTGCGCAGGATGCCGATGTCGCGCCGCTTTTCCATCACAATCATGATGAGCGTGCTGGTGATGTTGAAGGCGGCCACCAGCACGATGAACACCAGGATGACAAACATGGCCAGTTTTTCCTGCTGGAGCGCCTGGAAAAAGGCCTCCTGGCTCTCATACCACGTCTCGGCGCGGTAGGGCAGGCGCTCCTCGATGCGCTTCGCCACCACCGGCGCGGCGAAGGGATCGTTGAGTTTCAGGTGGATCGCGTCCACACCCTGCCTCCCGGTGAGCAGGCGCGCCGTGTTGATGTCCACAAAGGCGTAGAGATTGTCATAGTCCGACATGCGCGCCTCGGCGATGCCGGACACGGTGAGGTAGACCTGGGAGCCGGGCCGCATGCCGAAGGGGGTCACGGTGGGCTTGTCGGTGACCACGGCAAGCTCCGAGCCGATGCGCGCGCCCAGGCGGCTGGCCAGCCGGTAGCCCAGCACGATTTCCTTGTCGCCCGGCATCCTGCCCAGCCCGAATTTGCGCCCGTCCTTCTTGCTCAGGTTGTTTTCCAGGTCGGTGACCCCCGACTCCAGTTCCGGATCGACGCCGAGGATGAAGGCACCCGTGGTGTAGTCGTCCCGGCGCAGCAGCGCCTCAATCTGGGTGATGGGGCCCGCGCCGAGGATTTCCGGCGACTCCGCGCGCACCTCCGAGATCACGGTCTCAAAGTCGGTCATGCGCTGTCCGGCGGGCATGAACACGGTCAGGTGGGCGCGGTTGCCGATGATGGCCTCGCGCAGGGCGATGTCAAAGCCGGTCATCACGCTGAGCACGACGATCAGCGCGATGACGCCCACGCTCACCCCGGCCACCGAGATGAAGGTGATCAGGCTGATAAACCGCGTCCTGCGCTTGCCGCGCAGGTAGCGTGCCGCAACAAAGGCCTCAAACCTCACGGGACATGTGTTCCTCTGTTTCCCGGACGAGCCGGCCGAAGGGAATGGACGCCAGCGAGTCAATCCGCCGGTCCGCCGCGCCCAATTCCAGCGACTCCGTCACGGGGTTTGGCGCCGCCACGCAGTATAGGCGGGCGGCCTTTGCCGCGGCAACTCCCTTGGGTGAATCCTCAAGGGCCAGAATTTGTTCCGGCGCGAGGTTCATGCGCGCAATGGCGGCCAGGTAAAGCTCCGGATCGGGTTTCACCCGCGCCACCTCGTCGCCGCAAAGGACAAATTCAAAATTGTCCAGAAGCCCCAGCCGTTCCAAATGGCCCGCAACCCAGGACCGCTCCGAACTGGACACCACCGCAAGCCGCAGGCCCAGACAGCGCGCCTCCGCCAGCGCCGCCACCACCCCCGGCATAGGCGGCTGTTTTTTTATATGCGCCCGGTACCAGGCCCGCCGCTCGCTGTTTATGCCCTCCCGGTCCACAGGCCGCCCCAGCAGGGACTCCAAATGGTCCAGGGGGTGGAAGGTTTCATAGGAATAGCCGCCGATGTTCGCCGCCCAGAGGGGGAGGGGCAGCGCCACGCCAAACCGGGCATAGACACGCTCCCACGCCCCGTAAAGGGCGCTTTCCGTGTCCAGAATCAGTCCGTCAAAATCGAAAAAAGCCGCCTTGATCATGGTGAAATCCGGGAAAACGAGGAGGATGTCCGCATTGGCCCGAACATCATACTACGGCGGCGGCGTCACCGCGCAACGCAACGCCCATGTTTTGGTCAGCGTTTTGTGTAAAGGATGAGCCGCGAGCCGGGCTGGTCCGTGATGAGCAGCTCCAGTCCGGATTCCATGAGTTCCCTGCCGGTGCGCACCACCGGCTCCCCGCCGTCCTGATCCTTCAGTTCATACTCCGCCGCCGGGTCCAGCCCCCGCAGGCGCGGTTTCATCGTCGTGAAGGGGCTGTTTGGCCTGCGCAGGGCGAGCACCATGCCCCGGCCCGTGTCGGGCCGGTCATACTGCCACGCCGACCAGGCGTCGTCGCTGAGCGAAAAGGAAAGCAACGGGTAAAAGTCGCCCAGGAACAGGTCGCGCACCGCGTTCAGCTCGCCCATGCGCGCGCGCAGCCAGTCCACGGAGAAGTGTTTGGCCGTGTCCTGCTCGAATTCGTACATGATGAGCACCATGCCCGGGCCGAGGGCGCTGCGGAACACATAGGTGTCCTCGCGGTCGCAGCAGCCGGTGCTGAGGGGCACCCACAGGCCGAGGCCCTGGGTCTGGCCCTGCATGGCCGTCGCGCCGAAGCCCGGCCAGCACTGCACGTCGCTGCGCCACAGGGGCATGCTCCGCGAGATGCTTTCCAGGTCGATGCGCCGCCCGCCGCTGGAGCAGTTGTCAATGAGCAGGCCGGGGAAGCGGGCGCGAAGGTTGTCCCAGAGCGCGTACAGGCCGGTGATGTGGCGGATTTCGGCCAGTCCCACCCGGTCCGGAGTGTCGGCCCCGTCCCAGAAGGGGCGCGGCTCCATGTTGAAATCCTGGCGGTAGCAGCCGATGCGGTTTTCCGAAATCAGCGCGGCCAGGTGCTCCTCAAGCATCTTCCGCGCGTCCGGATTGCCCAGGTCGAGCAGGTAGTTGTCGCCGATGGGGCCCAGCATGTGACCGGGATGCTCCCGCGTCCACTTCGTGCCCTTGAACACACGCTCCGACTCCAGCCACAGCAGCAGGCCCATGCCCGCGTCGGCGGCCGCGTCGGCCACGGGTTTCAGCCCCTGCGGGAAATAGCCCGAATTGGGGGCCCAGTCCCCCACAAAACGCCCCCACTGGCTGTTGAACACCGTCGCGCCGGGTTTCGCCTCGTCCTCGCCGAACCAGCCCGCGTCCACCCAGAGGTAGTCCAGCGGCAGGTTGTTGTCCCGCCACCATTTCGCGTGCTCCGCATGTTTTGCGGCGTAGTTGCCGCCCCAGGTGGCGTTGCACACCGGGCCGCGCGCGGGCGCGCCGTTCACCGCCGGCGTGTGCTTCCCGAGGATGAACCGGCGCAGCAGGTTGTGGCCGCGCATGCGGTCCCCCTCCCAGAACAGCAGCAGCATCCGGGGCGTGCGCGCCTCTTCGCCGGGGTGCAGCAGGAAATGGGTCCGCTTCATGCCCGCCCCGGCGCGCAGCTCCCCCTCCGTCCGGAAGAAAAAGGCGCGCCAGTCGCCCGTCCACCCCACGGCGGCGATGATGCCCCGGTTGTCCGTCTCGATGTTGAAAAAGGGCAGCGCGCCGCAGGAGGAGCGGCCCCCCTTCGACTCGATGGTGAGCGGGTTGCCCGGCCCCCGCCAGGTGCCCTGCGGATCGTGCTCGTTGGGGCCGAGCGACGTGGCGTGGGGCGCGAAATCATCCAGCCGGCACTCGCTTCCGTTGGCGTGGTGCACCCGCGCGCCCTTGTCGCGGGTCAGCGGAAAGGCGCAGTCCAGCGGGAGGATGTCTTTGATGATCGGTGTGTCGGCCGCGCCGGTGTTGGTGAAGTTGAACACCCATTCCACCGCCGGGAAGTCCGTGTGCTCGATCATCTCGCAGGCCACGGACAGCCCGGTTGCCGGATCAGTGCGCGTCACCGTGTGCACCACGCGCCCCGCCTCCTCCCTGCGGGTGCGCTCCAGCGTCCA
>JBHEKP010000120.1:0-22868 GCA_041859375.1 Candidatus Hydrogenedentales bacterium | reverse complement strand
TCCCACATTGACTATCCCCCCGCCAAGGCACTCGACAACGCCATTGCCACCCTCTCCGGCAGGGGGTTAAAAATCAATATCAGTGAAATTGATCTAAGCCTCTATTCCTTCGGGGACAAGGAAAACCGCTATCCCAACGGGGCCTCCCGGGAAATTCTGGCCACCCAGGCCGAACGGTATGCGGAACTCTTCAAGGTGTTTGGAAAGCACCACCAACACATTGACCGGGTCACCTTTTGGGGGGTGCACGACGGACTCTCGTGGCTAAACTTCCTTAGTGAATTTGAGCGCCCCGATTATCCCCTCCTGTTTGACCGCGACTGCCGCCCCAAGCCCGCCTTCTATGCGCTGATTCCTTGATTTTTTAAATGCGAAGAGAGTTATAATACTGTTTCTTCTTGAAATTTGGCGATGTTTTTTGTTGTTCCGCCTAATTAATAATTATGTGAACAAGTTAAAAAATATCGCCAGCAGTGATCGTTTTGGACGGAGAATAATTGGATCTACCAATATTTTTTGTGCGATAATTTGCCAATTCTTGGCGGATAGGAATATCCCCCTTCAATCGAGAGTTATTTCTCGAATAAAAGAGACGGTCCGCAACCGGGACTTCCTCAGGCAGGTTCAAACAACCATTTTTTTCGGAAAGGCGCCATGAGCACGCACGTTATCACGAAAGGTTTGGACATCCCCATCACGGGCGAGCCCGCCCAGCGTGTGGATGCCGCGGCGTCATCGCGCCGGGTTGCCCTGGCGGCGGCGGACTATGTCGGCCTGAAGGCCACATTCCTCGTGCGCGAGGGCGATTTGGTGAGGCGGGGCCAGCCGTTGTTTGAGGACAAGCGCAATCCGGGCGTGCTGCACACGGCACCGGGCGCGGGGCGGGTGGCCGCAATCGTTCGGGGCGAGCGCCGCGCCCTCATTTCCGTCATTATCGAACTGAGCGACACTGAGGCCGGCGGAACACCGGCGGATTCGGATTATCACCCCTTTGCCGCCTGGAAGGGTTCTGCCCCCGCGGACAGGGAACAGGGCAAAGAACTGCTGCTTGAATCCGGGCTTTGGACGGCGCTCCGGGAGCGTCCCTTCGGGAAAACCCCCGCCCCCGGTACCATCCCGGCAGCCCTCTTTGTCACCGCCTCGGACAGCAACCCCCTTGCCCCCGACATGGATGTGGTCGCCGCGGGCCGCCAGGAGGACCTTGACGCCGGACTGGCCGCCGTGGCCCGGCTTACCGACGGACCGGTTTATTTCTGCAGAAAGGCGGGGTCAAAACTGGCCCCCTCAAAGGCTGTTGACCGGGCAAGTGTTGAGGATTTCAAGGGTCCCCATCCCAGCGGCACCGCGGGGGTTCACATCAACCGGCTCGCGCCGGTGAGCCGCAACAGGGTGGTCTGGACCATCGGTCTGCAGGATGTGCTGTCCGTGGGTTTCCTTTTCCGGACCGGGCGGCTTGACGTCACCAGGATAATCTCCCTTGCGGGCCCCTCCGTGATGCGCCCCCGCCTGCTCAAAACCCGGCTGGGCGCGTCCCTGGATGATCTGGTGCGGGGCGAACTGGCCGCGGGGGAACACCGGGTCATCTCCGGTTCGGTGCTTTCCGGCCGCCGCGCCATGGGCCCGGAGGAGGGGTGGCTGGGCCGCTTCACCAACCAGGTGAGCGTGCTGCGCGAGGACCGCATCCGCGAGTTCATGGGCTGGCTGGTGCCGGGAGCCCGCAAGTATTCCTCGGTCAGGCTGTTTTTGTCGAAACTGAGCCCGGGCCGGAAGTTTGAAATGACCACCAGCACCAACGGCGACCGGCGGGCGATGGTTCCCGTGGGACTCTTTGAGCGGGTCATGCCGATGGACATCCTCCCGACCTTCCTTCTCCGGGCAATACTCATGAACGACACCGAGCGGGCCGAGCAGCTCGGCTGCCTTGAACTGGACGAGGAGGACCTGGCGCTGTGCTCCTTTGTCTCCCCGGGCAAGGACGACTTCGGCCCGGTGCTGCGCCGCAATCTCGACCTGATCGAAAAAGAAGGCTGAGGCAGGAACCCAAATGAAATTTCTCCGCGCACTCATGGACAAACCCAGGCCGCTTTTCGAAGAGGGCGGCAAACTGGAAAAACTCTACCCGCTGTACGAGGCGATTGACACGTTCATGTTCTCGCCCGGCCGGGTGACCGCGGGCGCCTCCCATGTGCGCGACGCGCTGGACCTGAAGCGGCTCATGTTCTCCGTGGTGATCGCCATGTTCCCCGTGATACTCGCGGGGCTCTGGAACACGGGCTACCAGGCGAACGTGCTGCTGCACGCCGCCGGCCAGTCCGCCGAGGGCTGGCGCGGGATGGTGCTGGACGCCCTTGGGGTCGGATACAACCCCGCCAACCCGCTGGCCTGCATGCTCCACGGCCTGCTCTGGTTCCTCCCGGTGCTCATCACGGGATTCACCGTGGGCGGCACCATCGAGGTGCTGGTGGCGATGATCCGCAAGCACGACGTGAACGAGGGCTTTTTCGTCACCGGCTTCCTGATTCCCCTGATCCTCCCCCCCACGATTCCCCTCTGGCAGGTGGCCCTTGCCACGGCATTCGGCGTGCTGGTGGGAAAAGAGGCCTTCGGCGGAACGGGCATGAACATCTTCAACCCCGCGCTCGTCGCCCGCGCCTTCCTTTATTTCGCCTATCCGGCGGAAAGCTCCGGCGACAAGGTCTGGATCGCCGCGAACCCTTCCATAGACGGGTTCAGCGGTGCCACCGCGCTGGCGCGCATCAAGGAAACCCTCCCGGCGGCCGACGGCCACGCCTATCTGGACGCGGTGTCCGGGATGACCGTGAACGGCAGTCCCGCCTCCTGGTGGGACTGCTTCATGGGTTGGATTCCCGGCTCCTTCGGTGAGACCTCCACACTGGCGTGCCTCATCGGCGCGGCCATGCTCATCCTATTCCAGGTCGGCTCATGGCGCATCATGCTCTCCATGGTGCTGGGCGGCTTCGCGGCCTCGGCGCTCTTCAACCTGGCCGGCTCGAACACCAACGAAATGATGAACCTGCCCTTCCACTGGCATTTCGTTCTGGGCGGCTTCGCCTTTGGCATGGTGTACATGGCCACGGAGCCCGTCACCGCCGCCCATTCCGAGGCCGGAAAATACATCTACGGATTCCTCATCGGCGTGCTGGTGATCCTGATTCGCGTGGTCAACCCGGCCTACCCGGAGGGGGTCATGCTCGCCATTCTCTTCATGAACATGGTGGCGCCGCTGATTGACCATTTCGTGGTGGCGCGGAACATCAAGCGGAGGGCCCTTCGCAGTGCACTATAGCATGAAATACATTTTCGGCTTCGCCGCCGCGGTGTGCTTTGCCTGTTCGGTGCTCCTGTCCATCGCCAATGTGAGCCTGGCCGCACGCCAGGAGGTGAACAAGGCGCTCGACAAGAAAATGAGCGTGCTCCAGGCGGGATGGCTGGTGCAGCCGGGCGAAAAAAAGACCCCCGCCGAGGCGGACGAGATGTTCAAGAACATTCGGGCCCACGTGGTTGATCTTGAAACCGGCGCGGACGCGGAGGGCGTTGATCCGGCAACCTTTGACGACGCGGCCGAGCCCATGGTGCCCGCTCCCGCCAACAACGCCGGCATTATGGCCGTGCCGAAGCGCGCAAAAATCTACGAGGTGCTTGAAAACGGCGCGACAAAAATGATCATCCTGCCCGTTTACGGCAAGGGGCTGTGGTCCACCATGAAGGGATTCCTGGCGCTGGATCCCGACGGGAACACCGTGCGGGGCCTCACCTACTATGAGCAGGCGGAAACCCCGGGCCTGGGCGGCGAGGTGAACAACCCCCGCTGGAAGAAGCTCTGGCAGGGCCGGAAAATTTACGACGAAAAGGGCACGGTGGCCATCAAGGTGCGCAAGGGGCCCGCGGGCCCGCCCGAGCAGGCCCCCCACGAGGTGGACGGCCTGAGCGGCGCAACCCTCACCGGCCGGGGTGTGACCAACATGCTCCAGTACTGGATGGGCGGCCAGGGCTTTGGCCCGTTTATGAAGAAATTCCACGAGGCACACCGGCAGGGCGCGCCCGCATGAGCGCCCGCGCTGAAAGGAACCGGACATGATCATGGGCAAGAAAGAGCGGGAGGCGCTGCTGGACCCGCTGGTGAACAACAACCCGATCACCCTCCAGGTGCTGGGCATCTGCTCCGCGCTGGCGGTGACCACCCAGATGTCCACGGCGCTGGTCATGAGCATATCCGTGACGCTGGTGACCGCCTTCAGCTCGCTCGGCGTCAGCCTGGTGCGCAACGGCACGCCGCCCAGCATACGCATCCTGGTGCAGCTGTCCATCATCGCCACGATGGTGATCATCACCGACCAGATACTGCGCGCCTTCCTGTTTGACATCAGCAAGCAGTTGTCGGTGTATGTCGGCCTGATTATCACCAACTGCATCGTGATGGGCCGCGCCGAGGGTTACGCGATGCAGAACCCGCCCTGGCTGAGCTTCGTGGACGGCATTGGCAACGGCCTAGGTTACAGCGCCATTCTGATGCTGGTGGGCTTCGTGCGGGAGTTGACGGGTTCGGGGCGGATTTTCGGGCATGTTGTGCTGCCGTCGGTGAACGACGGGGGCTGGTACGAGCCGAACGGGCTGATGCTGCTCGCCCCGAGCGCCTTCTTCCTGATTGCCGGCATCATCTTTGTCGTGCGCAGCCTCAAGCCCGAGCAGCAGGAGGGCGAGTGAGATGGAACACTATCTGGGGCTTCTCGTAAAGTCCGTGTTCATAGAAAACATGGCGCTCGCCTTCTTCCTTGGCATGTGCTCCTTCCTGGCGTGCTCCAAGAAGGTGGACACCGCCATCGGCCTCGGCATCGCGGTCACTTTTGTGCAGATCATCACCGTGCCGCTGAACTGCCTCATTTACATCTACTTCATGGCGCCGGGCGCGATGGCGTGGATGCATCCCTCCCTGGCAAAGGTGGACATCTCCTTCCTCTATTTCCTGACCTTCATCGGCACCATCGCGACGATGACCCAGATTGTCGAGATGACCCTTGACCGCTACGCGCCGAAACTGTACGTGACCCTGGGGATTTTCCTGCCGCTCATCGCGGTAAACTGCGCCATCCTGGGCGGCTCCCTGTTCATGGTGGAGCGCAGCTACACCTTCCCCGAGAGCGTGGTGTACGGCATCGGTTCCGGCGCGGGCTGGGCGCTGGCCATCGCGCTGATGGCGGGCATCCGCGAGCGCATGCGCTACAGCAACGTGCCCAAACCCCTGCGCGGGCTGGGGATTGCCTTTGTGCTGGCGGGGCTGATGGCGGTCGGGTTCATGTCCTTCGGCGGCATCCAGTTGTAATTTCGGAATTTTGGCGGAATCATTCAAAGCAAGGAGCCTTACATGGGCGCGGCAATGATAACGGTGGTGAGCGGCGTCATCGCGTTCTGCGTGGTGATTTTGGCGCTGGTCGCCGTGCTGTTGGTGGCCAAGGCCAAACTGGTCGCCTCGGGCGACGTGAAAATCCTCATCAACGGCGACGAGTCCAAGGCGCTGGTCACGGCCTCGGGCGGCACCCTGCTGGGCACCCTCGCGGCCAGCAAGATCTTCGTGCCCTCCGCCTGCGGCGGCAAGGGAAGCTGCGGCGTGTGCAAGGTGAAGGTGCACGAGGGCGGCGGCTCCATCCTGCCCACAGAACTGTCCCACATCTCCAGGGGCGAGGCCCGCGAGGGGGAGCGCCTTTCCTGCCAGGTTAAGGTGAAGAGCGACATGAAGATCGAAATACCGGCCGAGATCTTCGAAGTGCGCAAGTGGCGGTGCAAAGTCAGGTCAAACCACAACGTGGCCACCTTCATCAAGGAGCTGGTGCTGGAGCTGCCCGCGGGCGAGCATGTCCCCTTCCGCGCCGGCGGCTACATCCAGATTGAGCGCCCCGAAGGAACGGTCCGCTTCAGGGATTTCGACATCGAGCCCGAGTACCGTGACGCCTGGGACGCCTTCAGCCTGTGGGATTTGGAATCCAACGCCGACGAGCCCGTGGTGCGCGCCTATTCCATGGCGAATTATCCCGGTGAGGTTGGCATCATCATGCTGAACGTGCGCATCGCCACGCCGCCCCCGCGCACCCAGGGCATCCCCCCCGGCCTCATGTCCTCCTTCATCTTCTCGCTCAAGCCGGGCGACGAGGTGACCATTTCCGGGCCTTTCGGCGAATTCTTCGCCAAGGAGACGGACCGCGAGATGTGCTTCATCGGCGGCGGCGCGGGCATGGCGCCCATGCGCTCCCATATTTTCGACCAGTTCCGCCGCATCAAGACCGGACGCAAGGCCACCTTCTGGTACGGCGCGCGCAGTCTGCGCGAAATGTTCTACGTCGAGGACTTCGACTCCATCGCGGCGGAAAACCCCAACTTCACCTGGCACACCGCCCTGTCCGAGCCGGTGCCCGAGGACAACTGGACCGGCCTCACCGGGTTCATCCACCAGGTGCTCCACGACGAGTACCTGTCGAAGCATCCCGCGCCCGAGGACATCGAGTATTACCTCTGCGGCCCGCCCATGATGCTCAAGGCCTGCACCGACATGCTCCACTCCCTTGGCGTCGAGGATGACATGATCGCCTACGACGACTTCGGGTGATCCCCATGCGCCGGCACCGCCTTTTTGCCCTGCCCGCGGTCGTCCTCATGGCGGTTGCCTGCCTTTCCTGCGGCAAAAAGGCCGAACCGATGGTCGCCCAGTTCAGCGGCCCCACCATGGGCACCCTTTACCATGTGACCGCGCACGGGCTGCCCAGGGACGGCGGCGCGCAATCCCTCCAGGACGCGGTTCAGGCGGCGCTGGACGGGGTGAACGCGAAAATGTCCACCTACCAGGCGGATTCAGAACTGAGCCGGTTTAACGCCGCCCCCGGGGTGGAACCCTTCCAGGTTTCCCCAGACACGGCCGAGGTGTTCCGCATCGCCCGGCGGGTCAGCGAGGAATCCAACGGCACCTTTGACATCACGGTCGGACCCTTGGTGAACGCCTGGGGCTTTGGCCCCGGGACATTTACCGCCCCGCCCGACGACGGTGCCCTGGCGGTACTTCGCGAAAGGGTCGGCTGGGAAAAGGTCACCGTGAACCCCGACAACACCCTGGTGAAATCCCGTCCGGACGTCTACTGCGACCTCTCCGCCGTGGCCAAGGGCTACGGCGTGGACAAGGCCGCCGACGCTCTGGACGCGCTCGGAATCGCAAACTACATGGTGGAGGTGGGCGGTGAGGTGCGCGCGCGCGGACTCAACCCCGACGGCAAGCCCTGGCGCATCGGCATTGAAAAGCCAACGGAGGGGGAAAGGTCCGTTCAGGAGGTGGTCGGACTCTCCGGCATGGCCATGGCCACCTCCGGCGACTACCGCAATTTCCGCGAACAGGACGGCAGGCGAATCTCCCACGAGATTGATCCGCGCACCGGACGGCCCGTCACCCACATGCTGGCCTCGGCAACCGTGCTGCACCCCTCCTGCGCCCTGGCGGACGCCTATGCCACCGCGCTGATGGTGCTGGGGCCGGAGGACGGCTATGATTTTGCCGTCAAACTGGACCTGCCCGCCTGCCTTATCGTCCGCAATCAGGACGGCACCTTTTCCATCGCCCGCACCCCCCGGTTTGCCGCCTTTCTTCAGCCCTGACGGCCGCCCCCGCCCCACCCCCTATTTCCGGTATTTAATAGTATTCTGGAAAATTGTCCGGGGCAAAAAGAACGTGATATGCTCTTTCTGCTAAATTGATCCCGTTTTGTCCGGTCAGGGTTTCTCATCAATGTCATGAACAAGGGAGTAGCATCATGCTGGGAATCGAGGATGTCTGGGTGTTATTGGCCTACCTGCTGAGCATCGGCAGCGCCCTCCTGTGCGTCGTCTACGGCGCGCTCACCTGGAACAGGGGCGCGGAACCCGTCAAGCAGGAGGACGTGGCGTGGGCGGAAGAGGAAAACAGGGAAGAATCATAGGCCGGGGCGCACCGGAAGCATTCCAACGCGGAAAGGACTGGTTTATATGGACTTGTTTACCATAGTCGTTGTGGTGGCGTATCTGGCGGCCACGGCCTACCTGGGATGGATGGGCTACAAACAGACCAAAAGCGCCACGGACTACCTGGTGGCGGGGCGCAAGGCGCACCCCGTGGTGATGGCGCTCTCCTACGGGGCCACCTTCATCAGCACCTCGGCGATTGTCGGGTTCGGCGGCGTTGCGGCGAACTTCGGAATGGGCCTTCTCTGGCTCACCTTCTTTAACATCTTTGTGGGCATTTTTGTGGCCTTTGTCTTCTTCGGCGGCCGCACCCGCCGCATCGGCCACCACCTGAACGCGCACACCTTCCCGGAACTGATGGGCAAGCGTTTCAACAGCCGCTTTCTGCACCTTTTCAGCGCGCTGGTGATTTTCACCTTCATGCCGCTCTACGCCATGGCGGTGATGCGCGGCGGCGCCGAATTCATCGCCGCCACCTTCCAGGTGTCCCCCCGCGTGGCGTTGTACCTCTTCGCGCTCATCGTGGCCGCCTACGTCATTCCCGGCGGCATCAAGGGCGTGATGCTCACCGACGCGCTGCAGGGCGGCATCATGCTGGCGGGCATGATCTTCCTGATTGTCTGGACCTACGCCTCCCTGGGCGGGGTGGTGGAGGCGCACCAGGCGCTGACGGCGATGGAGGGGCAGGTGCCCCCGTCGCTCACCGCCATCGGCCACCAGGGCTGGACCTCGATGCCCAAGTTCGGCTTCGCCTCCGGCGCGGCGCCCGCCGCCGAGGCGCACCAGTACGACCTGTGGTGGATCATGGTCACCACCATCGTGATGGGCGTGGGCATCGGCGTGCTGGCACAGCCGCAGCTCATTGTGCGCTTCATGACCGTGCAGTCCCAGCAGGCGCTCAACCGCGCCGTGGTCGTGGGCGGTGTGTTCATCATCTTCATGACCGGCGTCGCCTTCACCGTGGGCCCGCTGAGCAACGTGTTCTTCGCCAAAAAGGAAACCATCTCCTGCCATGTCATTGACGAGGCCGTGCTGATGGATCCGGGCGCGGACGGCGCGGCGAAACTGGCCCCCGTCCCCGCGGACGCGCCGGAGGAGGTGAAGAAGCGCGCGAAGGCCTTCGTGGCCTACCGGCTGCCCGGCGAGGCGGCGGACGCCGCGCCGCGCTACGTGCTCAAGACCCCGGCGATGAAGATAACCAGGGGGGAGAACGGCGCGCCCGACACCCTCCAGCCCGGCCTCATCGCCATTGCGCGCTCCATTGACAACCTGACCACCATGAAGGGCAACGTGGACAAGATCATCCCGCTCTACGTGGGCGCGGCCCTCCCCAAATGGTTCGGGGTGGTCTTCATGCTCACCCTGCTCGCGGCGGCCATGAGCACGCTGTCCAGCCAGTTCCACACCATGGGCACGGCCATCGGCCGCGACGTGTTCGAGCAGGTCACCGGACGGACCGGCAACTCCGTGCTGGTGAGCCGTCTCGGCACCGGCCTCGGCCTGATCCTCGCCATCATCCTGGGCGCGTGGGTGGGCGACAACATCATCGCCCTGGCCACGGCCGTCTTCTTCGGCCTGTGCGCGGCGGCATTCCTGCCGGCTTTCCTGGCGGGGCTGTTCTGGAGGCGGGTCAGCCGCGCCGCGGTTATCGCAAGCGTGCTCGCGGGATTCCTCTCCGACGGCTTCTGGATTCTCTTCGTCAACGCGAAAACCGCCGCGGGCGTGGGCGTGTGCCAGGCACTCTTCGGAAAGCCCACCCTGGTGCCCGCCGGGTGGAGCGTCACCTGGTCCGTGGTGGATCCCCTGGTCATCGGAATCCCCTGCGCGGCCATCGTGCTTGTCGTCGTCGGACTGCTGGCCAGGCCCATGGATCCCGCCTACGCCGAATACTGCTTCGGCGGCCCGAAGCCCCCTGAAAAATAGGCGCATCTCACCCCGACTCACGGATTTCCGCCGTCCGCCCTCCGGGGCGGGCGGCGGTGTTTTTGGGGAAACGGCCTGGAGGGGGAAAGCGGAAAATCAGGCCAATCCGCCCGGCGAAACCACAAAAAGGCTTCCCGCGCCCGGTCCGCCATTTGACATCACCCCGCGTTTCCGTTCACGATGGGGAGTCCGCGCGCGGCGGTGGAGGTTTTCCACCCGCCGCCGCAGGGAAACATTCCTGAGGAGCATGCCATGGACAAGAACCGTACCGGCACCCCGGTCACACGGCGGGGCTTTTTGAAAGGCGCCGCCGGGGCCGCCCTGATGGCGGCGGGCCCCAACATCATCACCTCGGCGGCGCTGGGCGCGCCAAACCGGGCCCCGGCGGGCGGGCGCATCGGCATCGGCGTGATTGGCCTGGGAGGCCGGGGCCGTGATGTGATGCGCGCCTTCATGGCGCAGCCGGACACCCAGGTGAGGGCGGTGTGCGACGTGTTCGCCGACCGCCGCGAGGCGGGCAAGAAACAGGTGGACGAGGGCTACGGCAACCAGGACTGCGCCGCCTATCACGACATGATGGAGCTGCTGGCCAGGCCGGACATCGACGCCGTGCTCATCGCCACCGGCGACAACTGGCACGCGGGCGTCTCCATCATCGCCGCGCGCGCGGGCAAGGACATGTACTGCGAGAAGCCCATGAGCGTGACCATTGCGGAATCGCGCGCCGTGGCGGACACGATGAGGCGGCTGGGCCGGATTTACCAGTGCGGCACCCAGCGGCGCAGTGTCAGCAATTTCCGTTTCGCGGCGCAGCTGGCGCGCAGCGGCAAACTGGGACGCCTCAGGGAGCTGCACGCCGAGGAGGCGGGCGGGTTCCAGACCCTCTACGACACCGTCCTGCCGGGCGAGCCCGAGCCCGCCCGCGAGGTATTCGACTGGAACCGCTGGCTCGGACCCGCCCAGTGGCGGCCCTACAACAGCAAATACCCCACCCGGGGATTTTGGAGCGCCCACACGGACTTCAGCGGCGGCTCCATCACCGAATGGGGCACCCACACGGTGGACCTGTGCCAGTGGGCCAACAACAGCGATCACACCGGCCCGGTGGAATTCTGGAAGGAAAACGACCGCTACATCTGCCGCTATGAAAGCGGCGCGAAAGTGGTCATCCGCACCGGGCTGCGTTTCGGCTCCTGCCCCGTCCGCTTTGAGGGTGACGAGGGCTGGGTCGAAACGGGCGACTCCGGCCAGATTGACGCCCACCCCAAATCCCTGCTGCAAAACCGGGGCTTTGAGGGCGGTTACCCGCCGGACAACCATGTGCGCGCCTTTTTGGACAGCGTTCTCACGCGGCAGCAGACCATCTGCAACGGGGAGGTGGCGCACCGCGCCATTTCCGTGTGCCATGTGGCCAACATCTGCAAGCGGCTGGGCCGGCCGGTTAAATGGGACCCCGTCCGGGAGGAATGCGTCGGCGACGACGAGGCAAACCGCCTCCGCTCCCGCGCCTACCGGGAACCCTGGTACCTGTAAATCCCCGACCCCACGGTGAAAGGCCCGTTAAAATGAACAAACATTGGATGTTTTTCGCGTCACTCCTTGCGTGCGCTGTCCTGTTTTCCGCGCTGGCGGTGTTTCCCGCGCAGGCCGGTGAAAAGGCGGACGAGGACCGGTGCGTTGCCGTGCTGACCGGCGACGCGGACTGGTTTAAAAAGCAGGAGGCCTGCCGCGAGCTCAGAATTGTTGGCACGGTCCGATCGGTTCCCGCCCTGGCGGCGCTGCTTTCAAGCCCTGAATTGTCCCATTTGGCGCGGTACGCGCTGGAAAGCATGCCCTATCCCGAGGTGGACACGGCCCTGTGCGCCGCCCTACCCGGCCTCGACGCGCCGCATCAGGCGGGCGTGGCCGCCACCCTGGGCGCGCGCCGCAGCGCGAAGGCGGTGGCCCCGCTGGAAAAACTGCTTAAGAGCGGCGACACCGGCACGGTGTGCGCGGCCGCCGGGGCGCTGGGCCGCATTGCCACCGCAAAGTCGGTGAGGGCGCTGGACAAGTTCAGGAAGGGCGCTTCCGGCGCGGAGCGTTTTGCCGCCGAGGAGGGGCTGCTCGCCGCCGCCGACTCCACCGCACGGGAAAAGAGGGGCGCCAGGAAAGCCGCCCGGCTGTATGAATCCCTCCTTGGCCCGGACACGACGCCCCATGTGCGCTCGGGCGCGTTTTACGGGCTCGCGCGGGTGCTGCCCGCCAAGGCGCCGAAACGGATGCTGGCCGCGCTGGCCGGGGATGACCCCGTGTTCCGCGACATGGCGGCACGGGTGGTGGCTGAAACGGAGGGGGCTGAAGACACGGCGATCTACGCCGCCGCCCTGCCCGGCCTGCCCCCCGGCGGGCAGACGGCGCTGGTGCGCGCCCTCGGCGACCGGGGCGACACCGCCGCGCGGCCCGCGGTGGTGGGCGTGATTGAGGGGACCGAAAAGCCCGTCCGCCTTGCGGCGATGAAGGCGCTGAGCGTCATCGGCGGCGTGGAGGAGGTGCCCCTGCTGGCGGGACTGATGGCTTCCGGGGATGAAGAAATTGCCGCGGGGGCGCGCGCCGCGCTGGCCACGGTTGACCGGAAGGGCGTGGACGAGGCCATTGCGGCCGCCCTGCCCGGAGCGCCGCCCGCCGTGCGCGCCGAACTTCTCGGGGTGCTGCTGGACCGGCGCGCCGCGGGCGCGGTGCCCGCCGCGGTGGCCCAGTTGGAAAGCGCCGACGCGGTGGTGCGCGAGGCGGCGCTGCGCACCATTTCCGTGCTGGGCGGCGGCGCGCAGGCGCCGCTGGTCGTTGCGGCGATGGAGCGCGCCGGGGATTCCGCGGCCCGCGCCGCCGCCGAAAACACCCTGGGGGCGCTCTGCGCGCGCTGCGGCGCGGACGTGTTCCCCTTTGTGGTGCAGACCCTCTCCACGTCAAAGGACAACGAACTGCGCGCGGCCATGCTGCGCGCGCTCACACGCATCGGCGGGCCGGAGGCGCTCCGGCTCACCCTGGCCGCCGTGAATGATTCCGATCCCGGTGTGGCGGGCACCGCCCTGCGCGAGCTGTCCGACTGGCCCACCCCCGACGCCGCCCCCCATCTGCTCGCCTTCGCGGGGGACGCAAACGATAACAGGCACGTGCTGGGGCTGCGCGGCTATGTGCGCTTCGCCCGGCAGGAGGCCGACGCCGCCAAAAAGGCGGAGATGCTCGACACCGCCATGAAGCTCGCCCGCGCCGCGGAGGAAAAGTGGCTCGTGCTCGCCGCATGGGGCACGCTGAAAACCCCGCAGACCCTCGACGCCCTCATGCCCTTCCTGCACGATCCGCAGGCATCAAACGAGGCGGGCAGCGCCGTGGTCGCCGTGGCAACGGAACTGATTAAGACCGGTCCTGAATACAAGAGACTCGTGACCGACGCGCTCAACAATGTGCTCGGCGCATGCACCAACCCCGCAGTCCGCGAAAGCGCAAAAAAGGTGCTGGCGGGACTGCAATAACACCCGCATTAACCGTCACGGCGGCGAAGGATGATTTTCCTTCGCCGCCGTTTTTCCTGCCGCACCGGTTAAAGCGTGTATTCCCCGTCGGACTCGGTGCTGAGCTCCTTCACGGTCTCCCCGTGGCGCACCCGGCAGGGTCCGCCGAGTTTGGAGCGTATGGCCGCCCTGGTCAACTTTCCGCCGGACCAGGCCATGTCCACCTCAAAGCCGCCGCGCGCACGCAGCCCGGTGACGCTGCCTTCGGGCCACGCGGCCGGCAGCGCGGGCAGCAGCACGATTTCCCCGGTGTGGCTTTGAAGCAGCATTTCCGCAACGCCCGCGGCCCCGCCGAAATTGCCGTCTATCTGGAAGGGCGGATGATTGTCAAAAAGATTGGGCAGTGTGGACTTGGCCAGAAGCGCCTGATAATTCTCATAGGCGCCCTTCCCGTCGCCCAGACGCGCAAAGAAGTTAATGACCCATGCGCGGCTCCAGCCGGTGTGGCCGCCGCCGTTGGCCAGGCGCCGGTCAAGGGACACCCGCGCGGCTTGCGCCAGTTCCGGCGTGCCCGTAAGGGTGAACTGCCGGCCGGGGTGGAGCCCGAAGAGGTGCGACATGTGACGGTGGCCGGGCTCCGGCTCGTCGTAATCCTCCAGCCATTCCTGAAGCTGGCCGTGTTTGCCTATTTGCGGCGGGGCGAGGCGCGCCCGCGTTTTCTCCAGGGTGCCGCGAAATTCCGCGTCCATTCCCAGTACGGTTGACGCCTCCATGCAGTTGGTGAAAAGGTCCCAGAGGATTTGCATGTCCATCGAGGGGCCCATGCACACCCGGCCCGTCTGCCCGTCGGCGGTGATGAAGCTGTTTTCAGGTGAATTGGACGGGGCGGTCACCAGCCAGCCGTGCTTCGGTTCCTCCACCAGGAAGTCCAGGTAAAACTGCGCGGCGTCCCGCATCACCGGATACACACGGGCAAGATACTCCCTGTCGCCGGTGTAGGCGTAGTGCTCCCAGAGGTGCTGGCAGAGCCAGGCGGCGGCGGCGGTAAACTGGCCCCAGCCGGGGTGCTCGCCCGGGGAGGTGTAGCCCCAGATGTTGGAGATGGTGTGCACCACCCAGCCGCGCGCGCCGTAATGAATCCGCGCGGTTTCACTCCCCGGTTTTTGCAGGGTGGCGATGAAGTCCAAAAACGGCTCATGGCACTCCGAAAGGTTGCCCGGCTCGGCAATCCAGTAGTTCATCTGGTCGTTGATGTTGTGGTGGTAGTCCGCGTTCCACGGGGCCTGGTAATGGTCGCACCACAGCCCCTGCAGGTTGGCTGGCAACCCACCGGGGCGGGAACTGCTGATGAGGAGGTAGCGCCCGAACTGGAAATAAAGCGTCTCCAGCAGGGAATCCTTTGCGCCTTTTTCCACGGCCTTGATCCGTTCCCTTGTGGTCAGTCCCGGAGAGGGGTCAGGCCCCAGGGACAGGCGCACCCGGTGGAACAGGGCCTGGTAGTCCCCAATGTGGCGCCCATGGAGCGCCTCATATCCCCGTTCCCGCGCGGCGGCAATCCGCGTCGCGCATGCTTCGGCGGGGTTGCCCCCCCTGTAATCCGTCGCGGCGGCCAGCAGCAGCACCACCGAATCCGCCTTTCTCACCGAAAGCCCGCCTTTTTTTCCCGGCTTGACCGAACCGCCCTCCGGAATCACCGCAAGTCGCGCATGGTAGGCCATGCCCTTCCCGCGCCAAACCCGTCCGGAAAGCACCAGGCTGTCCCCGCCGTCTGCGGCGGCCTCGACACGCGGCTCCTCGGGATCCTCCGCCGTCTTATAAGGCTCAATCGGGGAGTGGTTTTTCCACACCCGTGAACTGTTCTTCGGATCACGCTCCAAACCGATGTCCAGGGAGATGCTTCCGGGTTTGTCCGCCGTGAGCCGGATGACCAGCACTCCGTCCGGGGCGCTGGTGAAGAGCTCCCGTTGAAACCGCACGCCGTCCATTCCGTAAGAGACCGTTGCGGTGGCCGTGTCCAGGTTCAGGGTGCGCCGGTAATCCACAGGCTCTTTTTCGTGCCCGGAAAAGGCCAGCCGCAAATCGCCGAGGGTCTGATAGGACCCATAGGGATCGTTGGCGCCGTTTCCCTGGCCCGATCCGGGCCCCTTGCACACCATGGAGGCGATGGTCAGTTTTTCCGCCTCCGCGATCTTTCCCTCAAATAAAAGCCGCCGCACCTCCGGCAGCATTTCCAGCGCCTTCGGGTTGTCGGCCTGCTGGGGTCCGCCGGACCAGAGCGAGATCTCGTTCAACTGTATCCGCTCCCTCTCCGTCCCGCCGAAAACCATTGCGCCGATGCGCCCGTTTCCGAGGGGGTATGCGTCGGTCCAAAAACTGGCGGGTTCCCCGTCGCATAGTTCAAGGGGAGATTCGGACGCGGCGCACAGGCAGGCCGCCATAAGCATGGGAAATACCATCCGTGTCGGCATCACATTCTTCCTTTTCGTTGCCGGTTTTGCCGGAAGGCCATTTTACCCCGATAACCGCCGGTTTGCATTCCTTTTTTGCCGCCGTGTACTGTTAGAGGCGGTTTGGAGTTCAAAATACGGCCAAATCCGGCCGGCATCCCAGGAAAAAGGTTTTTTATCATGTCAAATACGGTTCCCGAATTGGAGAAAAAACGTTTTTCGGACGGCCTCACCGGCTACCACTATCTGGTGCTGGTGGTGGCCTGCCTTGGCTGGTCCTTTGACACAATGGACCAGTGGCTCTTCGTTTTCGCCAAGCAGCACGCCATCCGCGAATTGCTCGGCGCGGGGGCCACAACGGGTGATGTGATCAAATACAGCAACATCGCCACGGCTGCGCTGATGATTGGCTGGGCCGCGGGCGGCCTCCTCTTCGGCATGATTGGCGACCGGCTGGGCCGGACCAAGACGATGGGCCTGACCATCCTCCTGTACGCGCTGTTCACCGGGTTAAGCGGCCTGGCCTGGAACTGGCAGTCCTTCGCCGCGCTCCGCTTCCTCACGGGACTGGGCGTGGGCGGTGAATTCGCGGCCGGCGCGGCGCTGGTGGCCGAGGCCTTCCCCGCCCACGCGCGGGCCACGGCGCTGGGCATCGTGCAGGCCACCTCGGCGCTGGGCAACGTGACCGCCGCGCTGATCAACCTCGGCTTCGCCCGCATGGAGTGGAACTGGCGGTGGCTTTTCGGCGTGGGCGTGCTGCCCGCGCTGCTGGTGGTGGTCATATTTGCCTTCATCCACGAGCCGGAGGCTTGGGTGCAGGCCCGCGCCCAGCACAAGAAGGGCGGCGGAAGCAACTACGGCAGCATCTTTGCCCTGTTCCGCGAGCCGCTGCTCCGGCGCAACACCATCATCGGCATGCTTCTGGCCGCCGTGGGTGTCATCGGTTTCTGGGGCATCGGCGTGCTCACGCCGGAACTGCTCCGTTCCGTGCTCAACCCCGACAACCTTCCCGAACTGAAGGCGGCGACCGAACAGAGGGTGAGTTTCGCGGGCATGGCGCAGAACTTTGGCAGCTTCTTCGGCGCCCTCGGCTTCGCCTATGTGGCGCAGCGCTTCGGGCGCAAGATCGGCTTTGTGGTGGCCTTTGTGGGATGCATCATCATGGTGCCGGTGACCTTCTTCTGCACCACCTCATTCACCCTGGCGATTCTGCTGTTCTTCCTGCTTGGCTTCGTCCTGCTCTTTGTCATGGGCGGGTTCGCGGTCTATTTCCCGGAACTCTTCCCCACGCGGCTGCGCTCCACCGGCACCGGGTTCTGCTACAACGTGGCCCGGTTCATCACCGCGGGGACGCTCTTCGCCACCGCGCCGCTCACGCAGAACCTCGGCATCGCGGGCATGGTGTTCGCCGTCATGGCGGTGTACGCCATGGGCCTGGTCGTGCTGGCCTTCGCCCCCGAGACCAAGGACAAGCCGCTGCCTGAATAAGACGGAGAACTTGCAGACCCATGAGTGACCCGAAAGGACCAGCCGCGCCGAAAAGGCCCATACCGTACCTGCGGTGGTGGATCGGCGTGCTGCTTTTCATCGTCACCTTCATCAACTATGTGGACCGGCAGACCCTTTCGGCGCTGTCCCCCTACCTCAAGGAGCAGTACGGCTGGAGCCAGGGCGACTACGCCTTCGTGGTCAACGCCTTCACCATTTCATACACCGTCATGCAGTCGGTGGTGGGCCGGCTCCTTGACGTGTTCGGCACGCGCCTGGGCATCGGGGTGAGCGTGGCCTTCTACTCGCTCATGGGCGCGCTGACCGCCATCGCGGGGGGCAAGTACTCCTTCGCGGCCTTCCGTTTCCTCCTCGGCGCGGGCGAGGCGGCCAACAACCCCGGCGGCGCCAAGGCGGTGTCGGAGTGGTTCCCCGTGAAGGAACGGGCCTGGGCGGTGGGTCTCTACAACAGCGGATGCGCCATCGGCGGCGCGGCGGCGCCCTTCATCGCCGTGCCCATCTACCTTTATTTTGACAGTTGGCGGCCCGCCTTCGTCATCACGGCGTCCATGGGCTTCATCTGGCTTCTGTTCTGGTTGCTGCTCTACCGCAGGCCCGAGGAGCATCCCCGCATCTCGCCCAAAGAACTGGCGCACATCCAGGCGGGACGCGCCACGGCGGCGGCGGGCGCGGCGGAGGCGCCGGTGAAAATCGGCTGGCTGAAACTGCTGCGCTACCGCCAAACCTGGGGGCTGGTGCTCGGCAGGTTCCTGCTCGACCCGTTCTGGTTCTTCGTCACCAACTGGTTCGCGCTCTTCCTCACATCCAAGGGTTTCTCCCTCAAGGACAGCGCCATGGGCTTCTGGGCGCCCCTGCTTGCGGCGGGCTTCGGCAACTTCTTCGCGGGCGGACTGTCAAGCTGGCTCGTGGCGCGGGGATGGCAGCCGGGCCGCGCGCGCCGCGCCGTGCTGCTCTTCTTCGGCCCGAGCATGGTGCTCATAGCCCTCTCCCTCTTCACCGACAGCTACGCGTTGCTGCTGGTCGTCTTCTCCTACGCCACCTTTGCCTACACCTGCTGCGGCACCATGTTCCTGACCCTGCCCACGGACGTGTTCCACACCCGCGCCGTCGGCTCCGTCATGGGGCTCGCGGGCACCAGCGCGGGCGTCGGCACCCTTATCACCACCTACCTGATCGGCGTCGTCTCCGACAAGTTCTCCTTCACCCCCGTCATCATCGTCGCCTCCGTCATCCCCGTGCTTGCCACCATCGTGTTTGTGACCATGGTGCGCGCCGGGAAGAAGCCCGATCCCGACGGCATCCTCATGAAATTCTGATCAGGCGGGCCGTCCACGGTCCCCCTATGGCATTACTTCGACGGGGATGGCGGGAAGGCATCCCAGGAAAACCCGTTGTGGCTGCTTCTTGGGGCCTTTTTCCCCCTTCGCCTGCTCCTGTTCGGCGTACCCCTCCATAATCAGGTTGGTCCGGAAGCCCGGCGGCGTTTTTTCACCCGCAGTCTTTAGGGTCAAGATGAATCCGCCGGGAACCGTTTCCTCCTTCTCCAGGGAAAAGCCCTCCGGAGCCCCGCTCAACGCCCAGCGAATCTGGCTGGCTTTCGGGTTCTTGGGGAGCTTGACCCTGACCTGCGCGGTGCCCTCCTTCGGAATCCGCAGAATGTCCCCGCCGTCAATTTCAACCGCCGGAGCGCCCGTTCCCTGCCGGACCGCCGCCAACAGTTCTTCCACGGGCACCAGATGCCGGTACAGGAAGGCCTGCATCATGTCCTCGCAGGGGATGACAGGCCGTGCAACAGTCTCTCCGCCAATCTGCGCGCGTCCCTCAAGACGAAGGGCCTTAACCCCCGCCCGGGTCCCGGCGGGCGCGGTAATGGTCATGCGGATGGCGTCAACACCGGGTGGAACGACCCCGCCCTGCAATGACAGGCCCGCCCCCTCCGCCAGCACCACCTCTATGGGCCCCTCAAACCCGTCGCTCCGCACGGCATGCACGGTGACGGGCGCGGACCGCCCGGAGGCAAGGTTCACACTGGAGGGGGTGACCCGCAGGGAAAAGCCCGGCTGGGGGGGCGTAACCCGCAACCGGTAGCCGTACTCCTTTCCCCCCGCATTTTGCGCGTCCGAAATCTGCAAATAGTAAACGCCGTCCTTTTCCAGCCGCGCGGCCACGCGCGCGTCCGCCTGGTGGGTGATCAGCCCCGCGCCCGGATCATCATGATCATCGTTCCAGGCCACCACATTGCCGCCGTCATCCATGAGGCGCAGCAGCGGGTCGAGGGGCGAGTTCAGCCGGCGCGCCCACACCTCGGCCACCACCGTCTCCCCCGCCCTGCCGTCAATGCGAAACACATCCGCATCCCCCGGCTTTTCGATCCGGCCGTTTATGACGCGGGGCATGGCGATGCGGCGCGACTCATTTATGGAATCGTTCGGCTCGGCCTCCCCGCCCTCGGGCAGCGTGTCCACGGCGTAGGGGACCGCATTGGAGGGAATGCCCTCGAGTTCCACCGATGCGTGGCGTCGCGCGCCGCCACCGGGGCGCATGTCCAGCTCCACTTTCCTCGCGGGGAGGTTCCAACCGTCCAGCACCGCCTCCACAGGCTTGCCCTCCCGTCCGCCCAGGGGGTTCATCCGGGTGATGAAAGGAAGTTCGCCCACGGCCATGCGGTAGACGAAGTCCTCCCGGCCCCGGTACACGGAATCATGGATTTCCAGAATGTACACCCCGTCCGCCGGAATCTCGCAAAACAGCACCGGGTCGGGATCAAACCGGAAATCATCAACACGGGCCACCTCAACGCCCGCCGCGTCGCGCAGGGTCACCACCGCCTGGAACCAGCCCGGCACGGCATCGGCAAGGTAGGGGATCAGCCTGCGCGCGCCGGCATCAACCACCAGCCGCTGGCCTTTTTGCGCGCGGATGCGGAAACGGTCCACATCGCCGGGCATGATCTGGCCGTTCAGCAGCACCGGCGTCTCCAGCGCCTCCGGCTCAGGAAGTTCGGAAACCGCACCGGACTCGTTCGGCTCAAGCTCGCACACCTCCGGCGGGAGGCCCACCTGGAAACGCAGCGGATTGGACACGCCCGTCTTCGTGACCAGGCGCAGCTCCCTGTCCCCGGGCCCGGCCCAGGGATCCACCTGCACCTCCAACACAACCGATTCGCCAATCTGCGGGTTGATCTGGCGCTTTTGAAAGTTCATGAAGAATGATTTCGCGTGGGCCAGTTCCCTGAGACCCATCGCATCCAAACCGCGCAGCAGCGGATGGACGGCAAGCACGCCCGTGTCGTCCCGGACGAGGGGGGGCTGCGCCGACAGGACGTTCGCCTGCTTCTGACGCGCCCAGGCCTCCTTGAACCGGCCCATAAGCTCGTCGCGCTGCTCCTTCTTCAGGTTCCGCAGCGGCCTGTAGTACTGGACAACCGAGGCGGTGACACCCTCGCCGGTGACAAGCGCGCCCGTAACCCCGGTGAGCCGCTGGCCGCCCGCCACCACCTGGAACACCGACCCCTGCCGCCCACCCGCAGGATAAAGATAGCCAATGCGGGGGTCGGTGCTGTTTGTCTGCGCCCGCCCCTCCGGCGCGCACAACGCCAGCGCCGCAAGCAGAACCGCCCAAAACACAAACCGTCCGCGACCGGCCATGATGGTGCCCCCGGTGTTCACATGATTTCCCTCAGAAGGGCGCCGCCCTCTTTTGCCAGGTCCATGACATGCAGCGCCTCCCCCGCCGGGTTTGGCAGTGGCGCGTCGAGGGGGATGCCCGCCAGCTCATAAATGCTGCCGATGAGCGCGCTTGGGTGGACAGGCCGTTCCGCCACCTCCTCGCCCCGCGCATCGGATGCGCCCACCACGCGCCCGCCCTTGAAACCGCCGCCCGCCACCACGGCGCAGAAGCAGTTGCCATAGTGGCCGCGCCCGCCGTTCCACGGGGCCTCCCACAGCACCTTCGGGGTGCGGCCAAACTCGCCACCCCACCAGACAATGGTGCTGTCCAGCAGGCCCTTTTCGGAAAGGTCCTGGAGCAGCGCCGACATGCCCGCGTCAAGCTCGGGCAGCTTGCGGCGCATAATCTCAAAATGCTGCTTGTGTGTGTCCCACCCCTCGTAGTTGATGGTCACATGGGGCACGCCCCGCTCCACCAGCCGGCGCGCCATCAGGCAGGACTGTCCGAAGGTGCTGCGGCCGTAACGGTCCCGAAGCTCCGCAGGCTCTTCCGAAAGGTCGAAAATACGCCGCGCCTCGCCGAACATCATGTCGTAGGCCTTTTCCTCGCAGCCGTCCAGCCTTTTCAGCACGGGATCATCCGGCAGGGCGCGACCCAGGGTGTCCAGGGAATGGAGCAGATCCCGACGCGCACGCTGGCGCTCGTCGGAAATGCCCTCGGCGACAATGCCCTCCACGACAAAGGGTGTCTTGTTGGGGTCGCCGCCCGTGGCAAAAGGCTTGTGGCGCTGGCCCAGAAAGCCCGCCTCGGAAAAGCGGCCCTGCGGCTTGGTGAGCACCACATAAGGCGGCACCAACCCCGCATAGCCCTGCTCATAACCCTTGAACAGGGACATCACCGCCCCGGCGGAGGGAAAGACCAGCCTCCCCGGCTCCCGGCCCGTCTGGGTGATGTAGGATGCCGTCTCATGGGCGTTCACGCCATGGGTCATGCTCCGGATGATGGAATATTTGTCTGCCTGTTTGGCCAGCAGGGGGAGCAGTTCGCTGATTTGTATGCCGGCCACGTTGGTGGCAATGGGCTTGTCGAGGGGACCGCAGTACTCGCGGCCAGCACCGGGTTTGGGATCGAAGGTGTCCAGATGGCAGGGACCGCCCCACATCCAGATTTGAATCACCGCTTTTGCCCGCGCCGGTGCCGCCGGTGTTTGGGCCCATCCGCACCGCGCTCCGGGCCATGCCAGCCCCGCCGCGCCCAAAAGCCCCAGCCGGAGCGCCTCGCGCCGGGTGAGTCCGCCACTTTTCCGTTGTTTGTCCATGTGGCTGTCCCGTGTTCTCTCCGCCTAGTGGCGGCAGAGGAATTCCTTTGAGTTCACAAGTGCCCAGGCCAGATCGTTGAATGCTTGGGCGGGGATCTTCTTCTTTTTGTCCGGTGGAAACGCGGCCCTGAGAGCCTCCAGTTCCCCGCCGGTGGGATACCGGGAAAGAACGGCCAGGTACAGCATCCGCACCGCCGCCATGGGCTTGCCTTTTGACGACGCCGCAATGTTGCGCAGTTTGGGACCCTTCTCCAGTTTGTTGCGGACATGGCTGGAATTAAGCATGTGCAGCCGCTGCGCGTCATTGGGCTGGCTGTTGCGCTCCGACACCAAACCGGTGTCGCGCGCGGGGCGGCCAAACATCTCCAGGAAGGGGCTGGTGATGCTGCCGTCGGCGATGGCCACGGCCCGCTGGCCCTCGGGCAGGAAGGTGAAGGGCTCCGGTATAGGGCTCTCATACTTCTCCCACATGCCGGTGATGGAGCACAGCGCGTCCGCCAGCACCTCCGCCTCCAGCGG
>JBHEKP010000160.1:0-13853 GCA_041859375.1 Candidatus Hydrogenedentales bacterium | reverse complement strand
TAAAATGACGGACACATTTTACAACACCACGGAGACACACCGAATGCTCACATCCGCACTGGTGCTTCTGGCGGGGCTCCTTCCCCTGGCCGCGGCCGACACCGACGCCTGGACCCGGATGGAAACCACCTTCCGGGATGTGCCGATGGAGGCGCGCCGCCTCACCGGCCCGCTGTTCTGGCTGCATGGCGACGACAAGGAAACACCCGAACGGCTGCGCCTTTTTCTGGACAAGGTGAAGGAGGGCGGCAACGGCTCCTTCTGCGCCGAATCGCGCCCCCACAGTGACTGGCTTGGTCCGCGCTGGTATGCCGATTTGGAGGTCTGCCTGCAACACGCCCGCGAGAACGATCTAAAGATGTGGATATTCGACGATGTCTGGTGGCCCAGCCAGACCATGGGCGGCAAGGTTCCCCAGGAATACTCGGCGAAGCGGCTCACCGCCGCGGCCACCGCCGTCACCGGCCCCGCGAAGGTGGACCAGGAAATGGACACGCAAACGCGCTTTGTGGCGCTGCTGGCCGGGCGCGACACGGGCGGCGGCATTGACGGGGCCTCCCTGGTTGACCTTGCGGCAATGGTAAAAGACGGCCGCCTCTCCTGGGACGCGCCGGAGGGCAACTGGCAGATCATGCGCTTCGGCTGGGACTACGCCCCGCCCTCCGAACAGGGCGGCAAGGTGTCCCTCGACGGCGCGAGCAAAGACGCCGTGGACTGGTTCATGAACACGGTCTACCAGCCCCATTACGACCGCTTCAAGGAGGATTTCGGCAAAACCATCCCCGGTTTTTTCTATGACGAACCGGAAACCCAGGGCGACTGGGGAACGGAACTGGCCGCAACCTTCGCCGAGCGCGGCACGGATTGGAGGAAGGCCCTCGTGGCGTGGAAATTCACCCTGGCCGGGGAGGAGCAGGCCGCCGCAAAATACGCCTACGCCGACGCCTTCTTTGAAACCTGGGGGCGCACCCTCTACGGCACGATGACCCGGTGGTGCGAGTCCTGGGGGGGGCAGTCCATCGGCCATTTCATGGAGCACGACTTCCTGTACCTGAAACACGGGCTTGGCCCGGGCAACCTGTTCCAGATGCAGAAATACTCCTCCATGGGCGGCATGGACCTCGTGTGCCACCAGATGACCATCGGCGAGCGCCGCAGGGACATCTACCAGCTTCCCAAACTCACCTCCTCCATCTCCCATGTGTACGGGAAAAAAGATGATCTGGCCATGTGCGAGATCTTTGGCGGATACGACCAGGAACTCACCTATCCGGAAATGAAGTGGCTCACGGACCACCACCAGGTGCGCGGCGTGAACTTCATGATCACCCACTCCTTCAACCCCCGCGCGCCGGAGGACACGGACTACCCGCCCTATTTCTACAACATGGACAAGGAGCCCCGCTGGCCCCTCTACAAAGTGTGGGCCGACTACAACAGCCGCCTCGCCGCAATGCTCACCGGGGGCAGGCATGTCTGCCCCGTGGCGCTGCTCTTCTGCGGCAACAGCGGACAGGCCGGCCGTGCCGTAACACCCGAGGACATGACCACCGCGCTGCAGGACGCGCTCTATGACTGTGACTGGCTGCCCTACGACGTGTTTGAAAAAGAGGCCTCCTTCGACGGCGCGGCGCTGAGGCTGGGCCGCGAGTCCTACCGGGTGCTCATCGTGCCGCCGGTGGAGGCGATTCCGGTGGAGACACTGCGCAAGGTCCGGGACTTCCTCAACGCGGGCGGCGTGGTCGCGGGCTATGGTTTCCTGCCCGCCGTTTCGGCCACACCGGGTGGCGGCGCGGCTGAAATCGCCTCGCTCTGCATGGAAATTTGGGGGGAATCCCCCGCCCCTTCCATAACCGCCCTGAAGGTGGGCGCCACCGGCGGGCGCGCCTACTTCTTCAATGAGGCGCCAACCGCCGCGGAAATCTCCGCGGCGCTGCTCCGGGACGCGGGAGTAACGCCCGTGCTTGAGGTGATGTCCGGCGACACCGGCGGCTGGGTGCACGCGCTGCACCGCATGAGGGACGGCGGCGGCATTTTCTTCATATGCAACCAGGACCCCTCCGGCGCGGCCAGGGAGCTGCGCCTGCGCGCCGCCGCGGACGGGGTTCCGGAGCGGTGGGATCCCATGCGCGGACTTGTTGAAAGCCTTCCCTGCTCGCAGGCGGGCGAGGGCCTCGTCGACTTTGACCTGCGCCTGGAATCAATGGAAAGCGCCCTTGTCGTCTTCCGTTCCCAGGGCCGCCCGCTGCCGCTCCGCCCCGCATCGGCGGCCGCCTCCCTGACCGTTCCCGTCGAAGTGCCCACCGCGCCGCGGTCCGCCGCCGCGCCGGCTCCGGAACAGCTCAGCCTTGACGGATGCCAGTGGGTCTGGTATCCCGGCGAAAACGCGCTCAACAACGCCATGCCCGGAACCCGTATTTTCACGGGCCGGATTGAAATCCCCGCGGATGCCGCCGTGTCAGACGCCCGGTTCCTGCTCAGCGTGGACAATGAGTTTGTCTTCAGCGTCAACGGGGTCGAGTGCGGACGGAGCAGCAACGGGGCGGAGGGGTGGCGCACCCCCGCCGAAGTGGACATCAGGGCGGCGCTGAAACCCGGCGCGAACCAGGTGCAGATTATCGCCATCAACACCTCGCGCACCCCCTCCCCCGCCGGACTCATCGGCTGCTACCGGATCGCGCTCGGCGACGGCACAACCGTCTCCGGCGCCGTTGACCGGACATGGAAGGTGGCGCGGGCCACTTCCGCGGGGAAGACCCAAACCGTGCAGTGCATCGCCGAGCATGGCGCCGCGCCCTGGGGGCGCATACAAAAAAGGCAAACCGCGCCCGCGGCGCCCTTTGACGGCGCGTGGGACTGGACCGAAGCCCCGCCGGAGGGCAACCGCAGAGTGCTCATGTTCATGGAGGGGGTGCGCGAGGGCGCGCGCGTCACAATCAACGGACAGGACGCGGGCGGGTGCATCGGCGCGCCCCACATGCTCGACGTGACCCGGCATGTCCGGCAGGGCGCAAACACCGTCCATATCGAACCCTACGCCCCCGAAAGGGTGACCGTGGCGGTGTACTGACCGTTGACGGGCGAAAAAGCAGGAAAAGTATCCGCCCTTTTCCCTTGACATGGGCGCACACAGGATATATCTTTTCGGGTGTTCAAGCGCGCCTCACGCGGGGTGGACGCTCCGCTTGAATCCGGAAAGGAGAACTGCCCATGAATGGTGGGGCACCCCCGGCCGAACCGCTCATTTCGGTGGAACGGCTGACAAAAAGCTATGACGGCCCGCCCGTCCTGAAAAACATCTCCCTCTCCATCGAGGAGGGTGATCTGGTGTCCATCATCGGCCCCTCGGGCTGCGGCAAGTCCACCCTGCTGCGCTGCCTGAACTGCCTGGAAATCCTGGACTCGGGAAAAATCACCATCGCCGGGGTCACCCTGGAGCGCGAGGGCAGGCACGTCCATCCCAGCCGCGGCTTTTACGAAAAGGCCCACACCCTCCGGGCCGAGGTGGGCATGGTCTTCCAGTCGCTCAACCTGTTCCCCCACAAGACCATCCGCGAAAACATCATGCTCGCACCGATGATCGTCAAAAAGGAGTCCCGTGAGGCGGCCGAGCAGAACGCGCTGCGCCTGCTGAGAAAGGTGGGCATGGTCTTCCAGTCCCTCAATCTTTTTCCCCACAAGACGATCCGTGAAAACATCATGCTCGCGCCGATGATAGTCAAGAAGGAGTCACGCGAGGCGGCGGAGGCCAACGCGCTGCGCCTGCTGGAAAAGGTGGGCCTGCTCAAGCACAAGGACCGCTATCCCGGCAGCCTTTCCGGTGGCCAGCAGCAGCGCGCCGCCATCGCCCGCGCCCTGGCCATGAACCCGAAGGTCATGCTTTACGACGAGCCCACCTCCTCCCTCGACCCGGAGCTCGTGGACGAGGTGCTTGAGGTGATGCGCAGCCTCGATCAGGACGGCATGACACAGGTGATCGTCACCCACGAGATGCGCTTCGCCCGGAACGCCTCGGACTATATCGTGTACATGGAGCACGGGGAAATCGTGGAGATCTCCGACGAGGACGAAATCTTCACGGACCCGAAGGACGACAGAACCCGCCGGTTCCTCCGGCAGTTCGTGGGACGGGACATGTGATGGGCAAAAAACATCCTGCTGGAATCCGCCTTCTGGCGCCCCTGCTTCTGTTCCTTCTGGCCGCCTGCCTGACGCCCCTGCCGGCCGCCGGACAGGAGGAGCCCCCGGAAGCCGCACCCGCCGCCGCCGACCAGGCCGCGGAAGCCGCGCCGGCGGAGGACGCCGGGGACGCGGGCGAAGAGGAGGAGGATGTCGAATACACCGACGCGGACTTTGACGAGGTGGAGCGAATCTCCGCCGATGCGGGCACCCTTCGCTACGGCGCGGACCTGGAGGGCGGCGTCCCCTACATCTTTGAAAGCTGGGACGGCTCCGGAAAGCTCATCGGCTATGAAGTCGAAATCCTGGACTATATCAGCAAGGAACTCGGCAAAAAACTGGTCATGATCCAGAATGACTGGGATAAATTGATCCCCGGGCTCTCCCGCGACCTCTACGATGTCGCCATTGAGGGGCAGGAAATCACCCCGGAGCACGAGGAGGCGGTGCTCTTCACCGTGCCCTACTATGTCACCGGCCTGTCCATCTGCGTGCGCAACGACAATTTCCTCATCAGCGGCGTGGAGGATCTCCACGGCAAGGTGGTGGGCACGCTCAAGGCTTCCGGGGCTTTCTACCTGCTTGAGTCCCTCGGCGACGTGGACATCCGCGCCTATCAGACCGAGGTGAACGGATTCGGCGATCTCATCAACGGACGCCTCGACGCGGTCATGTTCGACGGGCCCGTGGCGCTTTACTACGGCGGCCCCATGCCCGAGGTGAAAATCCTGAAACCTGAAATCGGACGCATCGCCTACGGCTTCACCGTCTCCAAGGACAAGCCGGAGCTGTTGAACGATCTGAACACCGTGCTCATGAAAATGCGGGAAAACGGCGAACTGCGCCGCATCCTGGACCGGTGGAAGATGTGGAATTCCGCAACCGCCAATGAGTTTCAGGACTTCACCGCCTCATCCACTGCCCCTGCGATGTACCAGGCATGGGTGGAGCAGAGCAGGCCGGTCACCGGATGGCGGGCCAAATTTGACCGTTATGTCAGCTTCCTGCCCATCATGGGAAAGGGTGCGTGGCTGACCCTGCAGGTGTCCTTCCTGGCCATGCTGCTGGCCATCATGCTGGGTTTCATGCTGGCCACCATCCGGGTCTACGCGCCCAGGCCGCTGGGCATCCTCGCCACGCTCTACATCGAGATTGTCCGGGGCACACCCGTGCTCATCCAGCTTTATTTCATCTTCTACGGCCTCCCGGCGCTGGGCATCAAGTTCTCGCCCTTCCTCGCGGGCGTGGTCGGACTGGGCCTCAACTACGCCGCCTACGAGGCGGAAAACTACCGCGCAGGATTCATCAGCGTGCCCCACTCGCAGATGGAGGCGGCCCTCGGCCTGGCCATGACGCGCTGGCAGGCCATCCGCCATGTCATCGCGCCCCAGGCCTTCCGTGTGGTGCTGCCGCCCGTGACAAACGACTTCATCTCCCTCATCAAGGACTCGTCGCTCGTCTCCGTCATCACCATGGTGGAGTTGACCAAGACCTACGGCCTGCTGGCCACCACCTATTACGACTACTTCGGCACCGGCATCATGGTGGCCGTCATCTACCTGCTGCTGGGCCTGCCCTTCGTGCGGCTGGCGCGGTGGACCGAAAAGAAACTGGCCGTCTCCCAGCCCGGCATGCGGCGCTGAGGGCGCGGCGGAAGGAAATTGCATGGACGGCATGACCAGGCGCGAGGTTCTTGGAACCCTGGGCGCGGCGGCGGGCGCGTGCCTGTTGTCCGGCCCTTTCGCCGCCGCGCAAACGGCGCGGCCCAACATCATTTTTATCCTGGCCGATGATCTGGGCTACGGCGACCTGGGCTGCTACGGGCAGCAAAAAATAAAAACGCCGCGCCTGGACCGGCTGGCCGCCGAGGGAATCCGCTTCACCCAGTGCTACTCCGGAAGCACCGTCTGCGCGCCCTCGCGCTGCTCGCTCATGACCGGCATGCACACCGGCCACGCCCGCATCCGGGGCAACGCGCTGGTGCCGCTGGAGCCCGGCGACACCACCGTGGCGGAAGTGCTGAAGCGGGCGGGATACCGCACCGCCCTTTTCGGCAAGTGGGGCCTGGGCGAGCCGGACACCACCGGCGTGCCGAACGCCAAAGGGTTTGACGAATTCTTCGGCTACCTGAACCAGGGGCACGCCCACAACTATTACCCCGAATACCTGTGGCGGAACGGCGAAAAGGTCACCCTTGCGGGAAACCGGGAGGATCCGGAAAAACGCGGCGTGTCAATTGAGCGCGGCGCATACTCCTGCGACCTGTTCACGGAGGAGGCCCTGGCGTTTCTGGACAGGAAGCAGGACGCGCCCTTCTTCATGTACCTTGCCTACACCCTGCCCCATGCCAACAATGAGCGCGGCGCGGCCGAAAAGAACGGCATGGAGGTGCCCGACCCCGGCGAATACGCCGCCATGGACTGGCCGGAACCGCAAAAAGGCCACGCGGCCATGATCTCCCGGCTCGACCGGGATGTGGGCCGGGTGCTGGACAAGCTGGCGGAAAAGGGGCTTGACAAAAACACCTGGGTCTTTTTCACCAGCGACAACGGCACCCACAAAGAAGGCGGGGCCGATCCCGCGTTTTTCCAGAGTTCCGGGCCGCTGCGCGGCATCAAGCGCGACCTGTACGAGGGCGGCATCCGCGTGCCCATGATTGTGCGCGGCCCGGACGCCGCGCCCGGCGCCCAGACAAACGCCGGTGTGTGGGCCTTCTGGGATTTCCTGCCCACCGCCGCCGCGCTGGCCGGGACAGACGCCCCCCGCTGCGACGGGGTGTCCGTCGCGCCCCTGCTCACCGGCGGCAAAACAGCGCCCCATCCCCCGCTCTATTGGGAGTTTCACGAGGGCGGCTATTTCCGCGCCGTGCGCGACGGCGACTGGAAACTGGTGAAAAAGAGGGACAAGCCCGCCGAACTCTATGACCTCTCCAACGACCCCGCCGAAGAAAACGATATCGCGGGCGAGCATCCGGATGTGGTGAAAAGGCTGGAGGCGTTCATGGGCTCGGCGCGGACCCCCTCGGAGAAATGGCCGGGCAAATAGCGCAACCGGGCGTCAATCCTCCCCGCCGTCCTCCATCGCAAAGGGAAGCTCCATCTGCTGGCGGCGCACAAAACCATAGCGCTTGAGCAGGCGCATGGTTTGCAGGGTCTGGGAGGGCGCGTAGTTGCCGTACACGTCCACGCGCGCCAGCAAATCCCCGAGAATCGCCGGAAACTCCATGACATGCCCCACGCGCATGTCCCGCAGCATCTGCAGCGCCCGCGCGCGCGGCCCGTGCGACACCGCCAGTTCGGACACCACCAGTATGGTCGTGAACTCGTCCGTCTCAAAGATGGTCTCGGCAAGCTCCCTTATCTCCGGCGTGGCCACCCGGCCAAACACCGGGTTGGACTCCACCGTGAAGGGGTAAAGCCGGTCGCCGTGCCAGGCGCGCACCTCCACCACGGCGCGGCGGATGCCGTCCAGATCCGGCGGGCGCAGAAGAAACTCGGGATCCGAAACCGTGTTGGCGCGGGGGCGCTCCACAAACAGCAGCGACGCGCCGTCCTGCATTTTGGACAGGTCCCCGTAGCGCCAGTGGGGCAGCACATAGAACTGGTTCAGCTCGAAAAACTCGCGCACCAACTGCAGGTTGAGATCGCTCACCGTGTTTCACCTCCGGCGGCGGTTGCGCGCCGTTTATTCTCCGGCCTCGCCCGCCAGCCGTCTGCCCCGCTTGCTTTCGGGTTTTAACTCAAGGATCCGGCGGCCCGCCGACCTGGCCGCCTCCGGATTGTCCAGACGCTTGTGGCACCAGCCCTCCCCGGCGATGATGTCCACCAGTCCGAAATGCTCATGGTAGGCCGTGTAATGCCTGTCCGGCTGCGCGGCCGCCTCCGCCGCCTGGAAGGCCGCCAGGGATTTCGCGTGCTCGCCGGTGAGATAGTAAATCTGCCCGCGCAGGTAATAGCCCTCCGGCTGGGCGGGGCTGTTTTCTATGAATTTGTCCAGCAGCGCGTCCGCCGTGTAAAGCCGGTCCAGCATGACGTCCCGCATCTTGAGCATGAACGCGGCGCGTCCGGCGAGGAAAAGCGCCTCAAAGCGGTCGCCGCCTTCCTGCAAAATCACCGATTCGGCGAATTTCAGCGCCGTGTCCCACTCCCCCGCGGCGTACGCGCAGGCGCCAAGCCCGAGAAGCGCGCGGGTGTCGCCGGGCGACTTGTCCGCCAGTTCGGAAAAGCATTTCCGCGCGCCCGCGACCTGGTTCAATTGCAGCAGGGCGTAGCCCAAATCCACCCGCGCCGAGGCCATGTTCGGCATCCGCTCCACCGCCCTGCCCAGCGCGCCCACCGCCTGCTCCGCGTTGCCCATCCGGTAGTGGCAGCGGCCGAGCTGGTAATAGGCGGCGTGCAGGTTGGGGTCAAGCTGGGTGGCCTTGGCCAGCAACGCCGCCGCCTGGGCGAGCTCGCCCTTCATCGCCGCGGTCAGCCCCTCGTCAAAGTAACTTTCCGCGTCTTCACCGCCGAACGGCATTGGTTTCCCTGCTCCTCAAGCGTTGCGTATGAATTCCAGCGCGGCGCGCACCGCCTCCGCGGGCACGTCGGTCCGGTGGACCACGCTGCCCATGCCCGTCGGCAGCACAAACTTCAGCGTGCCCGCCCGGGCCTTTTTGTCCGTCTTCATGGCCGCCAGCGTCTCCCCCACCGGCAGCTCCGGCCAGCGCACGGGCAGGCCGTAGGCGGCGATGCAGGCCTCCTGGCGCGCCGTGAACGCTTCGTCCACCATCCCCAGCGACCGCGCGAGGAACCCCGCCGCGCACATGCCCAGCGCCACCCCCTCGCCGTGGAGGAAGCGGCTGTAGCCGCTCACCGTCTCGATGGCGTGGCCGAAAGTGTGCCCGTAGTTCAGGTTGGCGCGCAGCCCCTGCTCCCGCTCGTCCGCGGCGACCACCGCGCCCTTGATCTCGCAGGAGCGCACCACGGGCACGCGCAGCGCCTCCAGGTCGCCCGCGAGAATGGCCGGGGCGTGCGCCTCAAGATGCGCAAACAGCCCCCCGTCGGCAATCACGCCATGCTTGATCACCTCCGCCATGCCCGCGCACAGTTCGCGGCGCGGCAGCGTTGAAAGCATGGACATGTCTATGACCACCGCGAGCGGCTGGTGGAACGCGCCGATGGTGTTCTTGCCCAGGGGGTGGTTCACCCCCGTCTTGCCGCCCACGCTCGAATCCACCTGCGCCACAATCGTCGTGGGGATCTGGATGAAGGGCACGCCGCGCATGAACACCGACGCGGCAAACCCCGCCACGTCCCCCACCACCCCGCCGCCCAGCGCCACCACCACGCCCGACCGGTCCAGACCCGCGGCAAGAAAGGCGCCGCAAATCTCCTCCACCCTGGAAAGACGCTTGCCCTCCTCGCCCGCGGGCATCACATGCACCGTGTGCCTGCGGCCCGCCGCCGAAATTTGCCCGCAAACCTTTTCCGCATAAAGCGGCCCCACATGGTCGTCGGTCACCAGCCCCACCGCGCCGCCCCCGCCAAAGGATTCCAGTATGCCGCGCAGCGCGGGCAGGGAACCCTCGCCGATGTGGATGTCATAGGCGCGGTCGCCCAGCGGCACAGTGATCACTTCGGGGGGGATGCCCATCTCGTTCCTTTCTTATTGTCGCCCCCCGGCGTTGTCCGGGAAGGCCCGGGGCATTCTACCATGCGGGCGCAAAGGCGGCAAAAGGTTGAACTTTCCCCCCTGATGGGGTTAAATCAGGCGGTCAACCCGAAAGGAAACCCCATGGCCTTCAAACTCCTGGTGACGGGCGCCTCCGGTTTTGTGGCGGGCAACCTGCTGGCGCAGGCTTCCCCGGAA
Source organism: Candidatus Hydrogenedentales bacterium (assembly GCA_041859375.1). Lineage (GTDB taxonomy): Bacteria > Hydrogenedentota > Hydrogenedentia > Hydrogenedentales > CAITNO01 > JBHEKP01. The sequence goes on along the minus strand of JBHEKP010000160.1, from coordinate 3,824 downwards.
TGGCAAATCTGCGCCGTTTCACGCGCCCCCTCCCCAAAGCTGCCCCCAAACATCCGCTGGCTCTCCGCAGACCTCTCGGAACCCGGCGCGGCGGCGGCGATCATCGGCGGGTTCCGGCCCGATGCGGTTGTTCACACCGCGGCCATCCCGGACATTGACTATTGCCAGGCCCACAGGGATGAGGCGCTGCGCGTGAACACCGGACTCACCCGCGAGGTGGCCCATGCCGCCGCAGGGGCGGGAATACGGCTGGTCCACTGTTCCACCGACAATGTTTTCGACGGCGCGAAGGGCATGTACGCGGAGGGGGATCCCGTCGGCCCGGTGAATTTCTACGGGGAAACCAAGGTGCTGGCCGAGGAGGCGGTGCGCGCCTCCCAGGAAAACGCCGTGGTGGCAAGGGTGGCCATTGTGATGGGGCTGCCGCAGCCCGGCACAAAGGGCGCGTTCTTCCTCACGCGCATGGCAAAGAGCATCCGCGAGGGCAGGCCCGTGGAAACGCCCGCGAACGAAATCCGCACCCCTGTGGACGCCGTGTCGCTGGGCCGCGCGCTGCTCGAACTGGCGGCAAACACCTTCACCGGCACCATGCACCTCTCCGGCTCGGAACGGCTGAACCGGGTGGAAATGATGCGGAAGATATGCGCGCGCCTGGGCTTTTCGCCGGACCTCGTCCGGGCGAACGATCCCACCACCATCCCGGGGCGGGCGGACCGCCCGCTGGATGTGTCGCTGGACAACCGGCTGGCCTCAGCCGTGCTGGACACGCCCCTGCCGGGCGTGCTTGAAGGTCTCGAACTGGTGCTCGCCGAAAACGGCGGCACGCTGGAGCAAAAGACATGAGCAAAAAGCGCCCCCTCAGCCGCCGAACCTTCCTCGGTTCCGCGGGCATCGGTCTTGCCGCGCCGCTGGCGGGCTGCGCCACCCAGGCCGCCCGCCCGACGGCCGCCCGGGAAACACCCCAGGAGACGGAAAAAATGGACAGGGAGCCGTTGGCCGCCAGAATCACGCTGGTGCAGTTGACCGTTGGAAAGGAGCTGCCGCCCCCCATCGAGCGCATGCCCGCCTTCTTCGAGCAGGCCGCCGCGGTCGGCTCCGACCTCGTGGTGTTCCCGGAATATGTGCTGGGACACAACATCGGGCCGGAGGACGAAGTGGCGCGCCGCTTTTTTGCCCTTGCAAGGAAGCACCATGTCAACGCCGTCACCGGCTGCGTGGAGCGCCACGGCAAGGACGGGTGGTGCACCAGCGCGTGGGTGGTGGATCGGAACGGGGTCATGCTGGGCCGCTACCTGAAAAGCCACCCCGCCTCGGGGCCCGCGCCCCATTTCTGGCCGCCCTCGGCGGGCAACGACGCGGAGGCGCGGGGCGTGCTCGGCAGCCAGTTCAAGGTCTTTCCCCTCGACTTTGCGCCCATCGGCATCCTCCAGTGCTATGACGGTTATTTTCCGGAGGCCTGGGGCTGCACCTCCTACATGGGCGCGGAAATCATCCTCTGGATCAACGGTCGGCAGGGCATGATTGAGGACCCCTACTGCATCACCGCCGCAAACTGTTACGGCTGCGTCGTGGGCGCGAACATCACGGAGGGGTTCAACACGGGCTTTGCCGGACCGGGCTGTGTCGCCCCCATCGGCGGCTATTCCGAGCCGCCGGAGCAGGTGCGCCTTTACCCCCGCGTCAGGACGCAGGGCGACGCGTGCGTGTCCGCCGTGATCAACCTGTCCGAACTGCGCTGGAAGCGCAAGCACCTGCGCACCATGCACCAGCGCCGCCCGGACATGTACGGGCTGCTCGCGCAGGATGTGAAAATGTGGCAGAACTACCCGGAAATCCCCTGGGACAGCCCCGAATGCGCCGAATTTGTCAACCGCTCCCAGCTTTGAGCGCCCGCCCCTGAAAACACAACCGGCCCCGCGTTTTCCGCGGGGCCGGTTTTTTGTCTGTCAAACCGTCCTTCCGGCTCAGTCCACCTTGGGCAGGCAGGAAAGGCCCCTGCGCATCGCCTCCTCGTCAAACTCGAGGTCCTGCAGGTCGCCGCGCAGGTAGGCGTCGTAGGCGGTCATGTCAAAGTTGCCGTGGCCGCTCAGGTTGAACAGGATGGTCTTCACCTCGCCGGACTCCCGGCATTTCAGCGCCTCGTCCACCGCGGCGCGGATGGCGTGGCCGGACTCGGGCGCGGGAATGATGCCCTCGCACTTGGCGAAGAGCAGGCTGGACTCGAAGCAGGGGTTCTGCTTCAGCGCCACGGACCGGATGAGGCCCAGGTGCTGCAGGTGCGCCACCGTGGCGGCGACGCCGTGGTAGCGCAGGCCGCCCGCGTGGATGCCGGGGGGCATGAAGTTGTGGCCCAGCGTGTACTGCTTCATCAGCGGCGTGTACATGCCCGTGTCGCCGAAGTCGTAGGCGAAGGGGCCCTGCGTCAGGGTCGGGCAGGCCGCGGGCTCCGCCGCAATGCACTCCACCTTCCGCCCGTCCTTGATGCGGTCGCACACGAAGGGGAAGGCGATGCCCGCGAAATTGGAGCCGCCGCCGCAGCAGCCGATGACGATGTCCGGGTACTCGCCCACGCTCGCCAGCTGGAGCTTCGCCTCCTCGCCGATGATCGTCTGGTGCATGCACACATGGTTCAGCACGCTGCCCAGCGTGTACTTCACCGACCCGCCGCTCTTCGCCGCCACCTCCACCGCCTCGGAGATGGCCATGCCCAGGCTGCCCGTCGTGTCCGGGTCCTCCGCCAGGAACTTGCGGCCGATGTCCGTGGTGTCGCTCGGGCTCGCAAGCACGCTCGCGCCAAAGGACTCGATGAGGCTGCGGCGGTAGGGCTTCTGCTGGAAGCTCACCCGCACCATGTAAACCACGCATTTCATGTCGAACATGGAGCAGGCGATGGACAGCGCCGTGCCCCACTGGCCCGCGCCCGTCTCGGTGCTCAGCTCGCGCACGCCCTCAATCTTGTTGTAGTACGCCTGGGCGACCGACGTGTTGATCTTGTGGCTGCCCGAGGGGCTCACGCTCTCGTTCTTGTAGTAAATCTTCGCGGGCGTGTCCAGCGCCTCCTCAAGCCGGTACGCGCGGCGCATCGGCGTGGGACGCCACAGCAGGTACTTGTCCATCACCTCGCCGGGAATCGAGATGAAACGGTCCGGGCTCATCTCCTGCTCGATCAGGCCCATGGCGAAAATCGGCGCCAAATCCGACGCCTGCACCGGCTGCTTCGTGCCCGGATGCAAAACCGGCGCCATCGGCTCCGGCATGTCGGGGCCGATGTTGTACCAGGCGTCCGGCATTTTCTTGGGATCAAGATTGATGATGTACTGTCGCATGCTGGAAATTCCTTTCCTGCGGTCGGGGGGATGTCCCCGCATGTGGCCCCGGTATGGCCCCGGCGGGCAAAAAAAACCGGCCGGGTCGGTTAAAATGCGCGCCATTATAAACAAAAACCGCCCAAATCCCAAACTGAAAAAACGGACCAGAGGCGGTGCAAAAACACGGGGGTGCGAAAAATTGGTCACATCATGTATGGCGAAACTGATAAAAGGTATGATATCGTTAGACGTCGAAGTAAACGGAGAACCTTTCCCGGGTCTTCATCACAGGTCCGGCGGCGCAGGACCCGAACGCGCGTCCAAACCGCCCGAAATCATTCAAGGAATCAAACCCATGCGCGACAAAAAAGGTTTCACCCTCATTGAACTGCTGGTGGTGATCGCCATTATCGGGATACTTGCCGCCATCCTGCTGCCCGCGCTGGCGCGGGCGCGCGAGGCCGCAAGACGTTCCTCCTGCCAGAACAACCTTAAACAGTGGGGACTGGTCTTCAA
>JBHEKP010000016.1:0-12732 GCA_041859375.1 Candidatus Hydrogenedentales bacterium | reverse complement strand
AGGTGGGACACGTGGCGGTGATCGTTTTTGGGGTTGTCCTTGTCCTCCAGCCATTCCTGCAACTGTCCGTGCCGCCCGATTGTGTCGGGAACGATGCGGGCGCGCAGGGCGGCGAGGCGTTCGCGGAATTCGGCGTCCACGTCCAGTATTTCAGCAGCCTTGATGGTGTCGGCGAAGAGGGAGCGGACAATCTGGCGGTCCATGGCGGGGCCCATGACCAGCCCGCCCTGCTCGGGCGAGTTTGAGGGGCCGGTGATGAGTCCGCGCGCGGGATCGCGGGGATCCTCCACGAGGTTTTCCGCGAAAAAGAGGGCGGCCCCCCTCATGAGGGGATAGGCGCGCTTTTCAAGAAAGTCCCGGTCTCCGGAGTATTCGTAGTGCCACCAGAGGTGCTGGCAGAGCCACGCGCCGCCCGTGGGCCAGAGGCCGTGATCGCTGTGGTTGATGGGTGCCGCGCCGCGCCACAGGTCGAAGTTGTGGTGCAGCACCCAGCCGTCGCTGTTGTAATGCTCACGGGCCACCCGTGCCCCCGCGACGGCCACCTCGTCCAGGGCGTCAAAGAGCGGCAGGTGGCATTCGGCGAGGTTGGCCGGTTCGGCGGGCCAGTAGTTCATCTCCGTGTTGATGTTGACGGTGTACTTGCTGTCCCAAGGCGGGGTGAGGCTCTCGTTCCAGATGCCCTGAAGGTTTGCGGGCTGGCCGCCGGGACGGCTGGAGGCGATGAGCAGGTAACGCCCGTACTGGAAGAGCAGCGCGGCAAGGTGCGGGTCCGGTGTTTCCTTGCAGCGGCGAACGCGCTCGTCCGTGGGCAAATCGGGCGGTGTTGCGCCCAAGTCCAAGGAGACGCGGCGGAACAGGGCCTGGTGGTCGGCGATGTGCCCCGCCTTGAGTGCCTCATAGCCTTTGGCCTCCGCCGAGGCAAGCTGTTCGGCGCAAAGCGCCGCCGGGTCGCCGGTAATGTCATTGAAATCGCGGTAGGAGGTGGCGGCGGCAAGGAAGAGAGTGACGGTGCCCGCCTTCTCCACGCGCAGCGCGTTCTCCGCCGGGACCACCGTGCCGTCCCCGGCCAGCACTTTCAGGCGGGCCTCATAGCGGAGCGCGCCGGGGACCTTCGGCTCCAGCCCCGGCTCAAAGGCATAGTCCTCCTGTTTTCCCCGGAGGACCAGGGTGTTTGCGTCAAGCACCGCATATTCCGCAAGGGGGTGCGGACTGCCGAAGCGGACGGTGAAGGAGAGGGCTCCGGGCTGGTCTGCGGTGATGCGCATGACAACAATCCGGTCCGGATAACTGGCGAAAAGCTCGCGCCGCACGGTGACGCCGTTCGCCGTGTGGGTGGTGCCTGCGAGGGCCGTGTCCAGGTCCAGGGAACGGCGGTAATTTGACGCCTCCCCCCCGTCCTCAAAATCAACCAGGACATCACCAAAAGGCTGGTAGGGAAGCTGACGCAGGGGCACGGACATGAAATGCTCCATGGCCAAATCCTGCGCCTTTTTCTGTTTGCCCTTAAAAAGGAGGCTGCGTATTTCAGGAAGATATTTTGACGCGCCGGGATTCGCGTAGTCATGGGGTTCCCCGGCCCAGAGGGTGCTTTCGTTGAACTGCACGCGCTCTTTGGGATAGCCGCCGAAAACCATCGCACCCATGCGCCCGTTCCCCACGGGAAGCGCCTCGAACCACTGGACGGCGGGCTTGTCATACCAGAGCGACAGCCCCGTGTCGTTCGGGACGGCGTCAGCGCCAAGGGTGGAGCAGAGCATGAGCAGAAAGAGGTTCATGGGATCGCCTTTCAATAGAATTCGATTCCGAAAAGTTTCGCCTGGCGCAACTGGAAACGGAGAATAACCGGGTCACCCCCGTTATTCATGCCCTCCTCCCCCTTCCATGTCACGGGAAGAGCCAGTCCGTCACCCACCAGCCTGTCCGCATCACCAAAGGAGCGGCCCGGCACGTCCTCCCCGGCGCCGAAACGGCGCACCGCGGTTTTGATGTGGCCGGTGGGCCTGACGGAGGCGTTCAGACGGATGCGCCCGCCCTTGGGGATGACCGCCACGGTGGCGAATTCCCCCTCCTCGTCGCACTGGAGCGCCACCAGCCGGCCCTTGGGCCATTGCGCAATGCCCGATTCCCCCGCGACGCCGGGAAAGAGCCCCTTGCGCTGGTTGAAATCTCGGCCTGGGTATTTGTGCGGGATGGGATTGCCCCCGTAATTAATCCCCCACTTGCCGCCGGGATATTCCAGCAGGTTTCCACTGCACGCCACGTGGCCGCCCGTGGGCGAGCCGGGCGCGCCCTGGGGCACCACGGGCCCGCCGGGCACCCGCGACCAGTGGTCCCCGTCGGGGGTGGAATAGAGCCAGCAGGAACCGCCGTCGCTCTCCAGTTCCCAAATCCAGGGGAACATCACATGGTTGTCCGGAATGCCGGGCAGGGTGGTCTTGCAGTTGGTGTAGAAAAGATGGCTTGGGGCCATGTCCGCGCCGGTGGCCAGCAGGATCTCCGGTTTGGTGAAATGGCGGAAGTCCCTGCTCACGGCGCGCCCCACCGCGCGCCGCCCCACGGCAATCCACCCGTCGGGATTCACCGCGTCCATGCCGGGCGCCTTCGTGTTCACCTGCCATGCGCGCACATAGGCGGCGTACTCCCCCCTGTCCGCGTCGTAATGGCATGTGTTCAGCGTGTCCGCATGCTGGATCATCAACGGTTCCGGCAGGGAGGTCCAATGAACACCGTCGGGCGACACCGCGCCGAACACGGCGACCACGCAACGGAATCCGCCCACCTCCTGACGGCGCGCCATGGTGTCCACCTCGTCCGGATATTTCGCGGCGAAGGCCTCCCATTCCGCGTCGGTGATGATGCCCAGATAGAGCATCTTGTAGCGCTCATCCACGGAGGAGGGATCCACAAACACACTGCCGCCGTGAAACCCGCGCACCGAACCGTCCACGTCGCCCCGGAAAACGATGTTGTTATCGCGGGAACCGGCATACTCACACAGGCCCAGTTTTGGGGTTTCCCACACCAGGCCGTCCTTTGACTCCGCATAGGCGATGTGGCCGTTGTAACCGGGAAGGATCCTGTCCTTGGAGCTGAACGGTTCGGGATCGGGACAGGGGTCCATGACGTACCAGGTTTTGTAGAGCCCGTTGTCGAATACCTGCGCGGCCATCTGGCCGGGCTTGAAGGGGACCAGTTCGGCGGGCTGGGCCACCAGGCGTATGCCGCGCGGCATGTCCTGGGGCACGAAACGTGCCGGACGATCCCCGTCGCCCTTCAGCCACGCGCCCACGTTCTTTTCCTCCTCCGTGGCGTCGGGGGCGTGCTCAATCTGCCAGGAGAAGGAGCCCTGCCGGACGTATTTCCAACTGGCGAAATAAATGAAGGGGCTTTTGAGCTCCACGGGCTCGCCGTAGAATCGGTCCACCTGCCCGAAGGCGGCGGCATGGAAGAGCAAAAACGCGAGCAATGGCGGGGCCGCCAGCGCCACGGTGTGAAAGGGGTTCATGCGCGCCACAAGCCTGTCCTCCTGTGTTGGCCCCGTGATTATAGGGACGCACGGATCGGATATCCAAGGGAAAACCATTCCGCGCATCCGATTTGATAGGATAGCGGCGGCCCCGGCAGGGGACGCAACCCACAGGAGGCGAATAGATGAGGACGCTTGCGTGCATACTGGCGGTCTTCGCCCTTGCGGCGGGGGCGCATGCCCAGAAAGACGACGCCACCCGCGCCAAAGAACTTTCCGAACTGCGCATGGGGATGTTTGTGTGCTGGTCACTGAGCACCTTTTCCGGGCACGAATGGACGCGCGGCGTCACCAGCCCGGACTATTTCAAGGCGACGGGCTGCGACACGGACCAATGGTGCCAAACCGCGAAAGCGGCGGGCATGGGCTACATCCTGTTTTTAACCAAACACCACGACGGGTTCTGCCTCTGGGACACGAAGACCACGGAGTTCAAGTCCACCAACAGCCCGCTGAAAATGGACGTGCTTGCGGAACTGCGCAAGTCCTGCGACAAACACGGGCTGAAACTGGCGCTGTACTTTTCCGAGGGTGACTGGACATGGATTAAGGAGCCGCTGCCGCAGGACGGCATGGTGCCGGGCAGCCCCAAATGGGGCGACCCGGTGTGGTCCTCCGGAAAAAACGCGGACCTGAAAAAGGAGCAGTTGCGGGAACTGTTGACAGGGTACGGACCGATTGCCTTTTTCTGGATGGACCACGCCCAGGGCGACGGCGGTCTCGGCCACAAGGAAACGGCGGCATGGGTGAAAAGCATCCAGCCGGACTGTTTTGTGGGATTCAACCACGGTGAGCCCGCCGGAGACCTCTGCCTGCGGGAGATGGGACGGCCCGGCCCGGTGGGCGACGCGAATGCGTCCGAGTACAACAAGGAGGCTGAGGGGGCATACAAGGGTTATCTTGCGGCGGAGTTCACCTACCCCATCCTGCCGCCGCACGAGGGCGGCGCGATGTGGTTTTACTCGCTGCCCATGCACGATCAGTTGTGCCTGCCCGCGAAGAAACTGTTCAAGGACCACCAGGGCGCGGCGAGGCACAACAACATCTTCTCCATTGACGTGGGGCCCAACTATGAGGGGCGGTTGCGGGACATTGATGTGGCGACGCTGAGAGAACTCGGGGAAATGATCAAAGACGGCGGAAAAACAACCGGGGATGCAACACAATGAAACACGCAATGTCTTTTCTCCTGATGGGAATTTTCGCAACTCATGCCGTTTTTGCGGCGGCGGACACCACAACCGCATCCGCCTTTTCCCCCGGCGACGTGCGCCTGCTGGACGGCCCCTTCAGGCACGCCCAGGACCTGGACGCGCAATACCTGCTGTCGCTGGAGCCCGACCGGCTGCTGGCCTGGTACCGGAAGGAGGCGGGACTGGAACCCAAGGCACCGGTCTACAAGGGCTGGGAAAGCCAGGGGGTTGCGGGCCACTCCGCCGGGCATTACCTCTCGGCGTGCGCGTTCATGTGGCAGGCCACGGGCGATGAGCGTTTCTGCGAGCGGACGGCCCACATGGTGGACGAACTGGCGCTGTGCCAGAAGGCGAACGGCAACGGTTATGTGGCGGCGATTCCGGGTGGGAAGAAGGTTTTCAAGAAGATTTCCAGGGGGGAAATTGAATCGCAGGGATTCGACCTGAACGGGTCGTGGGTGCCGTGGTACACGCTGCACAAGCTGTTTGCCGGACTGCGGGACACGCACCGGCTCTGCGGCAATGAAAAGGCGCTCCAGATTGCGCGGGGGCTGGCGGACTGGGCCATTGAGACCACAAAAACCCTTGACGAAGGACAATGGCAGAAGATGCTGGCGTGCGAGCACGGCGGCATGAACGAGGTGCTGGCGGATTTGGGGGCGGCCACGGGGGAGCGGAAATACCAGGAACTCGCGGAAAAGTTTTACCACCGGGCCGTGCTGGACCCGCTCGCGGAGGGGCGGGACGAACTGGAGGGCAAACACGCCAACACACAGGTGCCCAAGGCGATTGGCTGCGCGCGCATCCACCAGTTGACCAGCGGGGAGAAGTATGGGAAGGCCTCGGCCTTCTTCTGGGAGACGGTGACGCACAACCACACCTACGCCACGGGCGGCAACAGCGACAGCGAGCATTTCGGCGCGCCGGGGAAACTGAACGACCGGCTGGGCGAGAACACCTGCGAGACGTGCAACACCTACAACATGCTGAAGCTCACAAACCTGCTCTTCGAGCGGGCACCCCGCGCGGAACTCGCCGAATACCAGGAACGGGCGCTTTGGAACCACATCCTGGCGTCGCAAAACCCCGACGACGGAATGGTGCTGTATTACCTGACCATCCGCCCCGGCGGGCAAAAAAGCTTCATGACACCCTTCGAGAGTTTCACCTGCTGCACGGGCACGGGCATGGAAAACCACGCCCGTTACGGGGTGTATATTTACCACCAGGACGGCGGCGGGCTGTATGTGAACCAGTTCATCCCCTCGGAACTGAACTGGAAGGACCGGGGCATGCGCGTGCGCCTGGAGACGGAACTGCCCAAGTCGGGCGCGGTGCGCATCAGCCTCGGCGCGGACAAGCCGGTGACCGCCAGCCTGCGCATCCGCCATCCCCGCTGGGCGGCGGGGCCGCTGGCTTTCCACGTGAACGACCAGGAGGCGGCGGTGTCGCGGCAGCCCGGCGGGTATGGTGAAATCACCCGCGAATGGAAGGACGGGGATGCCATCACCTTTGAACTGCCCCTGGCGCCGCGCACCGAATCCATGCCGGACAACCCGAAGCGGGTGGCGGTGTTTTACGGGCCGGTGCTGCTGGCCTGCGACATGGGCGCGGCGGAGGAAAACCGTGAGGTGCCTGTGCTGGTGACCGGCGACCGTCCGGCGGGTGAATGGCTGAAGGCCGTGCCCGGTGAGGCAACCACCTTCCGAACGGAGAAGGCCGGCAAACCGGAGGAGCTCACCTTCACACCCTTCCACAGTTTCCACGGGCGGCGGCACACGGTGTATCTGGACCAGTACACGGAGGATGAATGGAAGGCGGAGGAGGCGCGCCGCCGCGCCGAGGAGGCCCGGCTGCGGGCAATCGAGGCGCGCACGGTGGACCAGTTGCGCATCGGCGAGATGCAGCCGGAGCGGGACCACCACCTGAAGGGCGAGAAAACCGGCGTGGGCGAATGGAAAGGGCGCAAATGGCGTCATGCCACGGACGGCGGCTGGTTTGCCTTTGATCTCGCCGTCATCCCGGACACGCCCATGGAACTGGTGGTCACCTACTGGGGCGGCGAGGAGGGCGCGCGCGACTTCGACATCCTCGTGGACGGCAAAAAAATCGCCACCCAACGCCTTCACATGGACCGTCCGGGCGAGTTTTTTGACGTTGTCCACGCGGTCCCCGAGAAACTGACCCGTGGAAAGGAGCGCGTGAACGTGCGTTTTCAGGGGCATCCCGGCAACTTCGCGGGGGGTGTCTTCGGCGTGCGGATGATGAAACCTGAAAAGGATTGAAACGGGGAAACGTTTATTTTAGCCCGGACACATTGGACGCTTTTTTTGCCTTTTTTCCGGCACCCCACGGCTTGAAAACGGAAACCGCCACCATGGCCAGCAGAAGGGCCACCTGAGCCATGCCGAAAAAGAGGTTCAGGCGCTCGTTGCGCAGGTAGTCCGGATCATTGAGTGCTGCAAGGCCCAGTTCATGGGAGATTTCCATCATGCGCGTCTCCCAGGGGCCGAGGAAGAAGGTGCCAAAGAGGATGGCCCCCACCGTGGCCACCCATTTGAAGATCAGCCATGTGTGGCGAAAAAAGCCCCAGTTCGTGAACATGCCGTACAGCAATCCCGTCAGCAGGCACCCAAAAGCGCCGGGAACCACCACAACGGCCATGTCGACATGATGAATGCTGCTGTTCACGCCATAGAGCATGCCGCCGCTTTCCGCGCTGTGTTTTCCGAAATACAGCATCAGCAGGGAAATGGCGCCGCCAACCCAGCAGGCCACGGTGAGAAGATGGAGCGTCTTTAACCACTTTGCCGCGGAGGGGCCGAACCTTGCCACAGTAAAGCCCCCTCAGTCCGTGTTTCCGTCCGCCGCGGAGGGAAAATGCCTGTCCCGCAGCTCATCCAGATAGGTTTTATGGGCCATTTCCTCCTCCATAACGCGCGTGATATGGGGGCGCTGGGCGGTTGGCACATGGTCCAGAAGCTTCATGAGAAGGCTGATTATGTTGATCTCGGCCTGAACGGCAAAGTCCACCGCGTCTTTTTCGCCGATATAGACGGCCGTCCGCGCCGCGGATTTTGGGGGCTGGGTGATGCGGACAGACAGCAGCTCAACAATCTCATCCGTCAGGGGCGCCCTCATGGCCCCATCGGGGGAAGAATCCCTTTCCGCAATGTCCGCCAATTCGAGGAAATGCCGCTCATGGCCCTTTTCCGCGGCAGCCAGCTCAGCGGCAAACTTGCGCACCCAGGGAAGATCGCTGTGCCGGCTCAGGCCCTCGTAATACGCCGAGGCCTCCGTTTCAATCGCCGCGAGACGCCGCAACACCACGGCGGCGGACACTGTTGGCTCAAGCACCGGCCGGGCGCCCGCAAATTTGGCCAGAAATTCCGACAGCGTACCCTTGCCTTGCCGATCACCCATGGTATGCGCCTCCGGGTCAAAGAAGATGCCAGCAACCACAACAACAGCCATCAGGCACCACTATAGCATGATTGTTTTGCAAACCGTTTCCGTCATGGACAGGATGCCGCGCTTGCACTCCCGACACCATTGTAAAATAATGGCAGTCCAATGCGACGGCTGTTTTCCGAACACACAAAGGAGGCCCCCTTGGAAAGCCAGAACAAACGAATCCTCCGTCCCCTGCCGCGCGTCCTGCTCCGCTGGGGCTTTCGTGCGGTGCTGCTGGTGGTACTGCTGCTCGGGGGGGCGTTCCTGGGCCTTTTCGCCCCGCAGATTTACCACCGGTTCTGGCTATTCCCACAGCAGGCGGAGGCATGGCGGGAACTTGCCGCGAAACGCGAACCGGTGGCGCTCAAGACGGGCTGGAACGAGTACCGGGGGGTGATGCACAGCCATTCCGAGATTTCCCACGATTCGGAGGTGTCTTTTCCCGAAATTCTTGAGGCGATGCACAAGGCGGACTGTGACTTTATTTTCCTGACGGACCATGTGGTGGAAGGGAAGGCGGACTATTCGCTGGGCTGGCGCGGGGTGCATGACGGGGTGCTTTTTGTGCAGGGCTATGAAATGCACGACGGGTTCATGCCCTGGGGCCTGCCGCCGGACACGGTGCTGGAAAACAACGCAAACCCGGCGGAGCAGGCGCGGCAGATTCGTGAGCTCGGGGGCGTGCTGGCCCTGGGCCACTGCGAGGGGTACCGGCCCTGGGAGATCCCGGAAATTGACGCCATGGAGATTTACAATATCCACACGGACATGCTCGACGAGATGATGGAGAAGCACTCCCGGCTGGAGGTGGCAAAGGAAATACTCTTCAATCTGGACAACCTCAACGACCAGGTGCTGCGGCACATGTTCGACTGGTGGGTGCTGGGCATGCTGGTGCAGAAATGGGACGAGCAGGGCAAAACGCGGAAAATCACCGCCATTGCCGCCAACGACTGCCACCAGAACGTGGGCCTGCGCGGTATTTACACGGCGAAGGACACGCTGCTACTGCTGGACACGGGCCACAGTGACCCGGAAAAAAAGATTGCGGAACTGCCCCTGAACTGGGCGACGCGTCCGATGCTGCGGATGTTCTTCGGGCCGCTGGAGGCGGACCGGCAGCTTTTCAGGCTTGATCTGGACCCCTATGAGCGGTCCTCGCGCTTTGTGAACACCCACCTGCTGGCAAAGGAGCTGACGGAGCCCGCGCTGCTTGACGCGCTGCGCCAGGGGCGCGCCTTCATCGCCTTCAACATGATCGCCCCGGCGGAGGGCTTTGCCTTTGTGGCGGAGGGCGGCGGAAAACAGGTGACCATGGGCGAGCAGATAACTTTGGAACCGGGGCTAAAACTGCGCGCAGAGTCCCCCATTCCCTGCCTGTTCAACCTGTTCCGGAACGGCGAAATGGTCTCCGGGCAGGAGGGAAAATACTTCGAATTCGAGGCAACCGCGCCAGGCAAATACCGCCTTCAGGCAAGCCTGCCCGTGCCGGGGGAAATCACCGTGACCGGGGAGAAGTTCGCCAACAACATGGCCCCCTGGGTGCTGACCAACCCCATCGAAATCACCGCGCCGCAACCCGCGCAGTGACACTGTAAAGGAGACGCACCATGCGTGGAATCATCCAGGCCGGCTTTTTCCTGCTGGCAACGGCGGCGGCGGCCCAGTCCCCGGGCATGCTGAACGCCCGCGACGCGGGCATTCTGGGTGACGGCAAGACTTTGGAGACGGCGGCGATACAGAAGGCCATTGACGGGCTGTCCGCCTCGGGCGGTGGAACCCTGTATTTTCCGCCGGGCGCCTACCTTACGGGCACCCTCCGGCTGCGGGACAATGCGGCGCTGCATCTTGAGGCGGGCGCGGTGATCCTCGGCAGCGACGACTTGGCGGATTATCCCCCGGTGACGGTGCCGTTTCCGACGATGAACGACGCCTTTTACCGGCACGCCCTGATTTACGCGGAGGGCGCCCGCAACATCGCCATCACGGGAAGGGGCCGCATCGACGGGCAGGGCGGCGCGGAGGGGCTCCGGCGCAAAAGCACCAAGGCGCCGGAACGGTACATGAACCGGCCGTCGGTGATACGGTTTGTGAACTGCGCCGGGGTGCTGCTGAGGGACGCGCGCATCCAGAACGCGGGGTTCTGGGTGACGCACCTGCTCGCCTGCGACGACGTGGTGGTGGACGGGGTGCGGGTGGAGAGCAGGACGGCCAACTACAACAACGACGGCATTGACGTGGACTGCTGCAGCAACGTCCGCATCAGCAACTGTTTCATTGACAGCCAGGACGACGCGCTGTGCCTGAAATCCACGGGCGACCGCGTGTGCCGCAACGTGACGGTGACGAACTGCGTTTTCACCAGCAGCTGCAGCGGCATCCGCTTCGGCTGCGAGGCCGTCGGCGGCTTTGAGGACATCACCATCTCCAACTGCGTGATTTACGACACGCGCGCCACGGCCATCCAGCTCCAGGTGTTCGACGGGGGCGTGATGGACCGGGTCGTCATCTCCGGCGTGACAATGCGCAACGTGGGCCAGGCCATCCTCGTCAACCTGGGCCATGAGATGTACCACATCGGCATTGACGAGGCGGAGCTGCCCGTGCGGCGCGGGGCCGAACCGGGGTCGGTGCGCAACATCATCCTGCGGGACATACTGGCGGAGGGCGTGGGCCGCTACAGGGGCGCAAGCGTGGGCGGGGAAGTCACCGAAATGGAGCGGAGGCACGGCTGCATCATCTCGGGCATGCCCGGCCATCCCATCGAGAACCTCACCCTTGAAAACATCCGCATGCGCTTTGCGGGAAAGGGTACGGCGGAGGACGCGGCTAACGACCTGTCCCAGGTGGAAAACGGGTTCAACGGCGACGGCATGGGTGTCACCCCGTCTTACGGATTTTACTGCCGCAACGTCCGCAACCTGCGCATGCGGGATGTTGAGACAGGCTATGAAAACGAGGATGTGCGCCCCGCCGTTATGGTGGAACTGGCCGAAAAGGTGGACATTTCCGGCCTTGGCGGCATGGTCCACCCCTCGGCCCGTGGGCTGCTGGTGCTGAAGAACACGCGGGACGCCCTCATCCAGGCCGTCCCCTCCGGCGTGGACAATTACCTCCACGCGGAAGACGGCGTGACCGGCCTCCGCGTGGAAGGGCAGGCCCGGTAATATCCGATCAGGCCTCGATGGTCTGGCGGGTGGTCAGGTTCATCCAGCCGATGTTCATTTTCCGCAGGGCGTATCCGAATTCCTTGAGGTGGTCGCCGTAGGACATCATCCAATGGAACCCGCCCATGTCCTGGGCGAGTTGTTTCCAGTCGCCTTCGATGCTGACATCCACCTGGGAACGGCAGATGTCGAGGAAGGGGTTGTCGAGCACCTCGCCGGTGAAGCCTATCCAGCGCTTGTTGCTGAAGTCGGGGTCGATGACGGTGACCTTCTGGCCGAGTTTCATCTCCACCTTGGGGGCCGCGCCGAAATCGGACTCAAAGTGGGTGACAATGCGCGCGTCCTCCAGTTTTTTCCCGTCCATGCGGCGCGGCGCGGTGCAGTGGGCCAGGGTGATCTGGCCGTGGTGGGGATAGGTGGGGTCGTTGAGGAAAACGGGAAGCTGGGAAATATGGTGAAGCAGGATGCCCGAGGGGATGACCACGAAGTCGGACTCACAGAAGGCCATCGCGCCCGCGTCGTTGAGCAGGGTCAGGGTCAGGCACGCGGTGGTTTTTGACATGGGCATGATGGTGCTCATGCACTCGTTCACGGTGATGGCGTTGGTGTTTTCCTCCGCGAGAATGTCCTCGAAGACCTGGGCGAGCAGGAAGGCGCGCTCCACGTATTCGCGGCCCGTTTCCAGTTTCACGCCGGAATCCCCCAGATATTCGGCGGCGTCCTCCACGGCGCGTTTCACCCGTGCGGCATCGCCGCTGGCGGAGATGATGCGCTTTTCCAGTTCGGCATAGGGCAGGTTTTTCAGGTCCATTTTCCAGTTTTCAGCGCAATACTTGGGCGCGGCCTGCCCGCCGGCACCCCAGCCGGAGGCACCGCCGACACACACAATCTTGGAGCCCACGGTGTTCTTAAGCGCATAGAGGCCGCGCAGCCGCCAGAGGACGTCACCATAGTCGTCCACCACCACATCCTCGGGCAGCAGCCCCGGCTGGCCGAACTCGTCCACGGTCTTACGGATGAGCCGGGGGCTCACAATTTCGTACCACAGGTAGACGGGACCGGATTTGTGGCGCACAAAAACGATGTTGTGGCGCTGATCCGAGATGAGGGGCTCCAAATCGCCGGAAGCCCCATAGATCAGCATCACGTCGGCGTCGCCCTTCACGAGCGGTTCCGCCTCGCCGCCATTCCGCACCCAGGCAAGTGGCCGGATTTCCAGGGGATACTCGGCCTTCGACTTCAGATCATTCAATTCCGCCGCGATGCGGCTCACCTCCTCTTTGACATCGGCGTCGGTGTTGATTCCGCCCCAGGAACGCCAACTGGTCATTTCCCTGCGTTCCGGCACGGAACAGGCCAGCACGGGCTGGACCACCAGGGTTTTCACGGGGCG